>CAVZPN010000022.1:0-10778 GCA_963777125.1 uncultured archaeon | reverse complement strand
CGTAATTATTGGAAAACCCTCCGCCACCACCAGCACCGCCACCACCACCAGAACCGCCACCACCACCAGAACCGCCACCACCAGAACCAGAACCAGTAGTACTACCGCCACCAGTGGTTTGATTAACAGATACATTAATTGTAACATTTTGAGAAACATTAGCAGTAAAATTACAAGCCCGACAATCTATTTCACAACTAATACAATTTTCTAACGAATCACAAAAACCATCACCGCAAAATACTTTTGGAAAAATAATATTAACAAATTTAAAATTACCTGAACTAAACATTGTATCGCCAGTTACCGTTACAGGATTATCATTATATCTAAAAACAATCTCCTGATTATTAATCCCACCAGTACTATTAGAGTTAAGAGTATCAGCACCAATGCAAGATAACACTCCGAAAAATCCACGATTTACAATATTAAACGATCCGCAACTAATATTTCCCGCATAAGCAGTTATTACACCTGTTGAAGCATTAGTATTATAAGATGTTACAGTACCATAAAATTCTGTTGGCAATATTGGATAAGCATAATTAAATTTAACAAATATCATACTAATTAGAGATATAATTACTAAAAGTAAAAATATTTTGGAAATAAATTTTTTATTCATTTTTAATCAATATATATATATCACAGTAACCAACATGATATTAATCTCTAATTTGGAGTTTAATTTAATTTCTAGTAATATTCCATTGCTGTAAACCACTAACATTTATCCAATATCCTTCATAAGGTTCAAATTGAGTTAAAGTATTAGATGAACCGTTCTGATAATAATACATCCACGTATTAGTTTGAGTATCGTAATATTCCACTACACTAAAAGATATGCCATTTAAACTATCATTGATATTGGTAGTTCTGTTCTTAGGATAACCAACAAGGTTCCAACCATTACGCAAAGGAATATTAGAATCATAATAAATTCCTGCATAATACAAAGTAGTAGCATTATACATATAAATCCAATACCCCGAGACTCTATCCATATGAGTTAATTGCTGAATAGTCCAATTAGGAAGAGAAGCATTGTAACTTTTCCAAGGATCAGTTAAATCTCTACTCTGATAAGAAAATATAGAACCATAGGAATTATTTACAGATTGTAACACCATTACCCTTTCATTAAGCATTCCCAAACAATAAATGGAAATTAGATTCCATCCAGCATGTAATTGAAATGAACAATTTTTTGGTTCAACAGGTAAAACCTCTACATGAGTATTTACAACATTAGCGTTGATACTATTATTCGATATATCAGAGTTATCAAAAAATAAAACCAAAGTTAATATAGATACAACTAACATGAATACAAAAAGCAATATCTTATTTTCATATAATCTCATTTATTTTTATCCTCTTCAAAAACCACATACCATCTATTTTGTTTTTTATCAAATTCAAATACCACATTATGTTTTTTATCAAGATCTAAAGAGAATAATAATTGTATTGGAACAGTAGTTTCAAAACTTCCGCCTCTTGAATATAATTTACGCTTCAAACTTACAGCCATAACCATAAATAGGCAGAAAGGCTTTATAAATTTTACTTATTAATTTACTTATATTTTTACTTACTTTTATAGTATTTAATAAATCATAATTAAGTTAAAACCACACCGATAAAAACCACGATAACCATAAAAACCATAGCGATAAGAATAATAATAATAATAATAATAATAATAAGAGCTAAAGACCTATACTAGAGAAAAAAATAACAAGATAATAGCCAATAAAATCAAAAATAATATAGAATATAAAACTAAAATATTATGGAGCCATAGCAGTAAAGATTATGTATCCAGTACAATTTCCAAATGGATTTGGTGGAACATATAAACTCCAATAAGTCGAATTAAAAGATGAACTTGAAGTATTCTGTTTAGAGATGGTTAAATTTGGAATTAATCTTCCGCCAAGACTTCCATTTAAAGCAGTCATATTAGTAGCGTAATCTAATCCTGAAGATAAACCATATTTCTGATGTTGAACAGAAATATTACCCACAGTACAATTCATAGCAAGACCATCATTACGGCGAGTTCCATAACCTTCAACAGAAACATTAATTGGCATATTACCTAAATTAGTTATATTAGCTTCAACATCTAAACTATAACCTTCAACAGCAACATTACCATAATCAATACCATCAGTAACATTTAAAGAATAAACAGGTAAAAATAAAGTAGTATTAGTAAGTGAACCTGTTTTGTTTAAAGTATCCATAATAGTAACATTACAAGTCCATGTACCATTATTAGAATAATACCAAACATCAAACGAACAAACATAAATACCATATTCAGTAGGACTGCCTGTTTCATTTAAAGTACAAGAACTATTAGTATAATGGCTATTATTATTATCTGCAGCATTATAACTTGAAGAACTATGCCATAAAGTACCATTAGCGTAAATAATATCATTAAAACCATTCCAATCACGAACACTCGCATTACATAAAACCGTCTTTAAGTATCCTGCAGATACAGTAACATTACGATAAGAATAATTTAAAGACTCATAAACAGTAAGATTCAAAATCTCAGGCTTAGCATTAGTAATATTAGCATGAGTCGTAACAGTAACATTCTTATAATTAGAACCGAAACTATTAAGTGCAAAACCTAAGGGAGATATAAAAACACAAACAAATAAAACTAACACCACCAATACAAAAATTGTTTCAATTGTTGTTTTTTTTATATTTAATTTCATATTAATTTACCTTTATATATGTTTGATTATTATTTTGATTTTAACTAAATTGATTTAGTTACCATAATTTTACTTGTTTAATATCATTTAATATTAGTCATAAAATATTTTCATAAATATTAACCTAATTCTACCCAAAAATAATACGTGGTAGGAACTGTTGCCGATTCGTTTTCTCCAATAATAACTTGAAAATCATAAGATTGACCATTATAACCAGTAGTGGCTGAATTAATAAGACCAGCATATAACATATTAGAGGTAATAGTATCTCTTAATAGTACTTCTTGAAAAGAAGCTGATGAACTCATAACTTGCGCCGCATCATTAATATAAGTTGCAGTCGATCTACATCCACTAATAGGAATAGTACCAACACTAAAAGATGCATGAGTAGTATAATTAAAAGTAGCATTAATATTATCTTTAACTGTAGAATTCATACTAAGACCTACTTGTTCAGCATTAATAACTGTTTGATCAACGCATGCAATACTGCCCCAATTTATATTAGAAAATCTTGATACATAAACTTCACCAGTTACAACACCTGTTGACCAATCATATATTGATTTTCCAGATGCATCATCTAATACTAACCTACCACTAACGTTTCCAACATATGCTTTCCATTTATAGTCTTGCTGATTAGCACTTAAAGTAATGGTTGTTATAGTTCCTTTTACATCAGTTGAACGATTAACCATACTTGTAACATATGTAGTATTAGAAGAATAATTAACTACAGGAGAAGCAGGTGCAGCAATAACAAAAGAGACAGATAATAAATACACTAGAGATACAATAAATGTAATCAATAGTATAATTGTATTCAATCTCTTTGAATTACGCATTTTAATATTTTTTCTGATCTTCATTTTTTATCCTTATTATTATATACAATATAAATACATAAAATATCCTTACACAATACAAACCACACATAAACAAAAAATATAACCAAAAAAATAAAAATAATATACTAGCAACATACTAGCAAAAATAAAAGTGTTGCTATTAAAACAGTTCTAATTAAACTTAACCTAACTCAACATAAAAATAGTAAGGCGTTGGAGCAGTATTACCTAAGTGACCATCCTCTCCTACAAGCATCTGGAAGTCATGAGTACGGCTATCAAAACCAAGAGTATCTTGTTTAATTAAAGCAGTATATACTATGTCTGTTCCATCATGTAATAATAATTCTTGGAAATCAGTAGTTGGAGCAGCAGTACTATTGTATAAATTAACCACACGACAATCTTGAGTATCGTTAATATTTATATTACCAACATAAAAAGCATTAAATGCAGTGTTGTTCAAAAAAGTACGATTAACAGAATCTTGATCAGTAGCTTGATTAATACCTAAATTTGTATCTTCAGAATTAACTTGACCTTGAGTAGCACAAGCAATACTACCCCATGTAGGAGTATCACTCTTCTGTGTTGCATAAATTTCACCATTAGGAGAAGCGCTAGTCCAATCATAAAAAGTATTATTATTAGCATCACCTAATTTTATACTACCAGATATGTTACCAAAGTAACCTTGCCAAGTCTGCGTAACCGTATTTGCAGTAAAAGTTAACTCCGTTAAATTACCTGCAACTGCCGAAACATTAGATGCAGTAGTTACACCATATCTACCGCTACTAATAAATTGAATATTGGATGGACCCGTAGGTACCGCAGCAATTAAACATATGTTTAAAATTGCAATCAATAATATTCCTAAAATTTTCAAAATATTCATTTTAAATCCCTCTCTAACCATTCACCAAATTTTTAATATCATGTATAATATAGGTATTCAATAAAGATTTTTTAACATCTTGTTCTTTAATGAAATTAATAGTAAATTTTACAGAACCACTTTGGCCTTCTATTGTCAAATCTTTTAATTTTTTAACATCAGCATTATTTGTTAAAATAAATACCTTAATATTACCTAATTCTTTAGCATCTACAGAAATAACGTCAATTTTATCTAAATATTTTTCAATGGACCAAAAAAATCTTTCAACATATCGTTGTAATAATATATTATCTAAAAACCAAATTTTTAATGTACATCTTTGGTAATCTTGAAGAGTTAAAAATTTCTTATCAACAAATCCTGGTGTTGTTGCTACAATGTATGAATTATTATTAGAAATACTATAAAGAATTCTAGGTAATCCCTTATCTCTATTAGAAATTCTTTCACTTTTAACAAAACCTGCAAGTTCTAAAAGTCGTAATTGTTGAGAAATATTTGCAACAGAAGTATGTGTTTCTTTAGCTAAATCTAATGGAGACTTTTTACCGGCTTCGAGGCATTTCAATATATCCCATTTCGAGGATGTAAACAATGTTTCTTGTTCCATAGTATTCACGCAACTTAAAAGGATATAGCTAACTCTAACTAAATTAGAGTTTCCACCTTTAAGTTTTCAAACAATCTTTAATTACTAGTTTTGATTATAACTTGTTAAACGGTTACAGTACATTTGATCACATATCAAAAGTTACGAATCAAACAAAAATCAACATGAAAATTTAAACAAAATATTTTTTGATTAAATCTTTTAATTTTCCGACGATAAATTTCGTGTAGTTCAGTATACACTTTTGTATCTTAATATAACTATATCTTAAGTTATATTTAAATCTTTCGTTTATTAGTGAAACAAACTAAGTACTTTAAATATAATTAAACATAATTACACTCATAACAATAAAAATAAATCTACAATAATAAATATATTACATCAATAAATCATCGACAATAATAAACTAAGTACACTAATTAAGTAATTACTGAATTAAGCCTTTTTACCGATTAAAAACCCTAAATCAAATATTAACTAAGAACCATCAATAATCAAATCCATAGCTAAGAAAATAGCCGATAAACATATTATTGCAACTCTAAATAAAAATAATAAGATACGGCATCAACATCACCTAAATGACCATTCTCACCAACAAGCATCTCAAAATCATGAGTGCGATTATCAAAACCAACAGCATCTTGTTTAATTATAGCAGTATAAATCATATCCGTACCGTCATGCAATAATATTTCTTGAAAATCAGTAGAGGGAGCCGAAGTTCCACCATATAAATTAATTGCGCGACAATTTTGAGTATTATTAATTTTAACATTGCCAACATAAAAATCATTAAAAAAAGTAGTATTTAAAAAAGTATTATTAACAGAATCTTGATCAGTTGTCTGATTAACACCTAAAGTTAAATCTTCAAAATCTATTTGAGTTTGATTAGCACAAGAAACACTATCCCACGAAGGCACATCACTATTTCTCGTCGCATAAACTTCACCAGTTGGTGAAGAAAGATTCCAATTATATAATGTTTGATTATTAGAGTTACTTAAAACAACATTACCAGTAACATTACCAAAATAACCTTGCCAAGTTTGAGTAATAGCGTTTGCATTAAAATTTAATTCAGTCACATTACCTGCTATTGCAGAAATATTAGTAGCACTTGAAGAAGAATATTTAGTACTTCCTACATTAACTACACTTGTTGGACCAATAGGAACGGAAACTACGCAAGGGAATATAATAAGTAGTAAAGTAATCATTCCGATCCATTTAACATTAAACATCATTTGTTGTTCCTCTAAAATAAACCATTCACATAAACCACTCTATAACTAAGTTATAGCCGTTTTAAATCATTAATTTAATCTCCTGTTTCATATATTTATTACTTTAAATAATATTATTACTATTAAATGTATTATTATAATACATATAATATTTAGCATTTTATTATAATTAATCTAATACACTATTTAATTAACTGCTTAATTAGTATTAATTTTCGTCGATAAAGCGCATTTAAAATTTAAAAAAACAACATTCATTACCTATGAATATTGATGCGCAAAACGAATTCACACCAAATCAAACAAATTTATCATTCATTATCACCTCACCATATTTTAACAATCATTCAATCTAAATTAACTCCACATACAAATAATACGTCGTAGGAGTCACACTATATTCATTCTCTGCAAGTATCATTTGGAAATCATATCTATTATTATTATATCCAATATTACTCGAATTAACTAGAGTAGTATAAACTAAATTAGATGCCCCGTCCTTCAATAATATCTCTTGGAACACAGCATTCTCAGATAATGCTTGAGAAGTTCCATTTACGTATGTTGCAATAGCTCTACATGTACTATTAGATATTCTAGTAGTGCCAACATAAAACGATTTATGTAAAGTATTATTGAATGTCTTATTTATTGTATCAGGGGCGGTAAGAGACATATTCATTAATACATCCTCATTATTAATTAAGGAACCGTCTGCACAACCAATTGTCGACCAATCTACCGAACTACTTGCACGTGTTGCATATACTTCTCCTGTAACACTAGTTACAGTCCAATCAAATATGGATTTATTTGTTGCATCAGCTAATATTAATTTTCCACTAACATTACCAACATAAGCCTTCCACCTATAAGTTTGGCCAGTTGTATTCAATACTAATGTTGTAAATGATCCTCCAATAGTTGTTATTGCTGTTGCTGGACGTAAAGTTGCATTAGTTGTTGAATTGTAAATTATACTAGGTCCTACAGGTATTGCGCTAGAGAAAGAAATAATACTAAGACATAAAGTAGATAATAATAAAATAACTAATAATATTTTACTTAACTTCTTAGCTACAGTATCATCTACATAATTCTCTTCCATATTTTTCTTTTTCCAATTTAATAAATTATTTCTCATGTTCTAATTTCTTTAATGATCGTTTATATACAGTCCAAATAGTTCGATAATTTTTTCCAAGTAATTTAGCAATTTCATTAAAAGATAATAACTGATTTATACGTAAATGAAATACAATAGTTTCAAGAATACTAAAATTTCTCGAGATAAAAATACTTAAAGGCAACATAAGACCAGAATTATTTCGTAAATCTAAAGAAATTTTTTTCTTCTTAGCATTAGAATATGTTACCCAAATAGTTTTTTGATTTCTATTCAATAATCTAGCAATTTCATTAAACCTTAAACCAAGTATATCTTTCAAATAGAAAACTATAGCCTCAAGAGAACTATTATTTTGAAGAACGCTTAAAGGAAGAGATATTTCTTTCGAATAAGAAATTTCTGGATGAGAGATTGTTAAATTATAATTGACATTATGTGATTCAATATTAGTTTGCAAATTATAAGAACTAGAATACATTGATACTTTTTGTAAAATAGTCGAATTACTCATCTAACTTAAATTTAACATAAAATACGAAGCTTAATACTTATCTTGTAATAAATATTTATAAAGTTTATGGTTAAATTCATTAAAGTATACTTATTATGTAATACTTTGTAAAAAAATACAGAAATCAATCTAATTAATTAAAAAAACCTAGTTTATACTAAATTCACAAAAATTCTACAATTCAGTAACATTATCAGTAGATTACCATTACAATAATTAATAGCCCGGCATAAATAATCATAAAAATAAGAATAGAAAGAGAATAGAAACAATCATACCAAATATATTAAAGAAATTATCCGAAATAAAATTCTTCAACATGTTCTAATTTAGATTCATATTCATGTAAGTTAGCAGAAATTTTATATTTAAATTCTTCTTTATCTATTGCAAATAAGGCTGAAATTTCAACATTTTTTAAATTATGAACAACTTTAGAAGAAATTCCTGCATAAATTAACCATTGTTTAAACAAATCTGATTGCATTTTATATGCAACTTCAGCACTATCTTCGCCTTTAGCATTCTTTATTGGAGCAAATTCTTCTTCACGCATTACTTCAAAAGCTAAACTTTTGTGTGCATGAGGCATAACATCGAATACGAACGCTTCAAATTTATAGGCATTAGGCAAGTCAGGATTAATAAAAGTACCTGCTTCATCAATATATGGAACTTTTTTAAGCGCAGCAGTATTAAAATTAATAAGTTTCTTATCGTGCATACGTTCAATATAATCCACATTAAACATCATTATAGCAATACTTCCAACCTTAAAAAATAATTCTCCTGATTCAGTTTTTTTCTCGGCATTTTCTTTTGATAAATTCATATATTCGATAATCTTATGTTTACCATTAACCTTAATCATATTGCCTAAAGGCTCAGTAGAATTTCTTTTAGTTAAAACCTTCATACTTATTTCGGATTCGTGCATTACATGATATCCCAAATATAATGGATCAACAATATTAATTAAAGGATTATCCACATTAAAATAAGATAAATACAGTATATTTGCAAGTTTCATTAAATCTATCATTCCACTTTCTACAAGCGAAGCATAAATAGCACCAGTACCACTAGGACTAAAAGAGACTTCGTAAGTATTTTTCATAATTATCTTACCACTTTTATCTACTGCAGGTAAAGGAAATAATTGAACGAAAAAATGTACTTTATCCTTATCTAAACTAAAATATTTGTTCTGCTCAAAAAAAGCCACAGTTTGAGTGTGATTATCATCACTAGTCATAATAAACCAATGAAATTTAACATGATATTTTCTTTGTGCTGCTAAAATCTTTTCCGCAAACACCTCAAATAAAGATTTATGCTTAATTGAAGTCGCAGGATACATACCTTTCGGACCATTAAAACCAAGTCTTGATCCTTGACCTCCTGCTACGAGAAATAATCCTAATTTAGAATTACAAATAGCATCTTCACCAATAATCATAGCATCCTTATGTTTAACATCATTAGGATATCTACTAACTAAATCAGGCCTTTGTAAATCTTCAAAATCCTCTTCTGCTTTAGAATTTAAACAATCATTGTATAACTTAGATATAAACGCATAATCTATTTTTCTAGAATTATCAATAAGATGTTTTTTTTGTTCATTTGTTAATTGATTCCAAAATCTAAACAAATGATCTTGACTATATTTTGCTGCACGCATCTTTTCTTTAATCAAATCAGCTTCCATTTTAATATTAACCAATACTAATTACTTTCAGGGTTTTTATTTCTTTCTATATTTAGAAGTCATTTATAAAATTTAAGTAGTAATAATAATCAATAATAGAAAGTCAAATAGGAAATCAAATGAGAAATCAATAATAAAAAGTACTAATCTAATAGAATTATCAATAAAAGAAATTAATAATAGAAATATAATGACTTAAAGTAACATACGCACAAAACGTGCGCATGTATTTACTAAAACATATTTAAGCCAAATCTACCCAAAAAAAGTAAGTAGATGGTACCGTTGCGGATTCATTCTCTGCCACTAATAATTGGAAATCGTGTGGTTGATTATCATAACCTGTCTGTCCTGCATCTACAATAGTAGAATACACTAAATTACCTGTTGCTGTATCTCTTAATAATATTTCTTGGAAATATGCGGCTGGTCCCATAACTTGCGGAAGATCATTAACATATGTTGCAATAGATCTACATCCACTAATTGAAATAGTCCCAACATTAAAAGGCTTATGTGTAGTTTCATTAAATGTGGCATTAATATTATCTTTAAGAGTAGAATTCATACTAAGGCCATTTTGTTCAGCATCAATTGATGTTTGATCAACGCATGCAATATTTGCCCAATTAATATTTTCAAATCTTGATACATAAACTTCTGCTGAAGCAATACCTAAATCCCAATCATAAATAGATGCGCCACTAGCATCATCTAATGCAGTTTTACCAGAAAGGTTTCCAACGTATGCTTTCCATTTTAAATCTTGCTGATTAGCACTTAAAATAATAGTAGTTATTGTTCCTTTTTGATCATCTGAACGATTAACTACATTTGAGACATAAGTACTATTAGAGGGAGAAGTTAATGATGTTGGAAAAACAGGCACAGCAAATACAACTCTTGAGAGAATTAATAAGCCAATTAAGCCTATGAAGAACCATTTTGTTTGTGATTTCATTTTTGTCTCTCGTTTGTTGCTTTGTTAAATATTGTTGTGTTGTTATACTAAAGTATTTGAATAAAGTGTTTGAGTTAAATTTTTTTAATTAA
>CAVZPN010000021.1:0-20005 GCA_963777125.1 uncultured archaeon | reverse complement strand
ATATTAGCAGTATTGTTGCTAATTATTATTAAGACATCTAAAATATCATATTTACTGAGGTGGTCTTATGCCTGTTGCTGAAATTAAACCTAAAGTTGCCGAAGCAATTCAAGATGATGTTACTAAAGGAATTGTAAGAGTAGATTCTGGATATATGAAACAGATTGGTGTTAGATCTGGTGATATTGTTGAAATTCAAGGCGGTCGAAAGACTGTGGCTATTGTTGATAGAGCATATCCTGGTGATATGGGCTTAAACATTATTAGAATGGATGGTTTAATTAGAAGAAATGCCAAAACAGGTATTGGCGAAATTGTAACTGTTAGAAAAGCTGATGTTAAAGAGGCAAAGCGTGTAACGATTGCTCCTGCAAAGGAAGGCATTGTAATTAGAGCAAATCCAATCATATTCAAACAAGGACTTTTGGGAAGAGCAGTTGTAAAAGGCGATGTTGTAAGTTTAGGCGGAACTAGAACTCGAAGAAGCGCAATGAGTCAAAGTCCATTCTTTGATGACATATTTAATATTGGTGGTGCTGAAGCATTAATGGGTTTTGGTCTTGGCGATCTAAAATTTATGATTGTTGATGCAAGTCCATCAAAAGAAGCAGTTATAATTACTGATTCAACTGAAGTCATATTTAATCCTGAAGCTATTCCTGAAGTTAAAGAAGATAAACTTCCAGATGTTTCTTACGAAGATATTGGTGGATTAGATGAAGAATTGAAAAAGGTTCGTGAAATGGTTGAATTGCCATTAAAGCATCCTGAAATATTTGAAAGACTTGGAATTGAACCTCCAAAAGGAGTATTACTTCATGGTCCACCAGGTACTGGTAAAACATTACTAGCAAAAGCAGTTGCAAATGAAACACAATCAAATTTTGTTCTCATTAATGGTCCAGAAATTATGAGTAAATATTATGGTCAGTCTGAAGAAAACTTAAGAAAGAAGTTTGAAGATGCTGAAAAGAACGCGCCCTCAATAATTTTTATTGATGAAATTGATGCCATAGCATCTAAAAGAGAAGAGACTCATGGTGAAGTTGAAAAGAGAGTTGTAGCTCAACTTCTCGCAATAATGGATGGAATAAAATCTCGTGGTAAAGTTGTTGTAATTGCAGCATCAAATATTCCCAATTCGCTTGATCCTGCCTTAAGAAGACCTGGAAGATTTGATAGGGAAATAGAGATTGGCGTTCCAAGTAAAGTTGGAAGATTATCTGTTATGAAAATTCATACTAGAAATATGCCTATGATTGGCTCGTTCCATAATAATATTGCATTAAAATTATTATCTGATATTGTTGAAGAAAAATCTAAAGATATAAAGCCAAAGAAAGGCAAAAATGAATTTGATAAATTAAAGAAATTCTTAGAATCAAACGATAAGACTGAAAAGTTAATCAATGAATTAAGAGTTATTGAAAATAGTGCTGAAATATGGGGTGGCGATAATCCTAAAACTAAATTTTTAGAAATAGTAAATAAAAAGCTTGATGATGAAATAGTTGATATGATTAGCGTATTATTCGATTCAAATATTTTAACTAAAGTATTTTATAGCGATGTACATAGAAATGGTGTACCAAAAGATTTAGATGAAATTGCTGAAATTACTTATGGATTTGTTGGTGCTGATTTAGCATCATTATGTAGAGAAGCTGCAATGGTTGTTCTTCGAAGAGTAATTTCTGATTTAAACTTACAAAGTAATGATGCATTATCAGAAGAAATTCTTGAAAAATTAATTATTACAAAAGAAGATTTCATGCAAGCATTAAAAACAGTAAGACCTAGTGCATTAAGAGAAGTTCTAATTGAAAAACCAACAACTAAGTGGGATGATATTGGTGGACAAGCTGAAGCTAAACAAGAATTACAAGAAGCAGTTGAATGGCCATTACAAAATAGAGCAGCATTTGAAAGACTTGGAATAAAGCCTCCAGCAGGAGTATTACTTTATGGTCCTCCAGGAACTGGAAAGACTATGCTTGCAAAAGCTGTTGCTAATGAAAGTAAAGCAAATTTCATTTTAGTTAATGGACCGGAATTAATGAGTAAATGGGTTGGAGAATCAGAAAAGGCTGTAAGAAAGATATTTGAAAAAGCAAGACAAACAAGTCCAAGCATAATATTTTTTGATGAGATAGATTCTTTAGTTCCAAAAAGAGGAGCTAATCAAGACACAAGTGGTGTTACTGAAAAAGTTGTTAATCAATTGCTAACTGAAATGAATGGTTTGCAAGAGATGAAAGATGTTGTTGTAATTGGCGCAACTAATAGGCCAGATTTACTTGACTCAGCATTATTAAGACCTGGAAGATTTGATAGAATTGTACTTGTAACAATTCCAGATGCTAATTCCAGAAAAGAAGTTTTCAAATTGCATACAAAGAAAATGCCTCTTGCAAAAGATGTTAAAATTGATGAGTTAGTTGCAAAAACTGATGGTTACGTTGGAGCAGATATTGAAGCTGTTTGTAGAGAAGCTGCAATGCTATCATTACGTGATGATATGAATGCTCGCGAAGTTAAAATGAAATATTTTGTTGAAAGCTTAAAGAAAGTTCGACCATCAGCATCAAAAGATATTGAAAAAATGTATGCTGAATTTAATGAAAATTACAGAAAAACTAGAGCTGAAGAAATGAAAGATAAGCCAGTTTATTATGGTTAAATACGTTATATTTAAATAGTATAAGTATGAAGAAGTATAATATGTATAAAAATATAATAATAACTTATTAATTGATTATATTTTATAATTTAATTTGGAGGAATATATATGGTAACTAAAAATACAAATAATGCTGCTGCATCTAAAGCTGTTGTTAAAGAGTTAACTGCTATACGTACTGAACTTGAACCAATTATGTCTAAGATGGATCAAGCACTTAGAATAAGAAAAGAATTAACTATAAGACGTTCTAAACTTTTAAAGAATTTACGATCTTCAAAAGGCTTTTTCACTAGTAAAAAATCTTCTGAGGCTAAAATTCAACAATCTTTAGTCGAGTTACAGACATGTAATAAGAATGAGCGATTATTTATGACTATAATGGATACTGCAGTTCCTAAAACTATAAAAATATTATCGGATTTAAAAGTTAAATATGAATATAGTATGGATGCAGATGAACGATCATTATTAATTATTTTGACTAATATGGCAATATATGTTAGTGATAAATCTACACATGTTAAAAATAAGTTAGATATAGAACAAGCTTTTATTACTAATCCTTCTGATGTTAGTATATTAGAATCTTATAAATTAGCATTAGATAAGGAGTTAAAATATGATAAAGCAATGTTAATTAGATTTAATTTAAGAGAAATGGATAAGAAGGTAAGTTTAATGCGTCAAATTTATGCTGGCGCCGGCGTAGTAGGTATGATTGGAAGTGGAATGCTTATAACAGATGGAGATCTTCAATCGATTATTAAATCGATGGCAGGTATTGCTGTATGTATGTTGTTCTCTATATATCAATGGAATTATAATTATACTGTTGACACAATAGTAATTGAGTCTGAAGCATTGTCTCGTTTTACTAGATTTAGTTACTAATTTTTATAATTTCTTTTTTTAATTTTCTTTTTATAGTATATTTTACTATTTTTATTATATATAATTATGGTCTTAATAGCTAATTAAAATGATTCGATTAGAACTACCCCATATTAAATATAAAGACACGTATTTAGATGCAGTTCGAGAGTTTCATAGATTAGGTTCTGAGAATATTTCAACTGATCATTATTTTAGACAAACTACTGAGGAATTAGAACAATCTTTTGATTCTTTTGTTCAAGAGTATGAAAATAAGCGAATTGCTGTTGCAACAAAAGATAGAGTTCCAGGAACTCAGTTCTGGATTATTGATGAGAATGATGAATATTGTGGTAGAGTTTCTTTAAGACATTCTTTAACTGAAGAATTATCTAAGCATGGAGGTCATATTGGTTATGATATTCGTCCATCTAAAAGAGGTAAGTCTTATGCAAGTATTGCTTTAGGATTATGTTTAAAAGAAGCTAAAAAACTCGGATTAGAAAAAGTATTATTAACTTGCGATGATGATAATTTTGCTTCAATGAAATCTATTGAGAAAAATGGCGGTATTCTTCAGGATAAATTTACTCAAGATTCAGGAAAAGTTACTAGAAGATACTGGATTGAATTGAAGTAATTATATTATTTATATATACTTTTATATTTATATGAGCCTTTTCTATTGTTGATATTAATATTCGTAAATTATGCTATTTTAATCGCATTTCTTCCGATTTTTCGTTAGCAAGACTTAAATTAATATCTCGCTTTCTAAAATAATGTTATTTAAACAAGATGATTTGGAAAAAACGAAACAATTACTATGTTCTTATGAGTGTAATCAAATAATATTTAATGAACCACATTTTACAAATCAACTATTATTGCGTGATGGTTCAAGAGAACAAGTAATAGATTTAATTTTAAACCCTAAAAAATTAGTTTATTCATATCAAGATGTTGGCAAATATGGTGATGTAAAACATTGTCTGATATTTGAAATATCTAAAAATCTTTCATTGAGAATACCTGTTATTTTTAATATTAAAGGTGGGAAAAATTTATATATACTCACGTATATCGTACGATATCGTAAGTGGAAGGTAAATGATGAATAGTATAAAAGATGGTTTTTTTTATGATTCGACTAATGATATATTGTCTATTCATAAGGGATTCAAAAATGGAGAAAAATTTAAAACAAATATAGATATTGGTTCAGTAATTTTAGATATGTCTAATAAGGGCAGAATTATCGGTATTGAGTTAATGAATGCAACAGATTTTTTTCAAAAAAAGTCTTTAGATATAACTAATGCAGACTTTAATGCTGATGTAACTCCAAAAAATATTATTATTCAACTATCCTTAAAGGTAAATGGGTCTTCTACAATGTTGCCTGCAACTATTGCAGTACCTTTAGAAAAACCATTGATGGCGTAATACAAAATGAAACACGTAAAAATAACACTTGAACATGAACAATTACAAGGTATTCTTGTTAAAGAAGATGATAAACATTTAGTTCTTAAATTATCTAGCGGATACAATATTGGAATACAAAAGAATACTATTCTAAAAACGGAAGATATTGAATTACATAAAGATTTAGTTAAAGAAGAACACTCACAAATTGCGCATGATAAAATTAATCATAAAATTTCTTCTGATAATAATTTACCAACAGTTTTAATCTTGCATACTGGTGGAACTATTGCAAGTAAGGTTGATTACAAGACTGGCGCTGTAACACCTAAATTTAACCCAGAAGATTTACATAGTATGTTTCCAGAATTATCTGATATTGCAAAAATTGAGAGTAAACTTTTTAGAAATATGGCTAGTGATGATATGCGATTTGCGCATTATAATCTTTTAGCTAAAGAAATACAAGTAGAATTAGAAAAAAATAAAGAACTAAAAGGAGTTATTATTACTCAAGGAACAGATACTATCCATTATACGACAGCGGCATTAGGTTTTATTTTTGAGCATTTACCTATTCCTGTTTTAATTGTTGGTTCGCAGAGAAGTTCTGATAGAGGAAGTACTGATGCTGCAATGAATTTAATTAGTGCTGTCGCATTTATCGCAAATACTAGTCTTAAAGGAGTATTCATTTGTATGCATGAAAGTATGAATGATGATTCTTGTTTAATATTAAATGGTTTTAATGCTAAAAAAATGCATTCATCACGACGTGATGCGTTTAAACCTATTAATGTGCCTGCTGTTGCACGTGTAGATTATCTAACAAAAAGTATTGAATATATTTCAGAATATCCTGAGTCAATCTTAAATAGTTCTGGTAAATTATCTTTACATTTATTTAATGAAGATTTAAAGATAGGAATTATTGTTAGTCATCCAAATATGTATGCCGTAGAATTTACTCCGTATTTACATAATTTTGATGGAATAATCCTTGAAGGAACAGGATTATGTCATTTTCCAATAAATGAAATTGACGAGTATACTAAAGAACATACGGCAATAAAATCAGAATTAACTAAGCTTGCAAGTAAAATTCCTGTTGTTATGAGCCTGCAAACAATAGCCGGAGCAGTAAATATGAATGTTTATCGTCCAGGAACTTATTTAATTGAGATGGGAATTATTGGTAATTATTCCTCATTAATAACTGAAACTGCATTCATTAAACTCGCATGGTTGCTTTCACAGAAACTTGATCCACATGAGTATTTCATGAAAGATTTAAGAGGAGAATTTGCTGTTAAAAATATTGAATGAAAATTTTTGGGGAGGATAAAAATGATAACTAAATCTATTTTTTCTGGATTATTGCCTTACGTATTTGGTGTTGGCATGTTAGTTTCTAGTAATAATGTTGATGCACAGAAATTAACGTACAATAAAATTAGTTTTGATAATAAATTTAAAACAACTTCATTTAATGTGAATACTAAATTAAATACTGAGATGTCTCGAGAAGATTATCTTGCATTATACTTCACTCCTCCAAAGAAAGTTGTTGTCGATAAAAATAAAATGTTTCATGATTCAAAAACTTTGAATTTAAATCTCGAGCAAAGTATTGCAAGCATTGATCCTTATTCAAAGATAATATTGCCTATTAATAGCAAGACTAATTTGTATTTATTGCCTTGCTATACTTCGCATGATTATTGTCCTTCAGTAGCTCTTACTTTGAATAAAAAACATAAATAAAATTTAGAGTCCTAACTGCAATAATACTATAACACTTAGGCTTTAGCTTCACAGCTTAGGGGCTTTTGTGAATGTTTATGGTGTATTATGTTCTATTTTAATTTATATTGGATAGGTAGTGTAATCATAGATTCTACTGCTTTGTCTTTTACTATTGCTGGTTTGAATTGATATTGTTTTACTGCAACTAATGCTGAACTATCAAGGGGAGCGTATCCTGATGATTTTATAATTGTTGCTGATGTTGGTTTTCCGTATTTATCAATTCCCATCTGTATGTATACTTTACCTTCTATTCCTTTTTTAACCATAGACGTAGGATATGTTGGTGCAACACTTTTTATTACTTCTGGATTTATATCGTATTTCGTCATGTCTTTTTTTATACTAGGTTCTTTCATATCACAACATGTTTTGTTATCTTCGGCTACATCGCACTTTTTTTCACAATTTTTTGGTACTTCTGTTTTTTTAATTGTTTTATGCTCTTGTTGTTGCGCGTAACTTGTGTTAGATGTAGATGTTGCTATTCCTAACATTATGCTTCCTGCTACAATCATCTCAAGAATTCCTTTATTCATGTTAATCACCTCAGAACGTTGTTAATAATTATGATGGAGTTTTGTTAATTTAAATTTTGTGAATTTTTGTGCCTAACTCTTTGTTGTTCATTTTATTAAGAAAAAGTATTATTTAGATAATTTGTCTCTATTTTTATAATTTAAGTCAATATATTTAGTTATTTGCCATTTTAGTTGCATTTTGGGCTTATTTAGTTTTAAAAAGCATATACTTAGTGTCTTTGTGACACTATTATATTCTGGAGTACAACAATATTTATATACTACTTAGTGTCTACTATACAATAAGATAAAAGAAATAAAATAACAAGATACTAAGTGTCAAAACAACACAAAGCAAGGAGGCAAAAATGATCACCCCACAAGAAGCTTATCAAAAAGCAAAACCAAGCGAAAATGAATTAAAAAATTTAGAAAATATTATTGATAGTGCTATTGTTAAAGGTTTACAAACTAAACAAAATAAGGTCTATATTGGTGCAACTATATTTCCTAATAAAATAACCTGCCAAGAAATAATAAGCAAATACCGCGCTGCCGGATGGAGAGTAAATTATATTACTGATGATAGAGAAGGTGATTATATTTCGATAGCACAAAAAGATCATAGTAGGGATTAGAGGATAAAAATGAACAATAATCAAACAAAAATTAACACAAATTCAAACCAAACATTACAACAAAAAGTATTGCATGAAGAAACAGATTTATACAATATGACAATGGATGTTTTGGGCCCAGCTGAAACTAATACTGGTTATTCAGTATGGCAAGCAATTCCAAGAGATGTTGGAAATTATACTAAGCCAAGAGTAATGGCAGGTTCTCGCGCATTACTTCGAGAATATGAAAAACATTATTCAGGTTCTGGCCTTGAATTTGCAGTATTGCAAGATGGTATGCCATTTCTAGCTGGAGATCCAGTACTGCAAGTCATTGGCGATAAAAGTGTTGCAAGAAAACTTGAACCAAAAATATTATCAACATTATTTTACATGACGGAAGTTGCAACTAGAACTAAAGAATTAGTTGATGAATTTGGTGCAAATAGAATAATTGAAGTTGGCATGAGAGCATCTGCTCCTGGTTCTTGGACGTATGGTGCTGAAGCATATTTAATCGGTGGAGGAAAATTAACTTCTAATACTGCATTAAGAAATGTTCCGGGGTTAGTTGAAGGTCGAGATTATAATCTTGTTGGAACAACAGGTCATTCATTATATTTAGAATATTTAGCTGCAGGTTATTCTCAAAAAGAAGCATTTAGTGAAATACTAAATAAATTTGAAACTCATTTTCCAAATAAATCTTGTTCCTTATTAGTCGATACTGTTGAATCAATGCTAGGAATTAATCAAGCATTAGACTGTATTAAAGATCAAAAGAAAAAAACTGGTCAAACACATTACATAAGACTTGATTCAGGAGATTTACTTAGTCAAGCAATATATGCTTTAAGAGAAATGGTTCCAATAATGCCTGATTTTAAAGTAATTATTGAGGATGGTTTAACAGTTGAAAAGGTCAGAAAATATGAAAATGCAATAAAACTTGCAGGATTTGATCCAAAGAAAAATATAATGTATGGTCTTGGAGGATATTTCTTTAACAATATCACTCGAGATAATAATGGTGCTTGGGCATATAAGCCATCATTAATTAGAACAACAAATAATGGCGATGTTAATGTAATTAAATTATCTAGTACTACTTTAAAAAATTCCTTACCTGGATTAATCGGAATTAACTATAATAATTTTACCAACAGATTAGACCTCCATAATTCCTACTCGGTAAATTCTATATTTACCGAAAAGGATTTTAAAAAGTATTATGATAAAAGTATTGATGAATTAGTATTTAATTCAAAACCTTATTGGGATATGATTAATAATTGTCCAAAAAAATGGACTGAACATTATGATATGTCAGAAAAATTAACTAAGATGCAACATGATGCAATGGCTAAAACTTACGAGTTTGGTTATAATACAAAAAATGTATTGACAATATAATCGGAGGATAAAATGAATAATTCAAATAATAATTCAAAGCAAAATGTGACTAATGCTATAACTAAAATATTATTTTGGAATGTTGACACACAATATGATTTCATGAGAGATGATGCAAGTTTTAAAGGCTCATTACCTGTTAAAAATGCACGAGCAATTGAAGGAAATTTAGAAAAATTAACAAATCTTGCAGAACAACATAATGTTAAAGTTGTAAATACTGCTGATTGGCATTATATTTCGGATTTAGAAATTAATTCAGTAAATCCTGATTATAAAAATACTTATCCCGAACATTGTATGGCTGAAACAACAGGCGCAAAATATGTTCCTGCAACAAATCCTAAGAATCCTTATTTTGTAGCAATGAATGATTCAAAAGATCTTGACGAAAATAAAATATTATCTTATAGAAATCTTGTCTTGCACAAAGATAAATTTGATGTATTTGCCGGAAATATTCATATGGATAAAGTCTTAGAATTATTAAATCCAGAGAAAGTATTTGTCTATGGTGTTGCAACAAATGTTTGTGTAAATTTTGCTGTACAAGGATTATTGAAGAGAAATTACCAAGTTTATGTTGTATCTGATGCAATAAAAGAATTACCTAATGAAATTGCAGCAACTCCTCTTGAAGATGTTTTAGTAAAATGGCAAAATAAAAATGAATGGAATGGTAATGCTGCAAAATTAGTAACTGTTAATGATGTTGAACAGATGTTTAATACACAATATGATATGAATAATAATTATAATAAATCAGATAAAAATATGTTAAATTTATAAGGAGATATTGTTTTTACTAAAGAATGGTTAAATAAATATTGTTAATAAATAAAAAGATTAAGTAAAATTAAATAAATTAAATATGACGTGAACAAAATGAAAATCGCACTCGCACAAATGGAAGTTAAATCAAATCAACCAAGAAAGAACTTGGAAACAATGCTCAGTATGATTGATGATGCTAAAAAACAAAATGTTGATCTAATTGCATTTCCAGAATTATGTCTTTCAGGATATCTTGTTGGAGATAAATTCACAAACGAAGAATTTTGTTATGATTTAATGGAATATAATGAAATCTTAAGAAAAGCAAGCGAGGGTATTGCAATAGTTTACGGAAATATTTATGTTGATAAAAGTGAGGATATAAATGCTAGAACAGGATCATTCGGAATTCATCCAAATAAAGATGGTCGTGTAAGAAAATATAATGCTGTATATGCATTTCAAAATCAAAAACCAGTTGAAAGAACTAATATTCAAAATATTTTACCTGATGGCGTTCAACCAAAGACTCTTCTGCCAAATTATAGATTTTTTGACGATGAAAGATACTTCTTTTCACTAGAAAAAATTGCTCAAGATTTTAATGTTTCTTTAAAAGAATTAGCACTTCCATTTAAGTTTAAAGATAAAGATAATAATTATGTTAATATTGGTCTTGAAGTTTGCGAGGATTTATGGTGTGAAGATTATAGATTTAATGGTTCATCACTTGATATTACTAAAATGTTAATTGAAAATGATGCTAAATCAATAGTTAATATTTCTGCATCACCTTGGACTTATGGTAAAAATTCTGCAAGAGATAGAAGAATTGAATTTTTAAAAAAAGATATTGAAAAAAGTGGTTTGACATTTGTTCCGTTTAATTATGTTAATTGTACTGGAGCACAAAATAATGGAAAAAATATTGTAACTTTTGATGGTGGTTCAACAATCTATAATAGCGATGCTAAAATTGTTAAGATGGCAACTGCTGCTTATCATGAAGAATTAGTTATTGTTGAGAATGATAAAATAAATTCTATGTCTGAATTAAGCAGAAACACAACTAAAGTAGATATTACTAATTATTCTACTAATATTCGTTCTGTAATAGCTGAAAAGTATGAAGCTATAATTAAAGGAATAAGACATACTAAAGATATGATTGGGAGATTTGACGATCCAAGATTTGTTATTGGTTTAAGTGGTGGTATTGATAGTGCTGTTGTTGCAGCATTATTGTCTCAAGCTGTTGGTTCAGACAGAATAATAGGAATTAATATGCCAACAAAATATAATTCCGATAAGACTAAAGATGCAGCATTTAATATTGCAAAAGATTTGAATATTGCTTATGAAGTAATTCCAATACAAGAAGTTGTTGATGTTGTGTCAAATGTACTCGATAAATATGATTTAGACTGCAGTGGTAGAAAATTAAGTGATTTAAATCAAGAAAATATTCAAGCAAAAATTCGTGGAACAGATTTACTTTCTAATCTTGCTTCAAAGTATGGTGCAATATTTACTAATAATGGTAATAAACTTGAAACTGCATTAGGCTATGCAACATTATATGGTGATGTTGGCGGAGCAATTGCGCCAATTGCAGACTTAACTAAAGAAGAAGTCTTTGAGATGGCACGATACATAAATGATGTAGTATATAAAAAAGAAGTTATTCCAAATAAATTAATTCCTGATGAATTATTTAGATTTACTCAAGATCAAATACAACCTAGCGCCGAATTAAAAAATAATCAAATTGATCCAATGAAGTTCGGTTATCATGATAGAGTATTAATGAGATACATGGATTATAGTAAAGCAACTATCACTAAAGTAATGGAGTGGTACGTTAATGGAACACTCGAAAAAAATCTTGGTGTAAGTCGCGAATTATTACAACGATGGAATATTGATAATCCAGAAACATTTGTTTCAGATATTGAATGGTTTGATAAATTATTCCAAGCAAATGTGTTCAAAAGAATTCAAGCACCACCAATTATAGGTACTGATAAAACATTTTTTGGATATGATTTTAGAGAATCAATACTCCCTTACAATACATTATTAGCTCAAGATAGATTAAAAGAAAAGATATTGTCAATGAAATCATATTATTATAGATAATGATAAAATTATGATATATAAAAAATAACATGAATGGTATTGTTAATTAAAACACATGATAAAAACTGATACAGAGGTAAACTAAAATGAACATAGGCTTATACGGAGGAAGTTTCAATCCAGTACACAATGGTCATGTGGCTGTTGTAAAAGAAATATTAGATAAACATCTTGTTGATGAGATGTGGGTTGTTCCTTGCAAGTATCATGCCTTTGGTAAAGATTTAGTATCTGTTGAAGATAGACTTAAAATGCTTTCATATGCTTTTGGTAAAATGAATAATGTACGTATAGATTCTACTGAAATTAATTCTAATAAAGTTAATCACACTTCCGAAACTTTGGAAGAATTTAAAAGCAAATATAATCATAATTTTTATTTAGTTGCAGGTGTTGATGCATTAAATGATTTAGATAAATGGTATAATGCATCTTATCTAAAAAATAATGCTAAATTTATTGCAGTAAAACGTAATGGGTATAACATATCAACTAATCTTAATGCAAATTTAGCCGCATTAGTCGGTCCAGTTAGTAATATTTCATCAACTGATATTCGTGAAAGAATTAGTTGTAATGAATCAATATCTGATTTAGTTAATAATGAGGTGGAGGAACATATCATGAAAAATAAATTATACGTTAATAATAAGCATTTTACTAATGCTGCAAGTACTGTTGATTTAATAATTGTAAATGAGAAAGGAACTTTGTTAATTAAACGTAAAGATGCACCATTTAAAGATTATTGGGCACTTCCTGGGGGCTACCATGAATGTGGCCAGGAAACTTTAGAAGAAGCTGGCGTTCGAGAATTAGAGGAAGAAACTTCACTTAAAGCAAACATAAATGATCTTGAATTACTTGGAGTTTATTCTGCTCCAAATAGAGATCCAAGAGGACATGTAATATCACATGCTTATGAAGTTAAAAAATATTCAGGAATAGAAAAAGCTGCTGATGATGCAAAAGATTTGAAATTTTTCAAAGTATTACCTGAAAAGTTAGCATTTGATCATGCAAAAATACTTAGCGATTATCATAAGAAAAAGAATGAACAAAAATTGTTGTTTGAATTACGAAAGTAATTGTTTGAAGTACAGTATATTAATAAAAATATACTATAATAAAAAAATAATAAGTGAACTAGTAACACTAAAATACTAGGAGACTAAAATGAAAAAAATAACCAAAAGTAAAAAGCTAAATAAAACTAGTAATTTAAAGAAATTCATAACTACGTATTTAGATTTTAGCTTAGATTTTAAGAATTGGAATCTATTTGAAAAAATTTGGTTATTAACTTTTACTTTGATAAATATTTATTTATTTTTTGCTTGGAGTGATACGTGGGTCGGTCTTACTGCTTCATTAACTGGAATGCTTTGTGTTGTACTTACAGCTAAAGGAAAGATGAGTAGTTTCTATTGGGGGCTAATTAATATTTTAACATATTCATATGTTGCATACAAGAGTGCATATTATGGTGATGTGATGCTTAATATGTTATATTTTCTACCAATGACTTTTGTTGGAATATATTTTTGGAGCAAAAATAGTATTAAAAATAAAGATGAAAAGCAACCAGTTGTTAGAAGTTTGAAATGGAAAGATAAAATAATGTGGCTCGCATTAGCATTATTAATTGTATATTTATTCGGATTATTTTTGAAATTTTTAAATGGAACATTGCCTTTTGTTGATTCTGTAACAACAGTATTTTCAATTTTTGCAACAATAATGTTAACTAAAAGATTAACAGATCAATGGTTTTATTGGATACTTGTTGATATTTGGTCAATAGTTATGTGGGTTTATATATTTTTAAGAGATGGAAATCAAATAAGCATGCTTGTCATGTGGTCAGCATTTTTAGTTAATGCATTATATGGTTATTATAATTGGCTAAAGATGGAAAAGAATCAGAAGAATCAATTAAAAGTTAAGAGTAAGATTGTTGCTTAAAATTAGTGCATAATTTAAACTAACAATTATATTGGAATTAAGATTAGAAACAAAACATATAGAAACAAACAAATTTTGGGGCGATAAAAATGGATGAAAAGAAAACAGTTGGGTTTATTGGTGGAAAATTTTTACCTTTTCATATGGGTCATATTTATGTAACTTTAGCCGCTTCAAATCATGTTGATGAGTTATATGTTATACTTTCATCTTCTAAAAATAGGGATAAAGAATTATGTGATAGAGATGGAATTAAATATATTCCTGCACAAACAAGACTTTCTTGGTTAGGTAATGCATTTAATAATTTAGATAATATAAAAATACTTCATGTAGAAGATGATCAATGGGATAATGATTATGATTGGAAGCAAGGAGCAGATATGATTAAAGAGGCTATAGGTAAACCTATTGATTATGTTTTTAGCTCAGAAGAATCATACGGTGAACATTTTAAAAAATATTATCCTAATTCTAAACATGTTGTTGTGGATGATGAGAGAAAAACTATAACTATTTCAGCTACAGAGATGCGTAAAGATTTGTATTCTTATTGGGATAAGTTACCTAATTCTGTTAAGTCATATTTTACTAAAAAAGTCGTAGTTATTGGAACTGAAAGTACCGGTAAAAGTACTCTTGTTAAAAAACTTGCAAAATTTTATAATACTAATTTTGTTCATGAAGTTGGTCGAGATTATTGTGAGAAATATTCTAATCAATTAACTCCTGAAATGTTTGAACATATTGCAATGGAACACTATATGCTTCAAATAAAAAGATCTGAAGAGAGTAATAAAGTATTATTTGTAGATAGTGAGGCTACAACAACACAATATTATTTAGATATGTATTTTAAAGGACATAAGTCTTCTTTAATTGAAGAAATAATTAAAAAGCAAAATTATGATTTAGCAATATTTCTCGAGCCAGACGTAAAATGGGTTGATGATGGATTAAGATCTTCTAGTGAAGATGGTGTGCGTAAAAAAAATAATGAACTATTAAAACAAATGTTTATTCAAAGAGGAATAGATTTTATATGTATAGATGGGGATTATAATGAAAGATTTATGAAATCTAAAACTTTAGTAGATAAACTATTTGAGCCAAAACATAATTAATTAAGATACTATTCGAGGATTAAAATGAATATAAAAAATGTATTGCTTGCAACTAAACAAACATCATTAGAATATTATAGGCAAAGATTTGATAAGCCTGAAGACGTGTTGTCTACTAAAGAATTAAATCGTAAAAAGAAGGAACACGAGGAACATTATGCTTCATTTAATTTAATTAAAAGTGTTCTTGATAAAAATGGTATTTCTTATCAGAGAGTATATATGCCCTATGGTGCTTATGAAGAATTTTTAGATAGAGATTTAGTTATTTCTATTGGCGGTGATGGTACTGTTTTGAATACTTCACATTATATTTTAGATTCAACGCCTCTTTTAGCTGTTAAATCTGAAGGTGATAGTGTTGGCGCATTATGTTCTATTAATGCAAAACAATTTGAAAATACTTTAGATAAAATACTTGCTGGAAATTTTAGAACTGAGTCTTGGACTCGTGTTGAAGGAAAATTTGGTCGTAGAAAAGATATAGCTTTAAATGATATTATGGTTGGAAATACTTTTATGGGTGACATGGCCCGTTATGAAGTTAATTTTAAAGGTAAAATTGAAGAGCAGAGAAGTAATGCAATTATTGTTAGTAGCGGCGCAGGGTCAACTGCTTGGTACGAAAATACTGAATATTCTAAAGAAAAATTTGATCCACAAAGTAAAGAATTAAGATTTACATTATCTGATCCGAAAAGAGTGGCTAATTATGATTTAAAACATGGGAGTTTATTTCCTGGTGATGTTTTGGAAGTAACTTCTTTAATGGATATTGATGGTCGTATAAGATTTGATGGTGATAAAGATAAAAGATTTTATGATTTTCCTATTGGAAAAAAAATCTATATAAAAATATCTGATAAACCATTAAATGTGATTATTGCTAATTAAATGATGTGATTATTATGAAATATGTTGAATGTCCCCAAATTTATGAAGGAAAGGAAAAATCTCTATTTATTGCTGGAGGAATAACAGGATGTTCTGATTGGCAAAATGAATTTGTTAATTCTCTTAAAGATGAAAATATAATTTTGTTTAATCCTAGACGTGAGATATTTATAGAATCGCATTTAAATGATTTAACTATGACTAATGAACAAATTTCTTGGGAACATAATTATTTAGAAAAAGCTAGCGCTACTTCATTTTGGTTTACATCTGAAACATTATGTCCAATTACCTTATTCGAATTAGGAAAACAATTAATGTTAAATAAACCAGTATTTATTGGATTGCATCCAAATTATGCTCGTAAATTAGATGTTGAAATTCAAGTAAAATTAATGCGTCCAGAAATTGAAATAGTTTATGATTTAAACTCATTATCTGCTCAAGTTAAGAACTGGATTAATTCTTCTAGATAGTTATGATTTCAGTTTAAGTTATTTGTCTAATTATTTGTCTGTGTAGGTTATTGATATTATTATATGATTATTATTTGTGTATATACGTCTAAGAATATTTTCAAAACCTTTATAAATGAATTTAAACCACTATCAAGTGATAACTAAATTATCGATTATATTAAACAAAAATAAAATAAAAATATTAAAAAAATACGGAGTTGAAACAATGGCTTTAGACGCAAATATATTTCCAACAGAGGATCAAATTCCTGAACAACATAGAATAATACCTATGCATCAAAAACAATATTTAGTTAATGGTGAATTAAGAGAATGGGATGGTCCAACACAAGAAGTTCTATCACCAATAATGATTCGTGATGACGCAGGAAATTTAAAACAAAAAGTTCTTGGAAGTTATCCGATGCTTACTGGAAAAGAATCAATGGAAGCCCTAGATGCTACAGTCAATGCTTATGCAAGAGATAAATCAGGAAAAAAATTCTGGTCTAATTTTCCAGTAGAACAACGTATTGAACATGTCGAAACGTTTATTGCGAATATGAAAGAAGCTAGAACTCCTGTTGTTAATTATTTAATGTGGGAAATTGCAAAAACATACACTGATTCATGTAAAGAATTTGATCGTACAATAAAATATATGGTAGATACTATTGATGAATTAAAATACATGACTAAAAAATCAACTTGGCAAAAATCTGAAGGAATACATGCAAAAGTTGGTCGAATGTCTCTTGGTTCAACTTTAGTTATGGGTCCATATAATTATCCTTTAAATGAAACTTATACTACATTAATCCCTGCATTAATTATGGGTAATACTGCAGTATTAAAACCTGCGAAATATGGTGTATTATTACATGAACCTTTATTAAAAGCATATAGAGATAGTTTTCCTGCTGGCGTAATTAATACTGTTTATGGTGATGGAAGAGAAATAATAACTCCTATGATGAAATCAGGAAAGGTTGAGGTATTTGCATTTATTGGCGGTAAAGTTACTGCTAATAGCATTATGGCTAGTCATCCAAATTTATCTCAATTAAAATCTATAGAGGGATTAAATGCAAAAAATCCTTATATTGTTACTAGTTCAGCAGATATTGATGCGGCAGTAAAAGACTGTGTAGCAGGAGCATTAGCTAATAATGGTGCAAGATGTACTGCTGATAAAACAACTTGGGTACATAGAAGTATAGCTGTAGAATTTATTTCTAAGATGAGTAAAAGTATCGACTCGCTTGTTTTAGGAATGCCCTGGACTACTGGTGTAAACATTACTCCAATGCCTTCATTTTTAGAAGTAGGATATGCTGAAGCATATGTTAAGGACGCATTAAGTAAAGGTGCTTCAATAGTAAATACTCTTGGTGGAAAATCTATTGGAACATTTGTTGCTCCAACGTTATTAACTGATGTAAAATCAGATATGAGAATATATCATGAAGAACAATTCGACCCTATAGTTCCAATAGTTATATATGATGATATTTCTGAACCAATACAATATATGATGAATTCAGAATTTGGACAGCAAGCAAGTATTTTTGGAACAAATCCAAAAGAAATTGGTAAATTAATTGATATTGCATACAAGCAAGTATCAAGGGTTAATGTTAATGGACAATGTCAAAGAGGCCCTGATAATTTCCCTTTTACTGGAAGAAAGAGTTCGGCAAAAGAAGTTTTATCTATAAAAGATGCACTTGAAGTATTCTCCATTCCAGCTATGGTTGCAACTCCAGATAATTATACAAATAAAAAATTATTTAGTGAAATAATTAATGGAGGATATTCTCGAGTATTACGTGAAGGAAATTATCCTTACTAATTTTTATTTTTTTTATTTTTTAAATTACTTTTAGAATCTAAATAAATTCACAACTTAGAACAATTAACATGACTAAACTTGCCGCATATTATTATCCAGGATGGCATCGTCAACAATCGACTAGTTCTTACAAGTCTGATGATGAGTGGGATATAGTTAGAGATGCAAAGCCCTATTTTGAGGGTCATAATCAACCAAGAATTCCATTGCATGGATATGTGGATGATTCTAAATTAGAAACTTTAGAAAATCAAGTTAATCTTGCACAGACAGCAGGTATTGATGCATTTATATTTGACTGGTATTCGAAGAAAGATACAAGATATTTTGAAAAATCCATACGAACATTTATGCAACTTGATACTAATATGGAGTTTGCTTTAATGTATTCATGGAAACTTCCAAGAAAAGATTATCCTATAAATTTAGTCGAACAAGATGATAATAGGTGGGTTGATGTTAATGTAACTGACTTTAAAAATTTGTTAAATTATTGTTGTGATAATTATTTTAATAAAAAAAATTATTGGAAAGTTGATAATAAACCTTATTTTGTTATGTATTTTGCAGAAGGTTTTATTGGAAAAATAGGAAAACAAGGATTAAGCGACTTAATTAGTGAAGGTAATTCTTTACTTAAATCTAAAGGTTACAATGGTTTGTATACTGTTGGTGTAGTGTCTGATCCTCCAGAAAATTCCACTGTTTCTAATTATCCTGTAAAAGATTTAGGATTTGATGCACTAACTGGATATAATTTCTTAGCCGATTTTACTAAGAAAGGAAAATTATTTCAAGATTATTCTGAATTTGCAAATATAAGAGCTAAAGAATGGAATATTATAAAATCTTTATCAGGCTTGCCTTATATTCCATCCATTTCTGCAGGCTGGGATGCAACTCCTAGAGGCGCACGTTTAGATAATTTGACTGAAGGAATGATATTTCCATGGTCTCCAGTAGTTTTGAATAATACTCCTGAAAATTTTGGAAAACATTTAAAACAAGGATTAGATTTTATTAATTCTTCAAAGCAAAAGAATACTAGTGCTGATGTTGTACATTTATGCGCTTGGAATGAATGGAGTGAGGGAGCATATTTAGAACCAGATACTAAATATGGTACTGGATTTTTAGACGAAATAAAGAAGATTAAGAATATTTGAAGATATTAGTTCTAAGATTTAATTTTATTTTTAAGAAAAGTTAATTTTAATAGGATATTTCTATATATAGGATATTTTATTCAAAATCTAAACATTTAAATATCTTATTGTTATAGTAACATTATGGTCGAAAATAAGAAAGAAATAAAGGAAACTGATGAGAATTTAAATAAGCATGCAAAGCCTTTTGTAACTGTTGATACGGTTATTTTTCGTGTTGTCGGTTCCGACTTAAAAGTGCTTCTTGTTAAACGTAATATTAATCCATTTAAAGATAAGTGGTCAATTC
>CAVZPN010000020.1:0-4590 GCA_963777125.1 uncultured archaeon | reverse complement strand
ATGTAGTTTAACTGAACATTACTAGTTCAAGGATTCAAGACCTTCAAACACCAGCACATATTGAGTATGAAAGACAAACAACATTAGATACAAAAATATTAGAGTTTATGCAAAAACTAGATTGCTTTCGAAAATATCAAACGAATATGAAAATATGAAAAATAAGGCATACAAAATCATTGATTTAAACAATAAAGGTGTGGAAACCGTGCTCTACTACCCGGGTCGGATAGATTTACATATAAGCAAAAAGTGATGAAAAAGGAAATGTAGTGGAAAAGAGCATATATGATAAGCAAGAAGACTTAATTGATAAACTTGTAGAAGAAAATTGCGTTGGCATGATTAGATGTAGAATATTCTAAGCCAAATTTTATCCAATTTAATTACGAGCATATAACGGGATAGTTGAAAGAAATATAATCACACATTATTTCTAATTGAGTTTTGGAAATTCTTTCGTTCTGAGTCTATAACTATTGTAACTATTTTACGACCCTTTCCTTATTTCTGAGCTATCAAATTTTAATGTGCCAATTTCATTTGTGTTTAACGTGTGTTTCCGCCATCTGCTTGCGTGTCTATGTCTCTATTTCTCAAGATCTAAAGTTTCAATACTTGGCGGAAGAAGCACCGAGTAATTTAACCATTCCAGGAATTTTTAATGCTTCATCTCTTGGTAAATAATAACTTTTAACGTTTTTACCTTTTTTAATTTCAACGTTTGCTTTATCGACTAACTTAATAAATAGTTCTTTATCGAAATTTTCTAAATCGAAATCAACTCTAAATTTCTTTTCATATAATTGATTTCCTGATATTAATGCATGCATTTCTTTATGTATTATTGCTGAAACAATGTGTGCTGCAGTATGGCTTTTCATATGATTGTATCTTCTATCCCAATCTATTATGCATGTAATTTCATCATCAACATTTAATCCTTCAGTATCAACTTCATGAATTATTTTATCTTCAGATTTTGTTACATTGATGACTTTAAATTCATTATTTTTGCATCTAATAATTCCGGTATCATTTTGCTGACCACCGCTTGTTGGATAGAATGCTGTTTTGTCAAGAATTATTTTTCTTCCTTCAATTATTTCGAGAATTTTTGCATTAAATTCCTTTAAATAGGAATTATCTAAATATAATTGTATTGTCATTGTTATAATCTCTATGTACAAATATATCGTCTAATTGGTTTTTAGTTTGTACTAATTCTTCTGCTATTTTTTTATTAATATTACCTGCTTCTTGTGATGCCTTTATCGCATCTTCGTATTTTATTATGGAGTATAGTTTGCAGGGTGCCTGTATTTTACCTTGAGTGTATTTTTGTTGCTCTTGTTCTTCAAATAGTTTTTTTGACTTTTCACAATTATAGTCAAATATGGATAAAACATGTGTTACATTACCATTATTTTTGCGAATTGTATCTACGGAACGTTCAATATCTTTAATTCCAAGTAATATTTCTTCTATGAATAATATTCTTTTATTTTCTAGATTGGTTATTTCGGAAGTATAATTGTATTTACTTATATTGTTGTTTTTGTTCTTATTGTTGATTGATATATTTTCATATATTTTCCCTTGATGCATATATTTTAATGGTTTACCAACTACTTTAGCTAAAGATTCTAATAAGTTAGAATTTTCATAACTCGTTGTAACCCATATATCTGTATGTGGTAATATTATATTTAATGTTAATGTTGATACTAGTGCTCTTTCTAGAGAATCGTTATAATTAAAGTCTCTGTTAACTTTTTTTGGATTATATATCAACATGTTCTGGCCATGAATTCCTTGGTGTGTCACTAATTCTGTAGTTAATTCTTTTATAGTTTCTATTAATTTATTATTTTCTTTTTTAATAATTTGTGGTGTTAGCGTAGTCTGCTTTAATGCTTTGTCTTCTAAGGATTCTGCTGTTAGTTTATTACCATATCCTTGCAGATATCCTTTTTGTCCTTCATCTTTTAATCTCGTATCCATAACTTTTAGAAATTTAAATTCATTTAAATATTTTAGTAAAAATGATATATATCAATTTGTAATTATCCAATCTTGTCTTCTAATGCCCCATTCTTTATTTTTATTAGTATATTTAGTATTTATGTCTTCTCCAGGTTTTAAAGTATCATATCTTCCTTTGTAATATTCGTTTTTTTTATCATCTAATTTTTTAAATCCTATAAATGTTAATGATTCTACTGGAGCGCCAGCTAATTGTGATTCTATATCATACATAATTGCCATACCAATTCCCACTCCGTATTCTGTTTGAGGATTAATACATTCTGCAAAATGTGCCCTTCCATATCCGTCTTTTGTTATGCCTTTTAACTCTGTATTATTATCTTTTGTTAACATTATGTGTGTGATATTTATTTCAAATACTTTATAATTTCTAGCTGTTCCAAATGGTTCTCGTTCTATTAAACTTAGTTTATATTTAATTAAACACTCTTTACTATCATTGTTTATTCTATTAGAAATATCCTCATAACTTTCATAAAGTTTTACAGGCATAATTTTTGTAATTACGGAGTTATTTTTATAGTTTATTATTTTGTAAACTTTCGCATTATTCTTCTGTATTGATGATTTCACTAGCGTACTAATCTAAAATTTTATAAATGATGTTCTATTAGTGTTATTATGGGTAATGTGGCAAAAGTTAAACTTAATAGTGCAGTATTATTCTCTGGTGGGAAAGATTCTGGACTTGCATTAGCTTATGCGCTAGAATACACCAATGTAAAATGTCTCGTAATTATGCAATCGAAGAATACTGAAAGCTATATGTTTCATACTCCTAATATTAAGTGGGCTAAGTATCAGGCTGAACGTACACAAATTCCTTACATTATAAAGAAAACTTCAGGAATTAAAGAGAATGAATTAAAAGATTTAAAATCTGTAATTAAAAGTGTTAAAAAGAAATACGATGTTCAAGCGATTGTTACTGGAGCAATTGAATCAGTATATCAGGCGTCAAGAGTACAAACTATAACGAACGAATTAAATTTAGAATGTTTTAATCCATTATGGCAAAAAGATCAGATAGAAGTTTTGAATGAATTAATCACAAAGAAATTCGAAATAATAATTGTTGGCACATTTGCTTATGGTATGGATAAATTGATTGGTAAAACGGTGGATAATAAATTTGTTGAAGATGTAATCATTCTTCGAGATAAATTAAAAATCAATCCAGCTGGTGAAGGCGGAGAATTTGAAAGTTTTATACTTAATGCGCCTTATTTTTCAAGGCCTTTGAAGATTATAAATAGTAAAATAGTTAAAGATGATTCAGGCGGTATAGTACTTGATATACTGCAAATGGAATAGAATGATTATGTATGTTAGTGTCAAGTTATTTTAAGTATACTTGTGAGTGTATAATATTATGAAAATAGATTATAAAACATATATTGAGAAGAATAAGAAGCACATAAAGTGGTCTATAATATTGCTCGTAATAATTATAATTATATTGGTACTATTTCTTGTAATTTTAAATTTTAATTTTATGATTGGAGAACAATTAAGAATAACATTAACTCCAGAATATTATGAAAAAGCTTCAATAAGTTCTAATAATTCATTAAACACTGCATCTTTAGATGTTGATGTACAATTATATAATAAATTTGTATGTAATGCTGTTTGTAATTATACTGTAATTGATTTGTCGCATGACCTGTTACTGTATAATGGCTCATTTAATTCGAAAATGTATAAAAATAAACATCAATCTTTTGATATTTCGTTAAATGATTATGGCTACGGTACTAATATTTATGTTTATGATATTAAATGTATTAATATTAAAACAACTCTTTGTCCAACAACTAGTGAGGCTGTTGTTCGAAAATCATTATTGACTGTTAAATATTCTCCAACGCTTGAACAATTATCTGCTTTGAATTATTCAAAAGATAATTATGCCTTAATTTCACAAAATATTGTAAATACTACCGTAATGCTAAAAGAAATTAATACTATTCTTTCTTCAATTAACATTTCTTTTAATAATGATACTAATGGTAATAATTATCTTGTTCTTAATTCGAAATTAGACTCATTAAATAAGGACATTAGTACGCTACTAGATATTTGGCGTACAAATGATTATTCTTCAACTAAAGATTTTATAATATCAAATGATTTAACTTCAAAATCGGGGTTACTTGTGATTCAAACATTAAATTATATGAACTATATTAACAACACTATAAATCGACACAATGTATTATTAATGGAAGTTACTAATATTGATACTAATTTGAAAAATTATCAAGCCATATATCTAAATACTTTTCCTTATAATTCTCCGTCTATTGCTCTTAGTACTAATGCCAATATTTCTAATGCTAACAATTTTGCTAGTAACATAGCAGAATTTAATACTTCAATACGTAAAGATATGTTTAATGCAATCGTTAAAGGAAATAATATTATTAGTACATTAAATTTAAAGGATTATTCTTATGATGCAACGTACTCTGATGTTCTCCTATTAAAGAATTCTACGGCAAATATAAATACTAATTTACTAAATAATACTCGTTCATA
>CAVZPN010000019.1:0-7389 GCA_963777125.1 uncultured archaeon | reverse complement strand
ATGTGATATGGATAAAGATAAACCAGATGCAATATTCTGGGCTGATTTAGGTAATACTTTAAATGATTTTGTAATTCCTTTGTATGAAGACAACCCAAAACCTAAATTAGAAATTTTAAGTAAAGAATACGATTTTATTATTATAGATACTCCGCCCAATATGCAGGCAGCTGCACTCAAAGCTACAATACTTTCGGATTTTATTATTATCCCTTGTTCAGTTTCAGAATTAGATAAAAACGCTTTGAACCAAGCTGCTTCCGCTGCGATGATGGCAAATAAGCCTTATTCCTTCTTAGCTTCTAGAACCACAAAGCATACTAATTCCACTAAAGACTTATTAGATCAGCTAGCAGAAACAGGTTTTTACTTTAAGACTAATATTACTAATAGCGTAGATATGATCGAATGTCAAAAATATGGTCAATGGGTAGGAGCTTATAAACCAAATTGTAAGAATCACATGCAATATCAATCTTTAATCAAAGAGTTAATAATAAAATTAGATGACATAAAATAGCACTGTACTGTGTTAACATGTACAATATTGTACAATACATTATTTTTTAATAAAAATTATATTTATGAATAATAGAGGAAAAATTTCTACTTCAAGAATAGCAGAAAAATTAAAACTAGCTCAAGAAGAGATTAGTACTTCAAATAAAGAAGTGGATATGTCTAATAACCCTATTTTGTTTGTAAACGGCAGGCTAAATAGAAAAAATTGTAATTATATAGCTAAAAATTTTTCATTACTGGAGCCAATTGAAAAAGAAATAAAGAAATATTGCAAAGGACTTGATTTAACCATATTAAACTATCTAATTTTTCGCGGGATAGAATCTATTAAAAAAGAGGAAAAATTCTTAGCCATAGAATACGCAGATATCGAAAATCAATATAAAAATGATACTGACTTAGATTAATTTTACATCTAAATAAACAAGCTATATTAAACTATAAAATAATAAAATGATTTTAAATGCATTTCAACTAAGATCGGCTAGATCAGCTCTTAACATTGGGGTTAGAGAAATAGGAAGTATTATAGAAGTAAGCAGAACTACTATATCTGTATGGGAAAATCAAAGAAATTTCGAATCAATAAAGACTTCTCAACACCATAATAATATTCTTGTAACCTTTTTTAAGGAAAGAGGAATAAGCTTTCCTAGTGAAAAATCTATAGTATTAGACACAAATGCATCCAATAAATCTGGTTTATTGTCTAGATTTCAAATCCGTGTTGCAAGAGTTGCAATGAATCTAACTCAAGATGAGCTGTCTAAATTGATTGAGATACCTTTATTATTATTAAACTACTTAGAAAAACAACAAAATAGTGTTTATATAGGTAGTACACCAAAAACAATCAATGAGCACCTCTTGCGAAGTTTTTTTGAAAAGAATGGGATACAATTTCCCAAAGATTTTTGGGTCTCTTTAGAAAAAGATCCTAGGGAATTGATAAATAATTATTGACTCCCAGTGTCAGTATGCTATTAATAACTATTCTTTTATAAAAACATAAAAAAAGGCGCTAAGAACACAAAGGAACTTAACACCTCTATAAAAAACAATAGTTTTTTTATTAATAGTATAAGACAATCTTGGCCGATTCAACTTATACCTTTAATATAAGCAGTTATGCATAGAGAGTCAAGCACTCTTTAGTTTTTAGCCCTATAACAGGGGCAAAAAATGCAAAATTTATCACTATTTGAGAGTAATTCTCAACCATTTACCGTAGATAATCACTTATCTTTCAACTTTAACGATCATATTAATCTTAACCTTACTACATTTTCATTCTCTTACAGAGACCAAATCATACACTCCGATAACCGGCTGCGTTCTTGAACATATCATTACAACTACCAACCTTACTTCTTGCGAGAAACTCTATTACTTACTTGCCGATAGCCTTGTCTCTAATCAGTAAGAATAAAGGTGAGGCTAGATATTGCGCTCTACCGAGCGAAGACTGGGCTGAGCGTCTTGGATGTTCTAGGTCTTTAGTTTTTACTATGCAGCAAAGCTTAGTAAAGAAAGGTTATTTTATTATAAATAAAGATTTTGATGAAATAGGTAGAAACAACAGAAACCTTATTACTCCAACTCTTCCTACTTCCGTATTTAATCATTTAAATGAGAAGTTTCCAGATAGAGTAGGGGATCATGCACCTTATAATCCTTTAAGTGAGTGCAAAAGGTCTTATTTAGATAGAACCAAGCTATTTATTAAACTTAATTACGATCTCCTCAAGATCATTAGCTTCTAATGAATATCTAAATCCTAAGCAAAAAATTATATGGCTGGGTTTTTATACTAGATGTTATAAAAACTATATGCTTTTGGCAAAAGAAGATTTTAATGTAGGTAAATATAGTTACAATGATGATTCTAGTTTTTCTTTTATCACTTCTTACCAAGAGCTAGCAGATCTATATTCTTGTAATACTAAGCATATATCTAAATCTATTAGAGCTTTAGAAAAGCTTGGTTTTATTAAAACACAAAATATTTACATTAGAAAGAGGTATGGTGATAATGATTGTATGAGCGCAAGAAAGGCAAGATCAGTCTTTATGGAAAATCACTCTATCCCTACCTGATGAATGTATTTCAGAGTTAGAAAAAGTAAAAAATCGCTCTAACTTAAAACTAAAGAATATAAAAGACGAGTTAGCGGCAATTGAAAACAACGTTGATCCTAAATTAATTGAAGATTGTTTTATACTTGGGGGGATCAAATTTAATTTGAATCTAGAGCAATCATCGTTATTAAAATCATTAATTGTCGATGATAATGATGATAATTATAACGGTAATATAGACACTATTTCTCCACTGCCACACGCTGCTTCCTGCGATGAATCATATATTGATTCCGTAATGGAAGAATTGGATATAGATGACTACTTGGAAGGTAGAAGATAAATTAGAAAAATCCTTTAGAGTAGATGATAGTAAATTTTTATCCGATGAACCCAAAACTTTATCAACTTTATCCTCTTTGGAAGAGTTAGATGAAAAAATAGAGAAAAACGATGGAATCAAATCTGACCCTCATGTCGCCAAATCTGGACTACTATTAAATAAATGACCTTATATCAAAAATAAAAGATATTAAAAGTAACTTAGGAGCTACGCCCAAAGTTCTTTTTAATGATTTTTTAAAGAGATTCAAGAAAGATGAGTCTGATGAAAATGTAGGTAGCAAGAACAAGGATTCTGACAAGGAATTTAATATTCATTCAGAGTTGATTCGAGAAAAACTTAAAATACTACCGAAAGACAAAGCCGATAAAGCTAGAAAGTTTGCCTACTCCCTTGTATCTAAAGGTTTAGCTAACGGATACGCAGCTAGTTTGAGTAAACATGAGCTAGCTAAACAGATAATTCATCACGCTGCAACTTGGAAACCTACCAAGCTTGGTTCTGTCTCTAGAGAGAAAGAGATAGATACGGCTTTATCGGTGGCTTGGAAGAAAATAGTAGGGGGAACATGGCAAGTGCCGCTGGAGCTAGCTAAAGCTGAAATCTTGCAGTACGAGTTTAATGCTTACAGACGTAAATATCAAGAATCGGGAGTATTGTCTCACGAGACAAAGGCATTGGAATCCGATGTTAATAATTTACTAGGCGGCTGGTGCAATTTGGTTGGTAAGATTACTAAAGGATATAAACCACCTTCAAATTTAGAGGGAAAATCGCTTAGTATTAGAGATGTTAATACATCTGTCTCTGCCAACATTCCGTTGGAGCTAGAGGTAGAGAAAAGAGAGTATCGACAAAACCCTTGCTCGCGTTATGGCATAGCATTAGACGACACTTTTTTCTCTGATTTTAACGATAAAAGGAGTAATCACATTGATTATGGTTTTTCAGAAATCGAGGAGCGTAGTAACTACCTTAACATTAGTTTATCACATATACCCGAACAACAAAAATATCTCAAAGTAATACCTAGCGATACTGATGATTCTATAAAATTAGAGAATATCAATGGGAAAGAATATTTTGTAAGGTTAAAGGAACTGGAAATGAATGAGGATGGAGAGTTTGTGATGACGTTAAAGCCTATTGAGAATAGATGTTTCATAGAGGTATCTCAAAATATTCATGATAGTTCTTTCCCTGTTAAAAAGAAGTTGCAAGAATTAACATCTCAGCTAGACTTAAAGTTAAATAGCAACTCTGATATGCAAACCGAGATTGTATGTAATGAAGCCACTAAGATAGATTCAGTGATTGAGAATATTTTAAAAAACATTAGAAGAGATAATAAATTATTAGAAAAATATTGATTTTTTTTGCAGAGATTTTGACAAGCCATTTTTCTTATTATCTGAATTCGCTGCTCACGGTTAAAAGAACTAGTTAAAATAATAATCTAGACGGTATATATTTGACAGTATGAGCTTTGTTAATTTTAGAGAATATAAACGACATGCCGCCTACACAATATTACTAATATGTTTAATTACATTAACTAACATAGTTATTATTAAATATATCAAGGAAGAGCAAAACTATCAGGATTTATTAAAGCTTTCATCTTATCAAAAAGTAATGCAGACTCTTATAATTAATAATATTGATGTACTTCAAAAGGCTAATATTAATAATCAAAATGATATAAATCAACAAATTTTAATCTTCAAGGATTACATAAAGAATCAAGTGTTTATTCCTAAATCCTCCTTAAATTCAAGAGTATATAATAATCAATTAGGATATATAAATTTACAAGAGTTGCTTAATGATATGTCCGATCAAATGTTTGATTATCTTATTACCGTTAACGATCGACAAATAGTAGGTCACGGAATTATGAAAGCTAACGATGCTCTAATTAAACAGTATAAAATAACCAATGATTTGTTATGTAATATTTCTGTTCAAATTAATTCTGATTCAGTTTATGCCAAGGAGATAAAAGATAAAATTCGCAAGCAGATCTTCAATTTAATAATAACTTCCTGTATCTTTTTTTCTTGTACAATCTTACTCGTCTACTATTTTCTCAATAGAGATAAAAAAATAAAGACTAAAATAGAACAATTAAATATAGCTTTATATAAAGCTACTGAACGTAACAAAAATATCATTCTTTTTAAAGAAAAAGATAAGGCATTTATCTTAAAGTGTTATCAGTACTCTAAAAATATTTTAAATAAAAACCTATCCAAACAACCGTTAACAGAATTTGTCAATATAGAAAATAAAAGTTACAATGAAGAATATTTACCGTTGCCGTTAGTTTTAGAAGAAGACCAAAAACCTAATTTTCATAAAATATTATTACAACCTGTCATGGCAGAGTTACAAGACTACTTTAACGGCTATGTAGCATATTATAATACTAAAATGACTTTAGAAATAGTAAATACAATAGAAAAAATTACAGTGCCTTTTGATAAAGAAGTTTTTACTCAAATTATTTTTAGCCTCTTTTGTAATATATTATATTTTAATAAAGATTTAGAAAATTCAAAATATATTAAATTAGCATTTAAAAAAAGTGTGATTACTTGCTCAAGCAACGGTTTTTTATTAGACCATAATTTAGCAATTAGATATTCTGAAAAAATATTTAATGATACCGGTAATTTATATTTGTTAAGTTTAGGGCAAATATTTGTTTTACTCAAGAAGTATAAACTAGATTATGTTGTTTTGGTAAAAGGACAAGAGACCATAGTGGAAATAAAATTTAAAAATGAGTTTATTTCTGCGGAGGATAATTCAAGTACTGAAATTAAAGTGATTAATTTTGCTAAATTTAAAAAGAAAGAAAATTCTAAATGACAAAATTAATTATATTACTATTTAGTATTGTGCTATGGCAACATAACATTTATGCAATTATTTTTAACAAAGAAAATCCAATATATTACTTTACTAACCAAGAGGAACAAATAAATGATTTAAAAGAAAAGCTACATACAAATAAAATAGCCGGGATTACCGGGATTACCGGTATGGGTAAAAGCGAGATGGTTAGGAAGTATGTACAAAATAACCAAAATTATTATGATATAATAGCATTTTTTGATGTAAATGTAGATCTTGTTTCTCAATTTGTTTCATTGGCAAAAGAAATTAATCAACAAATTTGCCTTAAAGAAGGCTGTCATATAATAGAAAACCCTAGGTATGTTAAAAAAAGTTTATTAACGTATCTAAAACACAGAGATAAATGGTTATTAATTTTTGACAATCTCCATATCAATGAAAATGATAAAATTAAAGATATTATTAATTGGCATCATAACGGTCATATTATTATTTGCTCTCAGGATGATAAATATTTGTTGGCAAAAATTCCTACTCCTTACTTTACAGAAGAACATATTAAGATAATAATTAACAAAATTATGAAAAATCTACCACCGGAGTCTGTACAAGATCTGGTTAATGCTTTACGAGGTTATCCACCTTATATGATAGGGCATAGTGCTACTTTTTTACAAAACAATAGTTACATAACAATACAAGATTATCTTAAGTCTATGAAAAAAAATGATAATAAAGTAAGAGCTCATTTGGATGTTATCTTTAATATAATAGATTCACAAGCAAAGGAAGTATTGTTCAAAATAGCTCTATTAAATAATCAAAAAGTTTCTAGAACTCTATTGGAACAATTATTTGAGGATAATGAGAAATTATCTAAAAATATTCAAGAAATCATCAGGTTTGGTCTTATTGAACAAATTAGTGAAGATAGAAATAATCAAATATTTAGGATGCATGATGCAATAAAAAATGAATTATTAGAGCTAGCTGGTGATAGTCTAAACAAAAAAAATATTGACAGTATTTTGTTTAAAATTAATTCCTTAATACCTGAAGTAGTAAGTGACAGAGTGACTTTTATTAAAAATGATCCATACCTAGAAAGTAATTTAGAAATTTTATTAAAGAGCGCAGATAAGTATAAAGCTAATATATATCAAATCATGCAACTAAGAGAAAAATTATTATGGTATTATTGGATAGGAATTAGACAACCTTTTAATGCAAAAAAAATGATAGATTGGTATGAAAGTTATAAAGATAAAATACACTTGTGGCTTTGTGACGATCAGGAAAAAGCTTCGTACACTGCTTATTTAACTTACACAGGGCAGTATTACTATGTAGCTAATCAATATTATGATAAAGCGTTGAAATATTTAAATATAGCAATAAATACTTTAAATAAATTTAATGGACATGAGGAGTTAAAAGCTTATGTTTATGCTACTATAGCCTATATACAGATGAGTTTAGGCGAGATAGAAAGTGCCGAGAAAAACATACATAAAGCAGAAGAGACAAGACCCAGTGTTGCTATAACTTTGCTAGGAATGGGGTTAATTGAGTATTCTAAATGA
>CAVZPN010000018.1:0-32991 GCA_963777125.1 uncultured archaeon | reverse complement strand
TCCAATACCAACGTTGCCGTTGTTATCTATTCTGATCTTTTCTCCTTCAACACCATTCAGCACCGTCCCGAATGTTAAAGCAGAATTTTTATAAGCATTATTCCCCGTAGCATAAGTATTTAATCGAATAGATTTTAAATAACCTCCAGCTAAATTACCATCGGTAGGATTATAATGTTGAAACTTAATTCCATTTTCTCCGGTGTAATCAACTCCTGATTGAGCAATGTGTCCGTTGAATATGTTAATGAAAGAATCACTGGCTCCGTTGCTAATTGCTGAACTTACGTCTAATTTTTGCGTTGGTGTTGTTGTTCCGATTCCAACATTACCTCCATTTTTAATGGTCATAACATCGGCTCCGTTTGTTCGCCAAATCATATCCTGTGCTCCACCTGTTCCGATATAGAAAGTAGAAGCACCATTTGCTTCAAGTCTTTGTGCTGTTGACCATGTACCAACATAAATATCATCAAATCGTGCTCTTCCAACTGTTTGTAATTTTTCAATAGGACTTGTTGTTCCAATTCCAACATTTAGCATTGTCGTCGTATTTTGTGATGTGTTTGTCCATCCTGCTGAACTACTGCTACTTCCACTTGTTGCGGCTGTACTCATTGATGTTCCGTCGGGGAAATATAATTTTGCTGATGTTCCACTAATATTTATTGATCCATTCACGTCGAGTTTTTGTGATGGTGTTGTTGTTCCAATGCCAACGTTACCCGTATATAAGATTGTTATGCCTGTTTCTGCATTTCCTGCTTTTATTTGTAAAGGTAAATTATTTGCTGCTCTCAAAAATGGATTAGTAATAGCTGTTCCATTTGCATCAAATCCCATTTTGAAAATATTATTTTCAACACTTGCTAGATTTCCATTGAACATTGTTAGTAAATGTTCTCCGCTTGTTAGTGTTGAATCATAAATTGTTAGTTTTGCACTTGGTGCAGATGTTCCAATTCCTACATTACCTGCACTAGTTATTCTCATTTTCTCGTCTGTATTTGTTAATGTCGTACCATCTGCAGCTAGTCTTGTAAAAAATCCTATTGAAGATGCATAACCATCTGTTCTTTCTGAAATAGCATAAATACCTGCTCTTGCTCTACTACTTACATCTGTTTGTGCAAATGTTATTCCTAATTTATCTCCGATAGCTGTAGCTGGAGCTTGTAATATTATTGTTCCTGTATCTACATCTGTTTTTGTTGTATCTTTTATATTTAATTTGCCGCCAGGTCCCATTGTTCCAATACCAACATTTCCTGTTGTACTATTTAATGTCATAAAAGGACTTTGTCCTGATGTTCCAAAATGAAGATTATTTCCTGTTCCTCGAGTAATTAAATATGTGTCACCATCTAAAATGCCCGTAATATGTTTTGATGCACCATTACTACTTGCTAAAATAAATCCTGATGTTCCTGATGCAGGATATCCATTAAGTCCTGTGATTGCATTAGTTGAACCATCATGTGTTGTTGTTATTCTAGAATCAGATATATTAGTAATATATATACTACCATTATTTATGTGAAGTTTAGCTGATGGTGTTGATGTTCCAATACCAACATTTCCTCCATTAAAATATGCGCCAGGACTATAATCTCCTGAACTTGTTGCACCAGAAATAAATGCTGAAATATTTGAATTTCCATCATATAAATATAATTGACCAGGATAACCTGCAGCACCACTTACATATAATCCTCCTCGTCTAGCACCTGTTGTACTATACATATCCATTGCAAAATTTGAATTACTTGCAACTTGAATTGAAAGTTTACTTGCAGGAGTTGTTGTTCCAATTCCTATATTACCATTTGATTGAATTCTCATTCTTTCTGAAGTGTAAGGAACTCTAAATACTAAATTTCCTGTATCGCTACCATTGCCAGTCCATCCAATATCTGCATGTGCTACGCCTTCTGTTCCTTGTGTTCGGAGTCTAATTCCTGCTTCTCCACTTGCAACTGAATTATTATCATTTTGTATACGTACTTGTGGGAATGTTGTTCCTTGTGTATGTAATGGTGCTAATGGACTTATTGTTCCTATTCCGACATTTAATGTTGTTGTTGTTTGTGTTGATGTGTTTGTCCATCCTGCTGAACTACTACTTCCTCCTCCTGTTGCGGCTGTACTCATTGATGTTCCGTCGGGGAAATATAATTTTGCTGATATTCCACTAATATTTATTGAACCATTCACGTCGAGCTTTTGCGATGGTGTTGTTGTTCCAATGCCAACATTACCTGAAGCGATAATACGCATTCTTTCTGTAGCTGTAGTTCCTCCGACGGATGTTGTACCAAAAACTAGTGGTGCAGTATCGCCGTTAGCAAAAATTCTTGTTGCTCCATTCACATTAATAAGTTCTCCATAATAATTATTATCTGTACTAAGAGTAAATCTTACTCCACCATAGACATCTAATTTTGCATTAGGTCCTGTAGTTCCGATTCCTACATTTCCTGCTGCTTGAATTGATACAACTGGATTTGAGAATGTATCTCCTCCGACAACAGTTGATGGTATTATTTCAAATGTATTTGTACTAACATATTGTGATGTTACAAGCCAATTGTATACTATTGGATTATTATTAAATTTTATTTGTCCTACTGCCTGATTTCCTAATGTTAATCGAGCATTAGATTTTGAAATTGCTACATCTCCTGTAAAAGTGCCACTAGTTGCAGTTAATGCTCCTGAATTTAATGTTCCATTAACATCTAATTTGTATGAAGGATTTGATGTTCCAATACCTACGTTACCTGTTGTTAATTGAACTAATAATCTTGTATTAGTTCCTAATGTGTTTCCTTCAGCAATTTCAAAATTTCCCGTAATATCTTTCATTCCTAGAATCATTGATCCTTGACCTACATCAGTAAACTTCAAATTAACATCTGCTCCACTTTTTGATAAATGCAATAAAGTTTCTGGACTAGTTGTTCCTATTCCTACATTTAATGTTGTTGTTGTATTTTGTGATGTGTTTGTCCATCCTGCTGAACTACTGCTTCCGCTTGTTACACATAATCCATTTGTTCCCGTACATACTGTTGAACCATTTAATTTTAAATTTCCTGTAACATCAAATGCTCCTGTAACTGTATCTCCGCTTCTTATTATATATAATGAATCGTGACCAGGATCATTTACTGCTATTGTAATTGAGGATAGAGCTATCGCTAGGAGGATAAATATTATGAAAGCGCGCACCATAAAATTATTAGTGCTTGCAACATAACCTGAATATTTTCTGTCATGCCGTTCTTTGTTTGCTTTCATTTTTTTCCTCCAATTATTTTCAAATTTAAAATATTTTTATTCATTAACCCAATTCCAATTTGTTCCAGTACCATTTATTGTTTTACTATTCGGTCTATTTTCTTGATATGTTCTCCATGTCCAATTTGTTGCATTTCCAGATTTTATAACTGAACTTCCCGATATTGTAGTGCCCCATGTCCAACTAGTTGCACTGCCAATCATACTATTTTTAGGAGCTGCACATGCTGCAGTATATGCACACGTTTGTGTTGATGCACTACTAGTTGTTAAAGCGTTATCTCTTGCAGTTATTGTGTAACAATATTGTGTGTTACAATTTAATCCGGTAATTGTTGTACTAGTTCCTGTATGATATGAATTACCTCCAGTACCAGATCCAGTAATATAATAATCTTTAACTCCTGTTGTAACAGTAGTACTTTGTATTGACGATGGTGTTGCATTATTTCCTGAATAGTCAAATGAATTTGTATAATAATAGTATGAATTACCATTATCTGATACGCTACTCCAAGAAATATTAACTGAAGCATTAGAATTTGTAATTACTGTTGGTGCTGATGGTTGATTAGGGGCTGTTGTATCTGTTGCTGTCGTATCAGTATAATTATTTGATGCTATTAATTGTGTGATTGTGAAATTATCGTATTTTGTTGTTGAATCATAATTGGTAAATCCAACATATCCTGATCCTAAATATGTTGTATCGTTATGTTTACATGATATTGTTAAAATATTATTTATGTATCCATTTACGTAATCATCTTTTATAACTAGTTTTAATTTGTACCATGTGTCTGTTGTAAACCAGCTTGGTAAATTATTTGCAGCATTACATAGATATAATTGGTTATTATCTGATGTCCATTTTTGTATTCTATTATTATCTGCATAATCTCGAATAATCCATTGATATCCTTGTGTTGTTGCCGATATTGATGGCGCTCCCCATAATATTCCTGCATGAGTTGCTCCTGTATAGAAATCTGTTTCGAAAACAAAGTCTTTTACAGTAGTATTTTTGTAAACAAATGTTCCATAACCACTACCGCTATTTGTTACACTTAATACTCCGCTAGAAATAGTCCATGTACTAACATCAGAACTAACTGTTGATGAAGTTTTATAATAATTAGAGGATGAATCTGAACTAAATGCATCGTATGCTCCATTTACCGGAGTATATGTTCCTCCAACACTTGTACTTTTGTGAAGTCCTTTACTAATTAAACCAGATTGCATATCATTTGCAATTTCTCTTTGAGAAAGAGCACGATTATAAATTCGAACATCATCTATTTGACCATTGAATTTTTCTGTAGATAAACTAATTTGTAATGTTCCTGGTGTGAATGTTCCAGATCTTGCTCCACTATTATCTAATTTCCCATCAATATATATTTTTGCTGTGGAACCATCATATGTTCCAGCAATGTGATGCCATTGATTATCACTTATGCTGGTTGTTGATGATAATGGTACAAATGGTGCATTACATTGACCTCCAAATCCAATAACTCCTGTATTTGCTGATGTAACTCCGAATAATAAATCTCCACAACCTCCTGCAAGAACATCTTTCCATCCTGTAGATACAGAAGTTTTTACCCAAGCTTCTGCTGTAATCGCATTAGCATAACCTGTTACACTATTGATATTTACATAAGATGTACTTCCATCGAAACTTAATGCATTTCCATATTTTCCAGAAGTCCATGTTGCGCTAGTTATTGTTCCATCATTATTATTTGCACTCCAGTCTTGTGTTACTGTTCCACTGCCTTCTTCAAATGGCATGTATAATAATAATCCAGAATCTGTTTCTGTGAAGTTTGTTATAATTTTATTATTTGTATTATCTGCTGTTACTGTTAGATTTGAACTTGATGGTTTTGTTCTATCAATAGTTATAGTATTTGCTACACTACTATATTCTGAATTATCTGATCCTTTGTATGATCTGATTTTATAATAATATACTTGTGTATCGTTTAAATTGTCATCAGTGTATGTTGCTACGCTTGCACCAACTGTATTTATTTGCGAGTATGTTATTCCATCTGTACTTCTTTCTATTTTGAATCCATCTTCAGTTGATGATGTATCTGTCCATGTTAGTATGATTTTTCCTAATTGTGAATTTAATATTTTGTCTGTTTGTGCTGTTGCAATTAATCCTGTTGGCTGATTTAAACATCCAATATCTGCAATACATGCATCGTTTGCATTTGTTAACGTACATGATGCTCCATTTGCACCTGTTCCATCATTACATGTTATATCTGCATAATAACATGTTGTTCCAGATTTATATCCGTTACCATAATACGTTCCGCTTGGTCCATTAACTGCATTACTATCTCCGCATACTATGTCACCATAATAACATACTAGTGATGTATCTGTCGCTTTGTTTCCTGCAGTATAACCATTACCGTATAATGTTCCACCTGCTCCATTTGCTGCGCTTTCATCTGCGCACGTTATATCTCCATTGTAACATGTTAGACTTGTTGATGTTGTTAAACTTCCTGAATAATATCCGTTACCATAATATACTCCATTTGCTCCGTTGACTGCATTATTATCTCCGCATACTATATCGCTATAATAACATGTTATGCTTGTTGCTGTTGTTTTATCTGCTGTTGCGTATCCGTTTCCGTATAGTGTTGTTGATGTTCCACTTGCTCCATTTTCGTCTGCGCATGTTATGTCTCCATAATAACATGTTAGGCTCGTGGTTGTTGTTAATGTTCCGACATAGTATCCATTACCATAATATGTTCCACTAGCTCCTTGAGCTTCACTTCCATCTGTACATGTTGGATTACTATAATAACATAATAAACTTGTTGCTGCTGTTCTACTTGATGATGTATATCCATTTCCATATAATGTTGTAACACTATCATCTACTGCATTTTCATTTCCACATATTGCCGCACTACTTCTACAATTGAAATCAGTATCACTTGTTGTTGCAGGACTTGCATCGTTCCATCCCCAACCAACTACTGTTGTACTTGCTCCGTTTGCTCCACTTGCTGCGCTGCATGTTATATCTCCATAATAACAGGTTCTTGATGTTCCGCTTCCTTGTAAATTTCCATTACCGATAAGTGTTGCTGCTGCAACGTATGATCCGGCATTACATCTTTCACATGTTAATGATGTTGCGCTTGATGGTACTGCTGAATAATAATACGAATTATCGCTTGCTCCATCATCGTTGCAACATCTTCCTCCTGATATTGGAGCATTTGTTGTCCAAGTATTTCCTGCCGTTGTACATGCTGTTGAATCTGAATCTTGCGCGTACCATGTCCCACTTCTACATTGTTCGGTGTCTGCTCCATCGCCGCCACCAGTATTTCTATATGTTGTTGTTCCGTAGCAATTTCCTGTTGCTTCTGAAACTGCTCCTTGTGCTGGCGCATCATCTACGCAACTTGTTGAAGACTCGCAGCACCAATAACTATTACTTCCATCGGTTGCTCCAACTTCGCCTGTTTTCCATCCATAGAATACTTGACGAGTATAATAGTCTACAGCTGCATCTTGATATGTTGAGAATGTTCCTCCACTTATGTATGAACTTAAATCATCCCACATACCGTAACTGTTACATCCAGCACCTTTTGCAGGTGATGATTGATCAACTGCTCCAATACTTGTTGCAGTTCCAGTTGATGTTTTATAATATTGAGCGCCGCCAGCTGAACATGGATCATAAACAAATCCTAAACATAATGTCGAATCAGCCGATGTGGTTTTATATCCTATTCCTCCTTGAGCGCCAACACCATGTCCCCACCAATCATAAGGATAATTTCCAGAATTACCACCCATACCTACAGTTTTAGAATTATATCCGTCAGTACCGCCATTTTGAACAATATACCCTCGACTTATGTCATAAGATGGTTCACATGTTCTATAATTTCCTTGTTGAATACAATGCGATTCTGCTAAATCAGGATATTCTGTTGAACCACATGTTACATAATTGGGATTATTAGTTGATCCGCCAGCTCCCGATAATTCGCAGAACCAACTTGCTGCACAATTATTATGCGAGTCACAACATGTTCCTCCAGCAGTATTTGTACTTCCTGCTGCACGATTTCCACATGTTCCACTGTTACAATAATTAGTACATGTTCCACTACATGCACTTCCATCATATGCATCTCCGACGTCATACGTACATGCGCCACCACTTGCTTGACATCTATATTGATCTCGTCCAGGCGTTTGTCCTGAGCATTGATTATATCCTGAGTATCCACATAATGTTGTTCCTGTAACTCCACATGCGGCTGTTAATGTGTATCCTGCTGTTGCATAAATTGCTGCTGTTGCAGCTCCAGTATTATCGCTTCTACAACTTCCGCTTCCATCACATGATCTATAATATCCTGTACCACTACATGCGCCGTCTGCGCAACTTGATGCATAAGAACAATATAATCCTGTTGTTGCTGTTGACTCGGTACATGTTGATCCAACTTTGTATGTTGTCTCTATTATTAGATTTGAGGCTGATGCGCTCCATGCTGCATATCCTTGTTTGTTTGTTTCGCTACATGATACTCCTGTTCCTGCATATCCCCTATAATATCTTGCTGCACTACAAGCATTTGTTGCACAATTTATTGTTGTGTCACAATTTGTTGTTCCACTAGGATTTGCATTACAAGTTCCTCCACTACAAACATATCCATCACTAACATGAGTTGTAGTTGTTGAGGTACATGCTCCACCACCATTACAATTTCCATCATTAGATTTTCTACAAGTATAACTATTATCACATGCATTCCATCCACTATCAGTACATTCAGTATATGTGTCTGCTCCTGCACCAACATTTTGACATGCATTATTTGATCCATCACAATGAGTACATAATGTACATGATTGTTTGCCTGATAGTTTTGAATCACTAGGGCAACTTCCTCCGCTACATGTTTCAGCTGAGTCGCAAGCGCCACCACTTGCTCTACATGTTACAGGATTATTCGACCATGCAGTTTGACTTAATGCTGTATTACACTTTTGGCAACCATTGCCACCATTAACATCACCATTATCGTAACAAACTCCACCAATGTAACATCCCATACATAAACTTACAACAACAATCCCTGAACCACCATCACCACCATAATTATTAGCATTATAATGTGATCCACCACCGCCTCCTCCACCTGTGTTAGCTCCACCATTACCACCAGGAGTATTTGTTTGTGAATTTGGAGAACCTCCACCGCCTGCTGAACCTGCATTTAATCCTGATCCTCCTGTTGTTGTGCCTACGGCTCCGCCTCCTCCTCCACCAGCACCACCGTTTCCACCAGTGCCTAATGAGTAGGAAGCTCCTCCACCTCCGCCACCCCAATAATATGATGTTCCTAAAATTGAATTAGATACTCCTATTCCTCCATCAGGTTGAGAGGTTGAATCTGCACCTTGAGCGCCAGCTCCTCCTCCGCCTCCTGAGTAATATGCTGCTATTGAATTTCCTCCACGATTACCTTGGCCAGCTGTTCCTGTTCCACCATAAAATGTTCCGGCATTATCATTATATCCTGAAGATCCACCGCCTGAACCACCATTACCTCCAGTAATGCCTGGAGTATATGCTCTATAAGAACTTCCTCCAAATCCTCCACCAATAGCAGTTTGTGTTCCAAATACTGAATTTTGTCCATTACGTGCAGCAACATAAAATTGATGGCCTCCATCATTTACATTACTGCTTCCTGCTGGAGCTCCTGATCCTCCAGGACCTACAGTTATTGTAATTGATCCAGGTGTAGTTGAGTAAGATGTTGCGATAACGCCTCCTCCTCCGCCTCCTCCACCCATATCCATTCCGCCACCGCCTCCTCCAGCTACAACTAATATTTGCGCGTCAGCAACTGCTGATGGCATTGTGAATGTTCCTGTTCCACTTGTATATTTGTAAACAGTTCTTTTACTAACTGTTGATGTAGTACCTGTTAAAGTACATGATTGTACTGCGCAAGTTCCTGATCCTTCACTACATGTATTACATAAATTTGTACAAGCTGTTTGAGCAGTTCCTGGTTTTTTCCATGAGCCTTGAGCGCCTGTACATCCAGCCCTATCTCCTGCTGCGCAATATCTATCTGCATATTGTAAGTATGGTGTTTGTGCTGCACATGTATATCTTGAATAAGCATTACTTGAACATATTGTTCCAGTTCCAGTACCTGCATCTGCAGGACAAGCAGTACTGCTTCCAGTACATGTTTCTTGAACATCACATGTTCCTGCACTTGCAAGACATACTGTTCCTGCTGATTTGAAACATCCTGTTGCAACTGTACAACATGTTCCGCTTGTGCATTGTCCACACCCACCACAGTCTGTGTCTTGTGCGTCTGTATATCCATCGCCATCGTTATCTGATGCATCTGAACATTGATTAGTACATGACCCGCTTACACACCTATTACTTTCTGCTCCACTACATCCTGTTGTTGTGCATGTTGTTGTTCCGCCATTACATGCTCCTGTATTTGCTCCACATCCAGTTACTGTCCCATAAGGCGTTTGCGCGCTACATGCATTATATCCTGACCAGCTGCAATAGTTTGAGCAGCTTACTGGTGTTGTTGTGCAGCTTGTTCCTACTTTGTATGTTGTTTCGCTTGTTACGTATCCTGATGTTGGTTCGTTCCATGTTCCTGCTGATTGTTTGTTTGTTTCGCTGCATGATACTCCTGCTCCTGCGTATCCTCTATAATACATTGCTGCAGTGCATGCGTTTGTTGCACAATTTATTGTCGTGTCACAATTTGTTGTGCCACTAGGATTGGCATTACAAGTTCCTCCACTACAAACATAACCATCACTAACATGAGTTGTAGTTGTTGAAGTACATGCTCCACCACCATTACAATTTCCATCATTAGATTTTCTACATTGATATCCTGCGTCACAAATATTCCATCCACTATCGGTACAATCACCATAATAATCATTTCCTGCAGGGATATTTTGACAGCCAACATTTGTTCCATCACAATAATAACATCCACTACAATAATCTCCACTATATCTAGAATCACCAGGGCAACCTCCACCACTGCAATATTCAGCAGGATCACAAGTACCTCCACTTCCACGACATAAATTAGCATTATTAGTGTGCGTACATGAACTTCCAGTACAACCATCAGTAGTACATGCATTACCATCATCACAAGAATCTATTAATAGATCGCCATATGAATTATCATCACAAGTTCCTGCTGAACATCCACTTCTTTGAGTATATAATTGTCCCCCATTACAATAATTAGAACCTGTTGAACAAAGTCCACCATTATTTACTGCAGTATTTCCACAACTTCCGGCCCCAGTACATGTTGCATCTCCGCATACGCCCCAAGAATCAGGACATGTTGTTACAAATGCATCTCCGTATGCCCCATCTACACAACTTCCTGATGAACAACCATATTGATACGTGTAAACATTTAATCCGTTGCAATAATTAGATCCTGCTGAACAATATGTTCCGTAAGCAGTGTAAGAATATGAACATCCTCCACCACCATTACATGTTCCAGGATTATCATAACATGTTCCTGCACTATTACAACTATATGATGTACCACTGCACGATCCCCCACTACAACTATCACTATATGTACATGAGTTTCCATCATTACAACTAGCACCATTATTTAATGTATAAGAACATCCTCCATAACCGTTGCATGTTCCTGGTGTAGTATAACATTCTGGAGGACTATTACAACTATAAGATGTTCCACCACATGATCCTCCACTACAAGTATCACTATATGTGCAATCATTACCATCATTACATGCACCACCAGTTGCAGTATTTCCACAATTTCCAGCACCCGTACATGTTGCATAACCGCATACTCCATAATCATCCGTACATGTTTCTATAAAAGTATCTGGCGCATAATAACTGCTATGACAGAAATCCATTCCGCCATGGCACCCATTTTCATACCGATATACATTTAATCCACTACAATAATTTGCTCCTGAAGAACACCATGTTCCTGCTGAAACAAAACTATTTCCTGGACATGCACCGCTTGATCCAGTGCATGATTCAGTTATATCGCATGAGCCAGTTGAAGATCGACAAACAAATGCTGCGGATAAATAATTATCAATACAACTCCCACCACTACATGTATCTGTTGTATCACATGCTCCACCATTAGATGATCCGGTACATGCTGTGCCTGCTTTATTAGTGTGAGAACATACATTGCCGTATCCTGATGTACAATAATCATTTGTACATTCATTGTAGTCATCACAATCGTCGAACCAACTATTCAATCCTGTAGATCCTGAACACCCTGCTCTATCTCCTGATGAGCAATATCTTGATGTAAAATAATAATCTAATCCTGAACAAGTCCAGTACCAATCATAATTTCCTTGATAAACATAAGTTTCACATACTGTTCCTGTTCCTGCACCAGCATCACTCGGACATTCTGCAATTGGTGCGCCGCATGATTCAGCAACATCACATGTTCCTGCACTAGGTCTACATTCTCCTGAAGCAGGTTCACATTCATCAATTGCGCCATTCCAACCGCAGCAATCTTGTGAATCACACCATGATTGTCCTGTTGGTGTCCAGTCGCTACACCAACTTAATGCTTTATATTCGCTTATGTTTCCTGTTCCATTATTTCCAAGTTCTGTTAAATTATTTGTAATATTATTTGTTATTGCATTGTATGCATTTAATCTTGAGAATGATTGATTTTCTGTTTCTATTAATTTTCCTGTATGTATTATTCTATTTTTTATCTCTATTGGTGTTAATGTTTGTTCGTTTTGTTTTAGTATTGCTATTGTTGTTGTTACGAATGGTACTGCAATTGATGTTCCACTTACTGTTTTTGGATTTCCATTTTTATCAATGGTATTAATGTTTTTTCCTGGTGCGAGTATTAGTGTATTTCCATTGTATGTTGTAAAATTTGTAAGTGTGTCTTCTTTTGTTGAGGCGCCGACGCTAATTGCTCCACTTGCGCATGCTGGAACTTTTACTAATGTTGTTGCATCGTTTCCTGTTGCAGCAACTACAATAATTCCATTTGCATTTAGTTCATTAACTTTTTGTGCAACTATATTTTCATCACAATAACCATTATAGCCTCCTGATCCAAGGCTCATTGATATTATGGTTGCATTATTATCAACGCAATATTGTAATCCCGCAAGTATTGTTGATTCGTATCCTGTTCCACTATCGTTTAATACTTTTCCGATTATTAGTTTTGATTCTGGTACAATATTATTTATTATGTATCCTATTGATGTTCCGTGACCGTTATTATCTAAATAATCATTATTATTATCTACAAAATTGTATCCACTAATTATGTTTGTTATTATATTATTATTTACTCCTGTATCAAGTAAACATATTAGCTCATTTTCTCCTTCTAGAATATTTTCAGGATATACTTTTGCTTCAAGTATTTGTGTTAATTCAATTGATTCTTGCATTAACATTTTTGTTGTGTCATCAAGATATACTCCTTTGATATTTTTATTATTTTTTAATAATAGTATTTCTTCTGCATTTGCAGTTATTACTTCTATTTTTGATTTTTTATCTATTTTAGTTACTATTATTTTTGTTTTTTCTAAATTATCGTATGTTTCTATTTTTTCTAATTTCGAATTTATTTCATTTAATTGTGTTTCTAAATCTTTTATACTCTCTGTTTCTACAACTATTTGTCCTGTTAAATAATTATTTTTAACAATTTCTTTAGTATTTTTTTGTGATTTTAGTTGTGCAATTTTATCTTCAATTATTTTTTTATCAATTTCTAATTGTGTTAAATTATATTCTTTAGGATTATTGTTTTTGTCTTGTTCTAATTCTGTTTTTAATTCTTCCAAGTATTCTGTTGTTGTCTGATAATTAGAACTTTTATATTCAATAATTATTCTTTGTTGTTTATAGGGTTTTACTGTGAATAATTGTTTTAATAATGAATCTGTTTCAAATGTTAATTTAGAGAAATCAGGAGTTTTAGGAATGGTTGTTTTGGAATTATTATTGATATTTTTTATTAATTTATTTATTGTTGTGTTTATATTGTTATCTTTAGTAATATTGTTTATTGTCGTATTTATTTCTATTGTGTTGTTTGATTTTATTGTTGTATCGTTTTCTGTTTTATTTTCTGTTTGGCTTAAGTTTAGATCCAAGGTTTTGTTTGTTTTTACGAAGGGTAGAGTATTATTTATAGCGCTATTATTTACAGGCCTTTTGATTGCAGTAATATTTGGGTAAGTCTTATTTAGTTCAGTATTATTTACAATAATTTTAAATGTGTTAGAATTTATTTCTTCTTTTCCGTCGCTTACATATATGAATCCAGTATATTTTTTGTTTGCTTTTTGTTCTGTTTTGAATGTTATAATATTTTCTTTTATTGTTGTTGTTAATTCAGGTATGTTGCTTATTTTGTATATTATTTTGTCGTTGTCTATGTCTGAGAAGTATTCTGTTAGATCTATGTTTGCACTATTTTCTATTATGGTTATATCGGGGATATCTTTTATTTGCAATGGCGCATGATTGATTATTATTTGATCATAAGTTATATCTTTTAAGTATACGAATCCTTGATTTTCTACTTCTATTTCGAGGTATGCTCCTTGTGGATCAATTTGCAGGCTACATGTTTCGTCACATAGGTTATTGATACTTGTTCCAGTTTTTTCTGGATCTCCTCTAATAATAACTAGATTTCCCGTAATGCTTATAGTATTTGTATCGTATTTTTTTGAGTCAAATACTAAATATCTTTGTTTAGTTATGTTCGATATTAAATATATTCTTACATCGCCAGTATACGTTCCATTAATTTTTAATGAAGTTATTTTAGAATTTTCAATAATATTTAATGGATATTGTTTAGAATCAGTACTATAATAAGTTTTATTTACATGAATAATCGATTCTTTTGTTTGTTGATTATACTTGCTATATAATTCAGGAATAATGAATATTGCAAGTAACATTATGGTAATCATTAACATTACACTAATTATTATAATATTTTTGTATCCTATAGTTGATGTTTTTTTATTTTTTGATTCTTCGAAAGCGATTTTTTCTTCTAGAATTTTTAGATATTCTTGTTCGGATAATCCTTGTGTAATATTATTTATTGTAAATTTTTTTTGTCTAGAAGTTATTTCTCCTGTCGATACTTGTCTATCTAATGTGCGTAATAATATTTCAAACTTTTCTTTTTCCCCACGTAAATTACTTAGTTTTTGTTGTTCTAACAAATTCATTGAATTAAGTTTAACAAACCATTATCAATAACTATGTTTAATGTTTTTTAGTAAAAATATTACTAAGTTATACTATTTTTAAGCACAAACATATATGTATTAGATAATATTTTATTTAACTTTTCCCCCACAACTCCCAATACAATAATTATAACAATTTTCGTATTAAGGATTTATAAATTTATCTTAAATTAGAGGAAAATTATGCTAGAATCTATGTCTTAGAATTCAATTTAGTTACTACTTTAAAATTTATTTTAATTAGACCACATTACTAATGCATGTGTGTTTGAATATAGAAATAACATAACTAATGCCCAAATTGTATCAGCATATCATAATCATTCTTCTTACTGTCAATTATCTCAGGAATATCACATTTACCATAGCAACTATTAAGCCAGAAATGTACTTTACAAGAATTAAGTAATTTACTCTCTATTTGTTCTTGTATTTCAATAGCTCTTGGTTTTAACCCTTCGCCTAATTGTATTAGAACTTTTTTTGCTTTTCGACTAACAATTTCATTAATTACTCGTTCAATTTCCAAATCGTAGTCTTCGTTAATCATAAAATTAAACCTTAATTAAAAATAATAAATAACATAACAATAACTAATAATTCAAATAAACATAATTTAAAACAAATTTAAAACAAAAATAATAGTTTATTAAAATTAATAAAAAAAATAAAAAAGATTAAAGAATGTTTACTCTTCAGATTCATCAGACTCTGAATCTTCATCATCTGTTTCTTCTTCTGTAGTTTCTTCGTTTGCAGGAGCATTATCAACTGATTCATCATCATCTGATTCTGTCTCTTTTGAAGCATCTTTATCTTCAGAATTACCCTTAGATTTTTGTTCTGCTTCTTCAGCTTTTTCTGCTAACTTTTTATCTTTATCTTTCTTTAATTTCATTAGCATTTCTTCTTCTACAGTTTCATTCTTTTTCTTTGTTTCAAGTTCAAATACTTTGATATCAAAATTTCTTAATGGATATACCTTGTGTAATGATTCTCTAACTTCCTTTTGGAATTTATATACAACAAGATCTATTATTAATTGTTCGAAATTTACTTTATTTACAATTTCTTTACATACTGCTCTACATGATTGTACTAAAGTTGCTTGAACAGCACCATTAGTTATAGCATTAGTTATCATTACAGTTTTTATTCTAACTAATTTATCATCTAAAGTTTTTACTACAAAGCTGTCAGATAATTTATCCTTTTCACGCTTTGCAAGTCTTTTTAATGAGAATGCTGAAACTTCAAACTTAACAGCCTTAGTAAGTGCTTTGCCTTCTTTTATATCAAAGACTTTAAACATTACATTAACATTTTGTTTCTTCATATCATTCATTAATTGCATCATATTAACTGTTACTGTTCTATTCATTAAAACAGATGCATCTTCAAGTAATACTTCACCAATTACTTTATTTTGGAATGATTCTGGAGCTACTAATGGGAACCACTTCTTCTTCTTTTGTCTCTTTAAATCTTGCGCTGCCTTTGCTGCGTTCTTTGCTGCCTGTTTATTATCTTCAGCCATTTTTATATACCTCGAGTTTGTTTATTTTATTCTTATTAATATAGTAATTATAATGTTTTAAACAACATACTATATTGTATCTTAAATTTAATCATCAACGACGATTAGGTTTGACGCATGCTACGAGAATAATCGATGCATCTACAGTAATGGTTTGAAAACCATTTTATTTAAACTAAGGAACAAATAAGTATTTATAAAGGTTTTTGTAATAAGAGAGATAGAATCTAATTATAAACACTAAAATAAATTAAAAAATTATAAAAAAATAACAAAGAACTTACAAGAATTCAATTCCTAAACTATCTTTCATCTGGCCTTTCTTATCTTTAACTTCAATTTGACTTCTGCCAGTTATTTGTGAACTCTTAACACCTGTAACAATAAGCATTACTCTTACGGTTCCAGCTAAATCTTCAGATATTTGTGCTCCCCAAATCATTCTTGCATCTTCATCAAGTTTAACACTAATTGCTTCAACAATTTTCTTTGCTTCATTTAATGTTAAATCAGTTCCACCACATACATTAATAAGTGCGCCGTTAGCACCAGTAATATCAACATCTAAAAGCGGATTATGAATTGCTTTATCAACAGCTTCCATTGCCCTATTTTCAGAATCAGATTCTCCAATTCCAATAAGTGCAATTCCACCATTACCCATTACAGCTTTAACATCAGCAAAATCTAAATTAACTAGGCCAGTTCGAGTAATTAATTCAGCAATTCCTTTAACAGCATTAGTTAATATTTCATCAGCAACTTTAAATGCAGTATGTAATGGTAAATCAGGAGCAAGCTCGATTAATTTATCATTTGGAATTACAATTAAAGTATCAACACTTTTTTCTAAATTATCAAGACCATACATTGCATTTTCATATCTTCTATGTCCTTCCATTGAGAATGGAATTGTAACTATTGCAATTGTTAATGCGCCCATCTTTTTAGCCATTTCAGATACTATTGCAACTGAGCCAGTTCCAGTTCCTCCACCAAGACCGCATGTTAAGAAAACCATGTCAGCACCTTGAAGTGCATTCTTGATTTCATGTTCTTGTTCACGTGCAGCATCTTCACCAATCTTTGGAACGCCACCAGCACCAAGTCCTTTAGTTAATTCTTTTCCAATTAGAATCTTTTTTTCAGCAGTAGTATATAATAAATCTTGAGCATCAGTATTAATTGCAATTGTTTCAGCACCAACTATTCCAACTTCCGCAATTCTATTAATAGTATTGTTACCAGCACCACCACATCCAACAACCTTTATTGAAGCTTTTTGCTTTGATAACATCTCTTCGAGTTCAGCATCTAATGCATTTCTTTCATTACCAACCTTAGAAGCTAATTTTGGATTTAAACCTTGAGTAATCTTGTCCATTAATACCACCTACCATATAAATATAATACAAATATACTCATAAGAGATACAGTGCCTTTAAAAATTTTAAGAATTAGGAATAAGGAAGGATAATAAGATACGCTCGTTTAATATTTAAATCTCTTCTCATACTCCTTATGATTAAACCACTCAAGAATAACATTTAGTATCATCACATCATCAGTTTTTATTGTATAAATTAATCTCCAACCATTTGGTAAATCATATTTCCAAAGATTAGTAATAAGGTATTTTTTAATATAAATTTTTGGCCATAAATTTTTAGCAATCTTAATGCCAGAGTTATTAAGTTTTAAATTAGCAATAGCACGATTTATAGCTAGATACAATCTAGCATCAACAAAATCTCCTTTGCATAATAATTCATAATTTTCTTCTAATTTCTTTTCAGCAAATGTAACATAAATAGGCTTATCTATCTTAATTTCACGTTTTGTTGTAATATCTTCTTTATTCCTTTTGGATCGTGTGTCCATATTACTATTCCTTCATCATCAATCATTATTTTGCCTGAATCTTCTAGATACGCAAGTATTACTTGAAATGTTTGATACATCATCTTTCGTGGAAGCTTATTCCACAATTGATATTTACCACATTCTTGACTATATTTTTGTATAGTTTTTTCAACAAGTATTACTGATTCAAGCGTTGGACTATGTAAAATTAATTCTTGCGTCATAATAATCACCTATATATAGTTATATATTATATAATAGTATATAATAGGCCTTATTTAAAGTTTACTATTTAGAAAGTTATTATCTTAATAAGTCTTACTCAAGAAAAATCGAAGAATTTACGAAAAATACGAAAGTAATAGCAAAAATAAACATAGAATAAAATAATTAAGAATAAAGAAAAATAAATAGAAAATAGTAAAAAAAGAAACTAAAACTAAATACCACTCTTACTTAAACTCAACACTCGCAACATCAGTTAATTTCTTAATCTCAGTTATTATTGTTTCGCTAATTTCTTTTGGTATTTCAGTCTTAAACTTAACAATAACAGTATCATTGTCAAAAGTTACATGTTCAAATGGAATCTTAAATACATTAAGTGCAGCTTCAACCTTTAATGTTGGTTCTGTTACAATTCCTTTTATGCTAATATCATAAACTACGTCTTGTGAACTTAATGGATGATTAAAATCAACTATTACCCTACCACCAGAAACAGTTCGAACAACACCACGATTGCCGTCAAGTTCAACCTCTAAACCAGGCATTGGTCTAATTTCATTCTTGTGAAATTCTTTTATTGAAATTAATCTTAATAATTTAGCATTCTTTTTACCAAATGCATTTTCAGAATCAATTTTTACAGTATAATTACCTGCTGTTTTATCAACCAAGAAAGTATCTAAACCTCTAACTAAATGTTGCGCTCCAACCTTTACTACAAGAGGTTTATATTTAACATCTTTATTATAAATCCCGTATTTTTTTGCATCTGATTCAATTGTTGTATCAAATACCATATTATTATTTACTAATTTTGCAGTATAATCAAGTTCTATAAAATCGCCATTTTTAATCTTTTCAGCCATAATAATTACCTCAATATATTATAATATTATAACACTAAACAACACTAATAGCATTAGATATGTAGTGCAGTGCAAAGAATTAGAAGTTAATTTAAAAATGTTACTAAGACCATAATTGTTCAGATAATATAATTATGTTAATTTCTAGAATCAACATAAGCCATTATCTTATCAACAACTTCTTGTACTGTTAAATTTGATGTATCAATGTATAAATCGAAATTTTTTGGATCAGTAATGTTTTCAACACCATAATATTTTTTGTAACGTTTTATATCAGACTCATTTCTCTCAATTGTTAATTGTTCTTGTTCTAAAAGTGAATGTGCTTTTTGTTGATTAATTCTATAAGAACTTTTATCATTATATATTCTGCTTGCTGCAACTTTTGGTTCAACAGATAAAAATAATTTAATGGAATTAGGAATGAAATGATAAGACAATCTTCCTTCCATAATAAAATTATCATCTTTTTTTCCAAGTTCTTTTTGATAATTATCAGCATCAATATCAGTAAAAGCTTTGTCTTCACCTAATTTATTGAATTCTTCAATAGTTAAGCCTCTATCTTTTGCCATCATGCGCCTAAGATCGCCCATAGAATAATATTTAAATCCTAATTTTTCAGAAAGAATTCTACATACAGTACCTTTTCCAGCTCCTGCAAGTCCTGATACAGTTATAATCATATTTAAGAAATATTATAGGTTATATAAAAAGTTAATTTAAAAATTAAAAATAATACTATAAATCAACCTGATATTAATCAAATAATCTATTAATAATAATTATTGTTGACGGCCACCACCACTTGAACGAGTACCAGTACTACCGCTGCCACTATTACTACCACCACTATTATTACTGCCACTATTATAACTCGGTTGTGGAGCAAAATTTTGCTGCGGCGCACTTCTGTAACTATTCTGTTGAGTATTATTTTGTTGCGGAGCACTCCAAGTATTTTGTTGTGGGACATTTCTATAATTATTCTCAGTTCTTGTAGGAGTAGTACCTCTCTGATAATTGTTTGTTCTACTATCAGTATTTTTTTGATAACTATTATTCTCACTACCAGTAGCACTTCTACTAGATCTAGTACTAGGAACAGTATAAGTTGATTCATTGTTTCTAGACGGAGTAGTAGAATTATATCGCCCTTCAGTATTATTATTCGGAAGAACTCTAGATCTTATTCTTGTACCATCATTAGGAACAATATACGAATTATCATTTCCTTTAGGAGTTGAAACTCGAGAATCTATACTATTACTACCATTACCTAATCGCACATTGGGATTATAAAGCCTTGTGCGAGTATTTTCATTAGCATTAGTTCGAGTAGCATTATCTCTTCTATAAACCTTATCTTCATTACTCGAACGATTATTGAATACATTCCCGTTAGAATTATTATCCGATCTTTTAGTATTAGGAGAAACTACATCTTTAAGATTATTTTTAGGCGTAGTTCTAGGCCTATTAAAACCTCCATCAGTCCCATCTCTTTTTTTATTATAGCTCTCTCTTCTTGAACCACTAGAATAATTATTTCCAGAACCATTGTGATTATAATTATTATCTCCAAAATAATACGAATTATGGTTCCAATTATTCCACCCATTATAACCATAATTATAATAGCCGAATCCAAATCCAAAATCCCAAGAATTGTAAAATCCATAATTATGCCAATGTGAACCTAAATAGCCACCATAATAATTATCATAAAATCGAAAACCAATATTTGGTCGTATATAAATATCTGCCCTATCAATTACACCGTTATTATTTACATCAATATAAGGACCATAATCATAAGGCATAGGATCTGCAAAATCAACTATACCATCATTATCAAAATCATTAGAAGAATAATTTAAATAAGATAATCTATTAAAATTATCAAATACAAAAACATCAACATCAAGATCTGAAGAATCAGAATAAATAGTATCAAAAACTAATTTATTATCTAAAGTTTGTTTAGTAGATTTTGGCATTACAATAGTTTTTGCAGAAGGAATAAAATAAATTGGATCATCAAACTTTTGCTGAGAAGATGCATTAAGTACTGAACAAGCACTTAAGCTAGCTATCAATGGTGCTGCAATAATTAAAGATTTTATTGGCTTAACTAAGTCAGTTAACTTTTGACCTGTTTTAGAAATCACGTTTGAAATACTTGACATGGTAATCACCCCATAACAAACATTACAGTATATATAACATTATATGGTACTACGAGTATATAAAGTTATTGAGTTTAACGACTCATAGAACATAATAATCATATTATTTCAAAAACAGTATTACTTCAAATTCATTCTAAAACTAAACTTTAGCTTCAAGCCATAATTCATTAAAGAATACTTTTAACTGATTTGCAAAAACTGAACTTGTAATTTTAATTGCCATAACAGAATTTGTTTGAGTATCAACCGTTACTAACACGACAACATCTCGAAATAGAGTTATCCCTTGAGGCAAATTAAATTTAGTGTATCTTAATTGCACTTTTGTATGTTTCTCTTTTTTATAAAATCTAATATTTTTTAATATTTTAACATTCAGATTTTTTTCTTTACGTCTAATTGTTAAGTTTCTAAAAAATAAATTTAATTGATCATTCTTATTCTCTTCATCGATAGAAAATATTAAATATTCTTCATCTTTTTTCGATTCGCTAATTAATCCAGTAAACAATGAAAATAATGCATTTTGACCATTAAACATTTCAACACTTTGTTTACTCGAAAATTTTTGCTTAGCCAATAATTGGGGTAAAATATTTTCAAAATCTTTTTTACGCTCATCAATGTGATCAAGAAATATTTTAGGACTAGTTGCTTGATAATGTTTAATTTTCCCAATTATAACGTAAGACGCAAGTCCCTTACTAATTAAACTTTCTAGTATTTCATAAATCTTAGAAGAAGGAATGCCTGTCTTAGTACAAATAGCACCAACTGTTGATGAGCCTAATTCAAGTAATGAAGTATAACAAATACTCTCCCTATTAGTAAGACCTAATTCTTGTAATGAATCGAGTATTTTTTCATTCATAATATTAAAAATATAAGGCAATATATAAAGTTTCCTAGTAACTACCTCTATTAGTGGTAGAATAATAATATATAGTTAATTAAACTCTATAAATCATGAATACTAAAACACTAACAACAAGAATAGAAAATTTTGAATTTCAACCCGAAGTATATATCTATCCAACGCCAAGAGTTTACAAACCAATTAAAAACATAACAAATACAACTAAGAATTTTAATTTAGAAAAAGTAAAATTCAGTGATGAAATAAATTTATACGTTCATATTCCATTCTGTAAACAAATATGTTCTTTTTGTGGCTATCTAAAAATGATTGATACAAATAACATTCTTCAAGATAGTTACGTTAACGCAATAATCAAAGAGATACAAATGTACAAGCCAATTTTAACAAATAAAACCATCAATACCTTACATTTTGGCGGTGGCACACCTTCATTACTCTCGCCATTTAATCTTGAAAAAATAATTACAACAATAAAAGAAATTAATCCAAAATTACTCGAAACTTCTAAAGAAATTAGTATCGAAGCAACACCAGAATCCGTTGAAGAAAATAAATTTTCAGAATACAAAAAATTAGGAATTAATCGTGTAAGTATGGGTGTTCAAACACTAAATAATAACGAAATAAAATTAAGTAAAAGAAATAACTTGGCTGAAGTTACATTAAATGCAATAAAAATACTAAGAAAAGTAGGCATTTCAAATATTGTTGCTGATATCATGATTGGTATTGAAGATCAAACTATAAAAAGTTTTGAAAAAACAATTAAAGAATTAATAGAATTAAAACTTGAAACAGTCGAACTTTATGCTCTAGGATTAATGCCTCAAACAACACTCGGTAAAAAAGCAAACGCTAACTTATCCCCAAACTTAATGAAAAATATCGATATTTACAAATGTTATAACATTGGAAGAGAATTATTTTTAAATTCCGGATACGTACAAGATTGTCATAACAGATACGTAATTTCTAACAAAGGAAGTTTTCTTCAAGAAGATAATATTTGGAAAGGCGAAAGCCTTATAGGATTTGGTGCAGGTGTTAGAACTTATGCAAACAATACACATTACAGAAACACATATGATCAAAATTCTCCAAAAACAGCGATTAATAACTATATGCAAAAAATAAATGATAATGAATTAGCTGTTGAATCGCAAATTAAATTAAATAAAGATGAACGTATGCGTAAATATATTATTGGAAATTTAGAATTCTTAGATACTAAAGAATTTCAAACTAAATTTAACACATCTTTTGAAACTAAATTTTCAAACACATATAGAGAATTAATAGATTTAAAACTTGCCGTTAGAGAAGAAGATAAACTAATACTAACAACAAAAGGATTAAATTTTCGAGACTTAATATGTACTGAATTTTATTCAAAAAAAGTGAGAAACGCTGAAGAAGTATATAGACCAAAATATCAAAACTAAATATCGAAGCGAAACGTATAAAATAAGAATAAAAAAATAAACCTGAAAAAAAAACACTAAAATGACAAATAAAATACCAAATACAAAAAATAGAAATAACACTATAATCATATTCGGATTTTCAGGCTCAGGCAAGTCCACAATTGCAAATTTAATTAGTAAAAAATATGGTTTAAGAATTATTCATCCATCGGGAATTATGAGAGATTTATATGAAAAAAAACAAATAGACATTCAGCACACAAGATATAACAAAGGTTTTTGGGAAAGTAAAAAAGGAATTAAAATATTAAAGAATAGACTAAATGAAAAAAAACCAGTAGATGTTATTGCAGATAAAATAATATTAAAAGAAATCAAAAAGGGAAATGTTGTAATTGATAGTTGGAATTTACCTTGGCTAACTAACATTGGCACAAAAATTTATCTGAGAGCAAAGTTAGATATGAGAGCCAAAAGAGTTGCGAAACGAAGTAAGATTAGTTTTACCAAAGCAAGAGCAATTATAACGAAAAAAGACAATGATACATACAAATTGTTTAAAAGAGTATATGAAATCGATATTAAACATGACCGTAATGTTTTTGATTATGAGATTAATACTAATAATTTAACTAAAAAAGAAGTTTTTAAGAGTCTATGTGAATATTTGGATAAAAATACAGATAAAATAAGTCTTAATTGTGCTAAAAATAGGCTTAAAGTAAGCATTTAAAGTAGGCATTTATCCTAAGCAAAATTTATAAACAATATCCTACTTACTTCTACATATAAGCATATAGTAAAATTGTAATACTAAAATCATAAAAATCAATTTAATAAAATTACAATAAAAACTGTTATATTATAATTCGGGGTGAATTACGATGACTAGAGATGTACAACCAATATTTATTCTTCCAGAAAATACTCAAAGAACAACTGGAAAAAATGCTCAGAGAAATAACATTATGGCAGCAAAACTTGTAGCTGACATTGTTCGAACAACACTTGGTCCAAAAGGAATGGATAAAATGATTGTTGATGGAATGGGCGATGTAATCATAACTAATGATGGCGCAACAATACTTAAAGAAATGTCAATTGAACATCCTGCAGCAAAAATGCTTGTTGAAATTGCAAAAACTCAAGAATCTGAAGTCGGAGATGGCACAACTACTGCTGTAATTATTGCTGGAGAATTATTAAAGAACGCTGAAACTTTACTTGATAAAAACATTCATCCAACAGTAATTGTTAAAGGATATAGAATTGCTGCTGAAAAATCATTACAAATAGTTGAATCATTATCAAAACCAATTGTAGACACTGACTTAGACCTATTAAAACAAATCGCAATAACAGCAATCACAGGAAAAGAAGCCGAGTCGGCTAAAGAATTATTATCAAATTTATTAGTTCAAGCAGCAACATCAGTACTTGAAAAACATAAAGAAGGAAATAAAACTATAATTCATATTGATAAAAATGACATTAAAATAGAAAAGAGTGTTGGTGGTAGCGTTGAAGATTGCGAATTAATTGAAGGCATAGTTCTAGATAAAGAAAAAATACATTCATCAATGCCTTCAGAAATTAAAGATGCAAAAATTGCATTAATTGATTCAGCTATCGAAATTAAAAGTACTGAAATGGATGCAAAAATTCAAATTACTGATCCAGAAAAAATGCAATCATTTTTAGAAATGGAAGAAAAAATGCTTCGCGCAATGGTTGATAAAATTGTAGCATCTGGCGCAAATGTATTAATTTGTCAAAAAGGTGTTGATGATTTAGCACAACATTTCCTTGCAAAGAAAGGAATATATGCTGTAAGAAGAGTTAAAAAATCCGATATGGAAAAACTTGCAAGAGCAACAGGCGCAAGTATAGTTACTGATGTTAAAAGTTTAACTTCAAAAGATTTAGGATATGCTGGATTTGTTGAAGAAATAAATAATGGTCGAGAAAATATGACTTATGTTAAAAAATGCAAGAGTGCAAAATCAGTTACAATACTTGTTAAAGGCGGAACTGAACATGTTGTTGCAGAAATTGAAAGAGCATTAGATGATGCAATTGGAGATATTGTTTCAGCATTAAAGAGTGGAAGAATTGTAGCAGGTGCTGGCTCATGTGAAATGGAACTAGCTAAACAGTTAAGAGACTTCTCTGAAAGTTTATCAGGACGAGAGCAACTTGCTGTAAAAGCATTTGCTGATTCAATGGAAATAATTCCAAAAACACTAGCTGAAAACGCTGGCCTCGATCCAATAGATATTATTGTAGCATTAAAATCTGCTCACGATAAAAAACAAACTTGGGCAGGAATTGATGTATTTTCAGGAAAAGTAATGGATGCTTGGAAAGAAGGAATTATTGAGCCATTAAAAATTAAAACTCAGGCAATTAGTTCAGCTACAGAAGTTGTAACAATGATCTTAAGAATAGATGATGTTATCGCTGGTGGAAAACAGCCACCAATGAATTCTCAAGGAATGGGAATGCCTGAATATTAAATAATAAAATAATCATACGATAAAAATATACTGTAAGGAATCAAAATGAATTTTACAGAAAAAGTTCAAGAACTAAGTGAAAAGTATCATATTAAACATTCAGAAATATATGATTTAATGACATATATAGAATTTAAAGTAATATCAAAAAAACCGACTGAATACTTGTTTAATAGAAGAAACGTGTATATAAAAACATACGAAACAACAAATAAATATCTACGTATACATCAACAAAGAAACACCGCACAAATGTTGTATAAATAGAATATAAATAATCAAAAATAATTAGAAATACTACAAAGAAATTGCGCAAGGTCTAAAGCCCCGCACTTAAGTGCGCAATTTCTTGTTCCAAAATTTCGCGATTAAGAACGTGCCGTGTAAAGTTCCGCCTTTTAAGGCGGAGTACGGCACGTTCAGCGAAATTTTGTTACTTCTTTAGATGTGATTGAATTTTATCCGCCAAGTCAATAAAATTATTAGAAGACGCTACTTTTATCCCGTCAAATTTTTCAACAAGTTCATTTAAATATTTCGATTTAAAAAACAATTTTAAACTTTTTGGCGCCAAATAGATTACATCTAAATATTGTACTCCGTTACTAGGAATATCACTTAATTGTAATATTACATTATCTCGCATTAAGAATTGATCTCTAATAAATACTTTTTCTTGATAATTATTAGTAGGATAATACTGCTTATTCATAACTGAATGTATTAATGATTTAGAATTTAATTCATTAATTATCATAGAATACTTAGAAGCATATCTTTCTTTCAAATATAAAGGAGTATCTTCATCATGTTCAATATACATTGATCTTAACTCATACTTTTCAGTTCGCATAATTCTCAAAGCCCCAAACAACATAATTTTAATATCATAAAAATTCGCTGAGAGCGTCCTACTCCACACTAAAGTGTGGAGTTTGACCGGACGCTCTCTTAATCGCGAATTTTTAGGATACTAAAAACGGCGCTGTATCTCCGGGCTAAAGCCCGGCGTTTTAACGCCATTTTTATTATAATTACTATCAATTAAGAATAATTATTCCATTATAAATTTTTTGTTAAGATCATTAAATAAAGAATTAATTATAAAAATAAAAACGTCGCTAGTAAGTAATAATTGAGCTAAATTTATTAATAAAGCAGTATTCTTAAAAATTATCATGAGTAAAACTAATCCCATATTAAATATCGAAACGGATTTCTATAATAACAGCAGAAATTACATAATTAATATATCTAAGGAAAATTTTGAACACATGTGTCAAGGTTATCCTGATGTTGATTGTTTATTTGGAAGAGCAGAAGATAGATGCGAATTATATATATTTCAAAATCCTATTGGAGAAATATCAAAATCATTTAAGTTAATGCCTGATGGCAACGGATACTTCATCTATTTTGGAACTAAACCTCCAGAACTAAAATATAAATTTACGAGAAAAGATTTCGATATTGCAGCAAAGCAACACTACGATAATTTAGAAAATAAAATAAAAACAGTTGGAAAAATACCTATAACAATAACAGGTGCAACAACCGAATTAACAATAGGATATGTAACATTAAAACTCGAAGAATAATAATAGTAATAATACCAGATAATTCTGAAAATATCATTTTGCAAATATCTTCGTAAATTCTCCGAAATTTCCATACATAAACTTATTAAGAATAGTATATTTCTATAATTAATTCATAAATAATCAAAATATTTATATATTATTATATACATATCTATATAAATTTATATAAATAAGGTGATTTTCATGAATATATTGCACTATCCGAGTTTGAAAACAGTATTAATGGTTGAGGACGTACTCAAAAAATCTAATCTTGCAATAAGTAGAGAAAAATTGAAAATAAAATTAAAGAAAAAAGTAATGCATCAAACATTAAACGTAATACTAAAATATTTAGAAGATAGTGGCAAAATAATTGATGGCCGAAAAGGAATAGTATGGATTTATAATCCAAGTTCAAAAATTGATAAGGCAATTACTAATGGATTGAAAGTATGAATTATAATGATAAAAAAATAGAAATTATAATTACAGGCGATGCTAAAGAATTCTATGAAATGCTTAATACAAAAATTAAAGAAGAAATATCTAAAAATATTAAATCAAGCAACAACCAAACATTAATGCACTCTATACAAAACAAAATAGACTTACTAAAAAAAGATCCAACTTACGGAATACAAATTCCAAAGAATAGAATTCCTAAAGAATATTTATTAGAATATGACGTTAACAATTTATGGAAAATAAACTTATCAGGATATTGGAGAATGATTTATACATTACAAGGAAAAGAAATTAAAATAATCGCGTTAGTAATGGATATTTTTGACCATAAAGAATATAATAAGAAATTTGGATATAAATAATAGCATAAACAGAAAATAACTAATTTTAACTTCTAATCAATAACAACATTTTTAAAATAAAACACACCCTAAATATTAAAGTCGAGGAAATCAAAATGAGTGAAACTTATCTTCAAAAAAACAATTTACTATCAAAATACAAATTACTAAATGCAGAATTTCCGGAAATGGAAAAATTAACATTCCCAGAAATGCCTGAGCGAAAGTTTCCAAGTTTACCGGATGAAGATAATAATAAAGAAGAAAATCTAGAAGATAAACTAGATTAATAACTTATATTAAATTAATTATTCAAAAAATATAATAAGAAAAATACTTTAAATTTATTTCTCGCCTTTAATTAGACCATAACCAATTAATCTAAATCTTGTTCCAACTCTTCTTGAAATTGTAACTTTAGAATTTAATTCAGCACATACAGGTAATTTTAATTTGCATTTAACACGATTCTTACTGATAGTTGTTACAAATCCTACTGTTGCAGCTGAATTTACGTTAAGCATTAATACTTCATTTAATTTTATTGGATCAACTTTTAATTCATCTTTTGCTCCAACAACTCTATCAAGTAAATTTACTTCTAAATCAAGATTATACCAAATCTTAGGTAATTTTCCTGGTAAGCCAACAACATTTCCGGTTAATTTATCGGAATTTACAACACTTGGATCAAGATTAGTCATTAATGCAACACTTCCTCCAGGATGAAGTGAATCAACAGGAGTGCTTCCAGTCATTGCAGATATTACTGTTGTAAATAAGGGTTTTGCAACAATTTGATTTGCTTCTTCAACAATTCTTCCAGGTCTAATTTCAAGCCTATCACCAACAGATAATACGCCTTGCATAATTGCTCCACCGATTATTCCGCCTTGCATTTTAAGTGGTTGTGTTCCTGGTCTATTAACATCGAAACTTCTTGCAATAAACATGATTGGATCTTTTTTCTCATCACGCTTTTTAGTTGGAATAACATCATTTATTGTTTGACTAAGAATATCAAGATTCACCATATGTTGCGCGCTAATAGGAACTATTGGAGCATTTTCATATTTTGTACCCTTTAAGAAATCTTTTATTTGTTGATGATTTTTTAATACTCTTTCATTATCAACTAAATCAATTTTATTTTGAACAACAATAATATTATCAATTCCTGACATTTCAAGCGCCATTAAATGTTCTCTTGTTTGTGGTTGTGGACAAAATTCGTTTGCAGCAACTAATAATAATGCACCATCAATAATTGCAGCACCAGATAACATTGTTGCCATTAAACTTTCGTGTCCAGGAGCATCAACAAAAGATACTTTTCTTAAAAATGTGGTTGGAATATTATGAACAGGACAAATTTTTTGCGTAGTATAACAATCGGGTTCATCACATTGAGCACATTTTCTAAATGTTACATCAGCATAACCAAGTCTAATTGTAATTCCACGCTTTATTTCTTCAGAATGTGTATCAGTCCATTTACCAGTTAATTTTTCTGTTAGAGTAGTTTTTCCATGATCTACATGCCCGACTAAACCTATGTTTAAAACTGGTTGTATTGGTTCTGTTTCAGTATTACCTTCACTAGAATCAGATTTCTTTCTTTGAGACTTTATTTTTTCTTTTAACTCAGCAGTCTCTTTTTCTTTCTTTAATTCGAATTCATCCTTCGCTTTCTTTTTCTTATCTATCTTAGTAACCATTAACTAAAAGAAAATATGCAGTATTTATAAAACTATTTGTTAGACAACTTATAGAAAAAAATACTCAACAAACAAATTCCAAGAATAATAACAACATAAATAGCATAAATAACTAAGAATGAGATAATCACTTAAAAGTGAAGACAATATTTATAAATCCTTTTAAATTCCAGTAGATATGTCAACTCTCGAAAATAAATTAAATAATAAGGATAATAATAACGAATTAATTATTAAAGAACAACTAGAATTTAATCAAAGAGCAGCTGAACAACCAATTCTTCTTCCGGAAAATGCATTCATAAAAAAGTTCAAAGACTTAGGAGTAGATGAAATTCTTGCAGCATTCATAGATCCAGCATCATCGGCAGTAGGAAATATGTTTTTGCCTACAGCATTAAAACCATACATCTTGCCAATAACTGGACCTGTTGCTGAAAAAGCAATATTCATATTAAGACATGCACTTGAAGCTAAAGGAATATATAAAACAACACCAGAAAAAATTAGAAAACCATACAACTTCTATCTAAAAGAAGGAGTAAAACACGGAGCAGAAAATTTAGTAAAAGATATTATATATCACGATCCAATATATATAACATTAATGTATGCAGGATTAACATTATTCCCAAACGTACATCCATCAATAATATCATTTGCCGATTATCTAGTATCAGTTCCAATGGCAGTAGGATTAGATGTAATGGTTGATGAAATAAGACATAAAAAGACAACAAATAAACTAATAAAAGCAGGATTTCATCATGAAAAATATTACGAATCAAGATTTAGAGTGTTAAAAGAAAAAGATCCATCTGTTGCATTAGAAGAATTTATGGAAGAATTTAATTTAACATCAAGCGGAACAGTTATGTACAAAGACACTTATTGCGACATAAATTCTCAAGGATTTTCTGGCAGAGAATTATCAATGAGATTAAGACAGCGTGAGAAAAGAGATTTTGAAAAAGAAAACCCTGTATGGATAGAAGAAGGAGAATTTTTAGATAGCGATAACATCACATCATTACAAATAACTTACACCCGCGCAAGAGAAGACAAGGGGCATAAAAATACGATTGATCAGTGCAGATATTTTCCAGTAAGAAAAGAAAAACTATACGCATTAATAGATCCTAATACTAAAAGTCTAGAAGATATTACTGATACTAAAATATTAAATATTATTAAAGATAGATTATTAAGCAATAAAACTAAAGAAATAACTTTTGAAAGAACAATAGCAAGAAATGGAGAATTAGCAATATGCACAGATAAAGTAGTTACGGATAGACCATATTATATTTTAGAATTAAAAGTTTACAAAGATACTAATTTATTAAAACAAGCAATGAGATACATTATGGTGAATTTTCCACTTGCAGTTGAACAAACAACGTATGGAAAAAATGGGATGTTGTTATAAGAAACATTAAAAATAATATTCAGAAGATAATAAATTAAATAAAAAAATAGCCCTCATAAAAAATGGACACTTTTTATACTGACTTAAATAAAGCATATGAAGCAATAGAGATAAAATTCAATCAATTTAGAAATAACTATAATAAAGAATTAGTTAAACAACACATAACACCGATTGAAGTTTCAAGAGAATGGCTTCCAGCTCCAGAAGAAAGAAATATTATTCGCGGTAATTCTAGAACCACAATAAATCTGAATAATGGATACGTCATAAAAGTTAGACCAGAAAGAAATAAAGAATTAGATTATATAGATCTTATAACCATGCAATCTGAAGTAGCAGCATTTCAAGAAGAAACTAATGTAATAACATTAAGAAATAACGGATTTACTAAAGAAAACGGTTTTTATATTCCGAATCATAAAGTAATTGGTTTAAAAAATATTGAAGGCGTTATTAAAATAGATAGAGAGGGAAGCGGATTAACGATATGCGAAGACGCTTCAGAAAATGGAAAATATTTAATCAGAGATATTGAGCCAATATTATTCTATCAACTAGATAACAAAGAAGAATTTTTATACGAATACCAAAGGCATCTAAATGCATTATTGCAATTATATCATAATCCGCAAATTAACGCCACAATTAGACGTCATGGAAAACCAGATAATCCAATCGAACCAATCAGTAAAATGTTATTAAGTAAAGTCAAAGATAATAAAGGTCAAATAATTATTGGAGATTTAGATAATATTATGTTTGAATAAAAGAATTATTTTTTAATCCTATCTCTTTCTATCTTCTCAGCCATTTCAGAAATACTCTTACTATTTTTTTCAATATCTTGTTCTATCTTATCGCTATCGTCTTTAAGAGTTTCTTCTTTTTCTTTCTGAGTCATCGTCTTCATAGCATTATTTTTATAATATTCAAAAGATTTTTTTTCATATAGATCTTTTTCCATTGTTCGATCATAACGTGAAATAGGAACTTTACTAGAATGCACTTTAGCATCAGATTTGGAATTATTGGAACTATTTTTAGATGAAAATAAATTATGGAATGATGCTTGCATAGGACTACTATAGGATGCCATTACTTCAACATGTTGATGTGAATGAGGATTAACAGTAACTACTTTATGGAAAAATCCTCTTCCAGAAAAATCTATTTCAACCATTCTAGCTTCTTTAACTTTTCTAATAAATAATATTGTAACAATTAATCTTAATAAGCCAGTTGTTAGTAATAC
>CAVZPN010000017.1:0-4574 GCA_963777125.1 uncultured archaeon | reverse complement strand
TATACGATAAACAATTTCATGAAATCGCATACAAATCATACATGGAATTATCAAAAAGATTTTTTGTAACATATCTTAATAAAGAAGGGGCAAAAGAAAGCATAAATAAAGCAATTAAGCATTACGATAGTATGTATAATACTACATCCACTACTAGAAGACAGGGATTAAAAACAGAACTAATTGCATATAGTAAGAATCTACGTCCAGATTTTCCAATGGAATAAGACCCGAATAGAAAATATACCAAAAATATTTTTAAACCACACTATTAAGAATATTTAAAAAAATTAATAGAAAAATAAACCATAATTATTTGTTATAATTATTTCTTATTGAAACTAAATACACTAGCAAGATCTATACTATTCTCAGCATATTCTTCTTTAGGTTTAGCATTCTTAACAGGTTCTTTAATCTCACGAGTATGATCTTCAAGTTTACCGTCTTCTTCCATTAATTCAACAAGTTTTTTTGCATCAAGTTTACTGCTATCGATTACAACTTCAGACGCATTCTCGAACTTAGATTCAGATGATTCTAATTTAGATTCTTTTGAAACAGCAGAATCTACAGAAGGAGTACTCTTTAAAGCAGTATCTGTTACAGATAAATCTTTGGGTACTTCTAAAGTAGTTTTAACATCATCAACAACTGGTTCTACTGGAGGAGTAATTGAATCTTCTACAACAGCAACAGGCGCTACAGATACGCGAGGCACTTCCATTGGCGTAACATATTCTTTTTGAATTTGAGATTTAATTGCTTCAAGTGCAGAATTATGAGTATCATGTCCACTTGATTGACTAGATGAACTGTTTCTATTACCTGAATTAATAGGCGAGGAAGTTACAATCGTATCTGAATCATAATTCACAGTATTACGTACAGGCCTATTTGACGAAGAAGTCACAATAGGCTCAATTTTTGCAGAATTTTTTTGTTCATTAAAAGATTGCGCAGCCTCTAGTTCAGAAGCAGACGCAGGTCTTGGAACTCTAAGATTTTTTGCAGTTTGTAAATATTCATGTGCTTTCTCATGTTCATCTTCATAACTTTTTTGAACATGTTCTTCAACACCAATCATTTCTTCAGCCATCATTCTTGCTTGACTATCAGTTTTTGCAATACCTGAAGACTTAAGTGTTGTTGCTAATGTCATAATTCTTTGATCTCTAGATTCCATATGTATTCACCATCACAATTAAATTAAATATAACAAATTACGCTAATAAAATATTAAATATATCTTAATATATACCACGAGATACTGAAGTATTTAAAGTTTGTTGTTTTTACTCTATAGAAAATATTATAAAAATTAATTAAATAATTTAGAAATTACTTTAACTCAACATAACCATCATTATCATTATTATACTTGCTTTTCTTTGACATACTTGATGAACCACGAGCGTTACCATTTTCATCAACATCATAACTATCCTGAACATTCTTTTTACTTCTTAAATCAGTTGATGAACCCTCAGTATGCTTACCAAATATTGAACTAGTTTTAGAACCTGTTGAATTATAAGAAGTATGACTAGATTTAGATCCGCCACGATTACTATAAACATTATCAACAGTTGTATCTCTTAATACAAACAAAATTACAATTACAAGTAGCCAATAAATTGCAAGAGGGAATAAGAATACTCTAAAAAATGGCAATAACAATAATTGTAACATAATATATAGTGTAGAAGAATATATACATACTTTTAATAAGTTTACAACTTTAATATTAACTCTAAATACTCCTGCGATCATAAGCATAATAATAAGAGTTAATAAGATTATCACAGTAAAATAAACTATGGAAAATATTATTGACCAGAAAATTAATGAGGGCAACATAAAAAAGAACAATAATCCAAGCCAACTTGCAACTTTATTATCAGTTGTTAAATCTTTAGCATGATTTAAAATAAGATCACGTTCTGAACCAAAAAATAAATAGCTCTTATAGGATATAGTGTCGGGCGTTATAAGTATAAATTCATTAGTCAAATTAGTATTCTGATTTTCAAAACGAATAACGGGAGAATTTAAAGCATTAAAAGAATCTTTTAACACCATATTTGAACTAACAGTCAAATTATCAAAATGAGACATGCCCTTTGAAATATAATGAGTAGTAGAATATATTGTCGGAACAAATAATATAAACATCAACACAAGTGTTAAGAATAATATGAAGAAGAAATATTTAATTATTTGAGAAAATCTAGTTTCAATCAATTCCTTATAGTTATAAGGATTGAGTGCTTTAAATATTGTATAAAATAATGACTTGAAATCCATAAACTCAATTCAACTAAGGAAATATATAAATGTTATTATTTGAAATGCCATTATTAAGGCTTTATATTATTACCTTATACTTATTTAAGATTTATTCGAAATAGCTTTTTGCATTAAAAGATATGCTTGATTAGGACTATCTAAATATTTTAACTTAACACTCTCGCCATTCTTCAAATTTAGAACAATAGAACCTGTTTTAAATCGTTTATCAATAAAATTATTAACATAACTAAGGCTTTTAATTTGAGAATAAGAAATCTCAATAGTATTATGCTTTATAATAATAAGCTTAGCATCATAAAATGAATAAGTATAATTAGAATATTTCACATAACACAGTATTAATTCCAACACACATAATAATACTATACCAATAATAAATACTAAATTCAAATAAGAAGGCAAAACAGCATCTAATAAATAATAGTTAAGATAAATTCCTAAGTACAATAATATAGAAAGACCAAAAAGTATAAACACTTTATCTATAAGAAAACGTTCAGGCTTAGGCCTTGTCTTATATTTAGGAATATCAAGATACTTCAAAAATTCACCTCAATAAAACACATCTAACATAACGTGTTTATATATTTGATGGTAAAATAATAGGAATCTAATTAATAGTTAAATTATATCTAATCAACATTTAACTAATAACAAAATATTTAAACATACTTTTTTAACCTTAATCTTATGAATAAAATACTAAAAAAATACGGCCTTGCAATAAAAGTTTTAATAGCAGTTATAATACTAATTGTAATAAAAATTATATTACATACATACAAAATAGAATATGTAGAAATGAATTCATTGTTCTCAACATTAATTGGTGGAACAATGTTCCTAATAGGATTCATATTGGCTGGAACCATGGCCGATTACAAAGAAAGTGAAAAAATACCTTCGGAAGTTACAGCATCACTCGAAAACATATACCAAGAAGGAGAATATGTTAAAAAAATTAAACCAAATTTTGACATAGACGCACATAATGCAAGAATACATAAGATAATAACTTCTTTTGAAAAAGACTTATACAATCCGGAAAATCATAAAATAAGTATAGATGCAATTTCAGAACTTTCAGAATCAATGATTGAAATGGAAAAACTTGCAGTTCCAGCAGGATACATTTCAAGAATTAAAACTGAACAAGGAAATTTGAATAAAAATTTCTTAAGGGCATTTCAAATTAAAGAAACATCATTTATCCCGGGAGCTTACGCTATTGCTGAAATAATAACATTATTTGTAATCACATTTATGTTACTAATGAAAGTTGATAATCTCGCATTATCACTTACAATATTTGGAGTAATAATATATCTATTCATATACATGGTATTATTCATTAAAGACATTGATGATCCATTTGAAGAAAATGGCTACGCGGATATTGATATGTTCTTATTAAAGAATTTTAAGTCCAAAATAGAACATGTGCAAAGAATGAAATCCAAGTAGATAAAAAAAATAAACCAATAATACTTAATTATTATGCCTAAAACCATCACAATATATACAGAGAATAATGATTTTCAACATTTAGAAGTTCTTAAAAGAAATAGAACTAAAAGAACACAATTCGAAGAATTTATTGTTGAAGGCGTAAAACCTATAGAATTATTAATAAAAAATAACTGGAAAATAGTATCATTTGCATATTCTAAAGAACAATTATCTGATTGGGCGAAAAGTATTCTAGCAAACTCGAAAGCAGAAACACACTTTGAATTACCAATAGATTTAATGAAAAAACTTAGCGATAAAGAAGAATTTTCAGAACTAATCGCAATAGTTCAAATGCCTGAAGATGATTTATCAAGAATTAAAATAAAAGATACTTTACTAATAGTAGTTTTTGATAGAGCATCAAGTCCAGGAAATTTAGGAACTCTAATAAGATCTTGCGATTCGCTTGGAGTTGATGGATTAATTGTAACAGGTCATTCTGCAGATATATACGATGTTAAAACAATTAGTTCAAGTATTGGAACATTATTCTCACTACCAGTAATTAGACTACAATCAGATAAAGAAGTATTAATATATATCAAAGAGTTAGAAAAACAAATAGGCCCAATACAAATTGTTGGAAGTTCTGCAAAAGCTCCAAAAGATATTTATTCTCATGATTTTAAGCCTGCAACAGTATTATTAATAGGAAATGAAACACACGGTCTTAGCAGTAATTATAAAACAATGTCGTCTGCATTAGTTAAAATACCAATGCATGGCTCAGCTAGTTCATTAAATGTTGC
>CAVZPN010000016.1:0-72256 GCA_963777125.1 uncultured archaeon | reverse complement strand
AGACGAGTAGCCTATCTTCAAATAGACGCTCTGCATGCTCAACGGACAGCTCTAGTTTCTTGTTTAGAAACGAGTCCTTCACCCCTCTGACAGCGCCGATGATTCCACCGACAACCCCCATGGCTTCTATTACATCAAGCGCCGCACTTCGCTTTTCATCGCCCTCAACGAGAACGAGGTGATTGCGACAAACTAAAAGCGTATTGCGTTTCTCCAGCCACTCGTACCCAGTAGGGAATGATGTTTTCCCTTTGAATGGAATCCACCATCGATTTTCCGGAGCGCCGAAAGAAAGATGCGTAGCCACCCCGTCTCCGGAATTCAACTTTTGTTGGGCATCAACAGAAATTGATGAAGCGGCTGCCGTTGGCTTTCCGCACTTGACGCAAAATCGGTCGCTTTCATTTATTTGAGTGCCACATTGACTACAGAACATCACTTTGTCTCCTTGAAAGACGCACTTGTAGTAGAAGTGAGGGGCTGCGCGCTTTTGCGCAGCCCCTCTCGACTGCCGGGTTATGCCTCGATGAGATAGGGCTGAAAGACTGCCCTGAGTTCTTTACGTTCATTTGCAAACCATTCAATGAGACCAATCATGTTCTCCTCACCGGATTGATAGGCACGATCTCCAGGGTTGTTCTGGCCTGCGGCCAGACGATCCAAGAGCCGTTGCATTTGCCATGCCTTCCGCTGAAATTCATTTGCTTTGGTTTCGACATCCGGCATATGCAATGGCCCTTGTTGCTCAATTTCCCACTTAAGGCTATCGATTTTCTCGACTAAATCTCGTGTCGCGTGCTGGTGGGCCCGCCGGCGGCGCGGCCGCGGGCCTTCTCAGTGGCCGTGAGCGGCAACCGGACGGGCGGATTGAATGCAGACGCTGCCGTTCGCCTGAATGACGACGGCACGATCGACCGGCGCGAGAACAACGGCAGCTGGACCGCCACCGGAGAGAACTGGTACACGCCCACCACTTCCGGCATCGGCGCCAGCTACCAGGTGCGCGCCCGCAGCACGGGCGACCCGCTGACCTTCGGCGTCACCGGCGTCACGGCGCAGCTGCTGAGTGCAGCGCCGATCTGGCGTCTTGAACTGACCCCCCCCGGCCTTGGCGTGTACATCGAGCGGAATTCCGAAGTGGCCTTCGACATCACGCCGGTGGCGGGTGGCGAGCCGGTGACCAGCTCGGCCTACCTGTCCGTTGTGCAGGACACCCTCTGAGCAACGCACCATGAGCAACAGCTTTTCACGCGATCGCGGCCGAGCCCTGCGCACCATCGACCAGGCCGCTGGCCAGGTCAGGCTCAAGTACATCACCGACATCCCTGGCCAGGTGGGTGTGTATCTGGTCAAGCTGGAACAGGCGAAGGACTACCTGGCGGCCGCGGCGCTGGACGCCGGCGCCGCGGTGCCACGTTACGTTGCGGCGGAAGCGCGGGCGACCGGGCTGAGCGCCGCGGCGGCCGCACAGCAGATCGTGACGACGGGCACGCTGTGGAACGATGAGCTGGGCCCCGACATTGAAGAGGCCCGCATTGGGGGCAAGAAGGCCGTTGGCGCCGCTGAAAGCGTTGAGGCAGTGCAGACGGCGCTTGCAGCGGCTTTGACCGCTCTGGCGGGCCTGTAGGGCCTTAAACCTCCGGGGGGGATGCGCCCTCTTGGGCTGCGAGCTGTTCGCGGCACCACTGTTCACGCTGGATGTCGGCCTGCGGCTCAAAGCCCGGGCTCCTTGCGGTCGCGGGTCCAATGAATGGCACTATTACTCCTATTAAAGCAATTGCAGCATATTTTAATTTAAATACATCTTGGACTTTAAATTCTAATCCGACAACAAATAACATGATTATTGCGCCTAATTCAGCAATACCTTTAACAAAATCAGTGTATGTTATTAATCCTAGAAGACTTGGCCCTATAATTATTCCGAGTATTATTTCACCAATTATTGCAGATTGATTTATTCTAGATGAAATAAGATATCCTGCAAGAGCTACAAATAATAGTACGCTCATTTGAAATGCAATATTAGATAGTATTTCAGCCATTAATATTAAATTATATTTCGAATTTAAATACTTTATTAAGAGAATAATAGCAATAAATTGTGTGTTTTTTTTAATATAGAAAAATAGTATAAATTAATTTAGTCTAAAAATATATAATGTTTTTCTTCACGCTCAAGTTCTTTTAATATTCTTTTAATAATTATTTTTTCAGGGTCAGGCATTAATTTTACTCTTTCTTTTAAATTATCGAAATTAGTAAATGGATCGCCTCTACGTTCTTCGAGTATTTGCCACATGTGTTTTTTTCCTAAACCTGGTAATAATTCTAATGAATGCATTCTAGTACTTAATGGTTGAGCATTATTAAAGAAATGGATAAATTTAGTTTGATTTTCACGTACTATTTTTTGTACTAATGGTTCTATTTCGGCTTTTGCCGTAGGTGTTAATCTATTTAATACTAATCTTCCATTTATATGATGTATTTTATCTCTTTCTTTATCTCCAATGTATACTTCTTGAGATGGTTGTAAGAATATATCTTTTTTTGGAACTAATTCTAATAATGTAAAGTTATTTTTACCTATTGCTTGTACTATTGGTGTTTTTTTAAACATTGGTCTATCGTCGTTACTATATCCGTTCGGCAAGAAATCTAGAACTATTGCGTACTCTTCTCTCTCTTTAGACTCTGAATTGTGTTCCATCCCCTTCGACCTATGTTTTTTTAATTACTTAGTATATAAATTTTACGTTCTTTTAAGAGTTTTACTTCTTTTTTGATACGTATTCTGTTAATATCTCTAGAATTTTTTCCAAATTTTCATTTGTAATAGTCAAACCGTAGCTTTGAATTATATTCTTTAATTCAATAATTGTTTGCGGTGTTAAGTCTATTATTTTACATATGTGTAAATCTTTTAATCTTGGAACGTTTAATTTTTGTATTTTTTCAGTTATTTCTTCTGCATCTTTAAGCTTTATGATTTTTAATATATCTATTTGTTCAGAAACTTTTGCAGTTCTAAAACTAAGTTCTTCATCACGCTTTTTGATGTCTTTTATTTCTTCTTTTAATTCAGCCATACTAATTGGCTTTTCTTCAATTATTTTTATTTCAGGCATGTTTCACCTTAACTAAATGTACTGGATGTACGATTAATACTTTAGCTTTATCAAAATCAGTAATTTTAACTTCATAGCAAGTTCCTTTTTTTCTAACAATTGTACCCATTTTACCCATAAATTTAGGTCTATACATACCTTTTTGATATGCTGGCTCAACTGATAATCCTACTTTTTCTCCTACTTCAAAGTTTTGAAGGAAATTTCGTATACTAACCTTGCCCTTATCAGACTTATGTTTTGTGAATTTTTTTCTAGTTCTCTTTCGAAAACCATCCATTCTAGTAGTCATAACAATACCTCGTAAATATTAATATTCAAAGAAACCATGATTTATTTATAAATATTGTGCTTGTTAATATTAGTAAATATTTTTAAAAAAACTTTATAAATTAGAACTACTTTCAAATAGTATTATTGGGGGTAATATTATGAATTATACTAGGAATATAAAGACCAAAGTTGATCCACAACAAGAATCAATTAATAATTTTTTAGCGCAAGATTTTCAAGGAGTACTTAATAATTTAAATTTAAGATATGAATTAGAGTCTGCTAGAACAGTTAAAACTGGAAAAACTTATGATGATCAAATATACAAAGGAATTAAAAGAAAATCTTTTGAGTTTGAAGGCAATAGGGTTGCAGATATTAAACGAAATGTTTCTGAAAATGGTATTTCTTTAGAGATTCGTGTATTAAAACCAGAATATTCTGATTTATTGAAACAAACTATTGGACAATATAAGAATATTTCTGTTAGTCTAAAAGAATAAATTTAATTTGTTTCTTTTTTTTAACTATTTTTTTATATTCTTATTGATTAGATTAATTATCTATCAATATATCATGATATTCTTTATGGACTTGAATATCGTATTTTTTAACATAATTTTCAAGTTTTACGGTAAATAAATGATGTTTATCTTTAGTTAAAATAGTACTTTTAGTTTTGATTGCAACAGCCATGAGTACTGCGTCTGATGCGTCGCTAATTTCACTTAGCAAATCTGAATCCACGCTATTAACAAATTCTTTTTCACTATCTCTGTGACCTGGATGAACATTAATTTGTATTATTGTTATAGGATGTATTTTTAAAAATTTTCTTGCGTATTCTCGTACACGTTCATCTACGCTATGTTCTTTAAATAAGAATTCTTCGACGTTAAATGATGTCATTGCTACATCAAATTTTTGTACTAACTCTTTTAATTTCGTTTCTTTTTGATGTTCAAACGTATGTATAAAAAAACATGTATCAATTAAGATCATATTATTTGCTTGTGTTAATTCTTTTTTTGGTAATGCTTCAAATATTTCTTTCATAATTTTATTAACTGTCAAGTTATATATTAAGGTTACTATTCGAAAAACGTTTAGAAATAATTTTCTATTGATTATTTTTTTAGAGAATTTTGCAAAATTCGCTTCGCGTTATTGTCAGTTCGCATTCAGATTATTTATTTGAAGAAAGCTCCTCTCTTGCAATCTCCGTCGCTTTTTGAATATGTACTTTATTGATGCTCACAAATAGACAATAATCATTTATGCAAAGTTTCTTTAATTTTTTTCAGAAGAATCAATCGAATTATTAGGATTTTCTATCTTTGGATAATGTCCACGTTCCATAAAAACTTGTTCAGTTTTGAGAACTATTCCTTTATCGGTGTTCATTATTTCAACAGTCGACATTAATGCTTTTCCTACAAGAACTAATTCTTCTTTTAATGTGAATACTGCAACAATATCATCTTTTTCTATTTCTTTTTCAAGTTTTATAATGCCTGGAACTTTTAAATATGCTCCACTACATAGACTATTAACTGTTGTATCCATAACATATATTTTCTGTAAATGTGAGACTGCAAATTCTGGTGTAATTAGTAATTTTCTTAGTTTTGTATCGTTATTTTCTTCTTTATAATAATAGTATGCATCAGTTAATTCTTGTAATGTTGTTAAATTATCTTCTGTAAATGGGCCGCTTTTTGTTCTTCTAAGTTCAACCATGTGCGCGCTTGAATTAATAAATAATCCAAAATCATGACACCATTTTCTAATATATGTTCCTGCTTGACAACCAATTTTAAATAATACGTCTCGACCATCAATTTCAAGTATTGTAACGTAATAAACTTCTCTTTCACGTAATTGTCTTTTAACGGCGCTTTTAACTGGTGGCAATTGCATTAATTTTCCCTGAAATTTTGCTACTGCTTCAATTATTTTATCTTCAGAAATATCATCATGAATATGCATTAATCCAACATATTCTTTTCCTGCGGTTAGTAATGATTGCATAATTCTAGTTGCACCATGTAATCCGACAGGCAATACGCCAGTAACGGCGGGATCGAGTGTTCCTGAATGACCTGCTTTTTCTAGATGTAAAATGTCTTTAACAAATCCTGATACTTGATGACTTGTGGGGCCAGAGGGTTTATCGATATTAACCATGCCGAAATCAAGCATTTCTCTTGTTGTTCTATCAGCTGGTGCTTTACCGAACTTTCCAGAACTAACATAATCTTTCTTAATTATTAAAGTTCTATCCATATCCTCGAAGGGTAATTTATCCATATTTGTAGAATAAGATAATAATATATAAAAGTGATTATTTTAATCACATTTATTATTAGTGTTATAATCGTATTTTATTTTTATAATCCTTTATCTTCTGTATGTTTCATTGTTGGGAAAAATAATATGTCTCTAATAGATGTTGAATTTGTTAGAAGCATTATCATTCTATCAACTCCTAATCCGAGGCCTCCCATTGGTGGCATACCATATTCTACGGCGCGGCAGAAGTCTTCATCCATAGGATTACTTTCTTCTAACCCGGATCGTAGTTCTTTTGCTTGTTCTTCAAGTAAGTATCTTTGTCTAATAGGATCGTTTAATTCAGTATATGCATTACCAATTTCCCAACCATTAATGTAGGGTTCAAATCTTTCGATTACTTCATGATTAGATCTATGTAATTTACATAATGGTGTGGTTTCTTTTGGATGATCGATAATAAATGTTGGTTGTATTAATTTTTCTTCGACAATTTTAAATAATTGATTTACGAGTAATCCTTTACCCATATCATCACGATATTCTATTTTATGTTTTTCGAGTAATACTTTTAATTCATCATTATTTAATTTATCTGTATCAATGGAACTATATTCGAGTAATGCTTCTTTCATAGTCATTCTCTTCCAAGGTTTTTTTAATTCAATTTCTTTATCTTGATATGTGATTTTAGTTGTGCCAAGAACTTTTAATGCAACATAATTGTATGCATCTTCAACTAATTCCATTACATCGTTATAATCAGCGTATGCCCAATAACATTCCATTAATGTAAATTCTGGATTATGGCTGGTATCGATGCTTTCATTTCTGAATACTTTTCCTATCTCGTAAACTTTTTCATATCCACCAACAATTAATCTTTTCAGATATAATTCGAGTGATATTCTTAAGTATAATTTCATATCTAAGTCATTATGATGTGTTATAAATGGCTTTGCTGCAGCACCACCATATATTGGTTGTAGTACTGGTGTTTCAACTTCCATGAAATCTTTATTGTCTAAGAATTCTTTTAATGCTTTAACTATTTTAGATCTTAATACAAATATATTTTTAGAATTATCATCCATTATTAAATCAAGATATCTTTGTCTGTATTTTATTTCAATATCTTGTATTCCGTGGAATTTTTCAGGCAGTGGTCTTAAAGATTTTGCAAGTACAGTAAATTCTATTCCCTTGACTGTTAATTCTCCTGTTTTGGTCTTAAATATTATGCCGTTTACTCCTAAATAATCTCCGATATCGAGTGATTTTATTTGTTCGAAATTTTTAGTTTCTTGTTCGTTAAATAATACTTGTATTTTGCCATCGTTATCTCGAAGATGCCCGAATGCTAATTTTCCAAGTTTTCGAAAGCCAACAATTCTTCCTGCAACACTAACTGTATCTGTTGTATGTTCTTCAGCTTTTAAATGAGAATATTTCTCGTGTAATTCAGAAGAATGGTGTGTTTGATTAAATTTATGCGGATATGGATCAATTCCGTATTCTTTTAATTGATTTAATTTTTTAATACGTTCAGCAATTAAGTGATGCTCTTTTTCGAGCTTCAATTCTGTATCTTTTAATCCGCGTAATTCTTTTTCATCTATCAATATAAACACCTTTCTAATTCTTTTAAAGTATAATATTATCGAATATTTTGTGTATATATTTAAAATTAACGGATTTGAAGTTATTTGAATACTGGCTTAGAATATTTTGACTTATGTAATTAGTTGTTTATAGGCCTATTGATATACTGCTATGATACTACTTATGATTGATTATTGTTTGTAATTACTACTGATGCTATTTTTTTATTAAAATTATTCTTCTGATTCCTCGTCTTCTGAATTCGTATTTTTACTGTTTACGTAAGGTATGCCGTGTCTATTGATGTATACCATGTTTAATTCCTCCAAAAGTTATTTTTTTATAGATTGAACTATCTTGTTTATTGATTCTATTTAATTCTCTTTCATTTAATTAAATTTATTTTTTCAATCATCGGAATCAATAGTTCCTTCATATTCTTCTTCAGTCCAATAGTCTTTGTTCATTTTTTCATCTCGTAATTTTTATTAAGTTAGTGCGAAAAACATTGTTGTTGTAATAATTACTACTGTTATCATTGCGTAAACGATGTAATCTAGAATTTTTCCGCTGGTAAATGCTTTTTTGTGTATTTTAATCATTCGTTCCTCCGCTTTGGAGGTGTATGCATTAAAATTGTGTTTTACTTAAAGTAGGATTATTTTCTTTTTGTGTGTTGCTTTTTATTTAATATATTATTTTATTATTTTATTTGTTATTATGTTAATTAATATTCACCGCCCAAAGTAATATATTTTGTTCATACAAGTATATAAATATTATGAATTATATTTCCCCTTATTCGACGATATATTTGTTTAATTTTTGAGAATAATTTATTGTAATTGCTAATAGTTTTTACGCAATAATTTATCTGTAAGCATAGAACCTTATTGCATATTATTTAATGATGTATTTTGTATGGATTTTAATTTAATCTTATAGCATTTTTAATTGTCCTGTGATTTTGTCTATTTTATCTTCAACATCAGGACCAATTGCAACGCAAGTTGTTGTACCTGGAGCAACTACTGTTTTTCCAGCATCAGTAATAATTGCTGTAGTTAATCCTATTTTTTTGGCTTCTTGTTCATAGAAGTATAATTCTTCGAGTGTTGCAACTTTTAGTGCAACTTTTTTCATACCTAAAGAACGCCAATGCTTAATGATATTTTTATCTGATCTATGTACTGCTTCAACACTTGCATGTGCTACTTGAACTGCAAGTTTTCCAGAAGGAAGTTTTAAATCCATTCGAACGAGTATTACTTGTTTAAATTCAGCTGTCATGCTAGTTCTAGAACTAATGTTATATTTAAATCTATTTCTTATATGCTATTATTTTGTTATTATCTTTTATATAATTCTACAACTATTTTAATCATACTAGCTACTGATAGAACTATTATTAGCCAATTTTCGAACATTGCGGGAATTCCGATCTCAAAGAAAGCTTCTTGTTTTTGTAAGCCAAGTAATGCTATAAAAAATATTATTGCAAACACAATTAATAATATTACTAATAATCCTATGCTTTTGGAATTAGTTTTTTCTGAATTATTATCTTTATCTACTGTCATACTTGTAAGATTATTAATTGATATTTAAACTTTACTCACTTGATAGTAAATTATTATTTATGATTTTAGATATGGTGTATATTTTTGGCATAGTTTGGAGTATGCTATAAGTTATATGGTGTGCTTAATAGTAGGTTTTTATTCACATAACCAGTACATTTATAATCAATATATTTATAACTGGTATTCAGGTGATTGACATGATTAAAAATATTAAAAATACTAAAAATAAAGATTCTGTTAAAGTTACTAAACATGATTATTCTAAATTATCTTTAGAGTTACATAGAAAAAATAAAGGTAAACTTGCAATTGTAAGTAAAGTTTCAGTAAAAAATAGATACGATTTATCTGTAGCTTATACTCCCGGAGTTGCTGAACCATGTAGGCAAATTGCAAAAAATCCTAACGATGTATATACTTATACTTCAAAAGGTAATCTTGTTGCAGTAATTACTGATGGAACTGCAGTGTTGGGTTTAGGAGATATCGGACCCCTTGCATCACTTCCTGTAATGGAGGGAAAAGCAGTATTATTTAAGACATTTGCAGATATTGATGCAATTGCACTTGCAATTAATACTAAGGATGTAAATACTTTTGTTGAAACTGTAAAATTAATAAGTCCTGCATTTGGTGGAATAAATTTAGAAGATATTTCTGCTCCAAGATGTTTTGAAATTGAAGATAGATTAAAAAAAGAATTAAATATTCCTATATTTCATGATGATCAACATGGTACAGCAATTGTAATACTTGCAGGATTAATTAATTCATTAAAACTTGTAAAAAAGAAATTAGTTGATGTTAAAATTGTTGTTAGTGGTGCTGGAGCTGCAGCAATTGCAACAACAAAATTATTAATTGATTATGGCGCGAAAAATATTATTCTAGTTGATACTGTTGGTGCAATATATAATGGACGAATTGAACATATGAATCCAATGAAACTTGAGATGGCCAAAGTTACTAATCCTAAACTTGAAAAAGGATTATTAAAAGATGTCATTAAAAATTCAGATGTATTTATTGGTGTTAGTGCACCAAATATTTTAACTACTGCAGATATTAGTATTATGAATAAACAAGCAATAGTATTTGCTATGTCAAATCCAAATCCTGAAATATTGCCGGAAGATGCAATAAAAGGCGGAGCATATATTATTGCAACCGGTAGAAGCGATTATCCTAATCAAATAAATAATGTATTATCCTTTCCAGGATTAATGAAAGGATCTTTAATTGTACGTGCAAAAGAAGTCAATACTGCAATGAAAATTGCTGCCGCAGAAGCACTTGCATCAATGGTAAAAAAACCTACCGTAGATAAGATTATTCCTTCGCCATTTGACAAGGATGTTGCAAAGAATGTTACAAATGCAGTAAAACTTGCAGCAATTAAAACCAAAGTTAATCAAATATAATTAATTTAGTATTTTATTTTTTTAAATTCAGATTTTATTTTTAATAAAGTTATTTTATTGTTTTATTAAAGATTCTCAATTAAATATTATTATTCCAAGATAATATGTGAATATAAATACTATTAGAAATCTTATTGTTCTAGGTAATGCAACATATATTATTACATCTTTTAATGAAAGATTCCACACTCCTGCAAAATAGGGTATGTATGGTACAGGAGTTAATGCGCCTATTACTAAAAACCATTTTCCACTTTGTTCATGCTTTAAAATATTTTTATAGCTTTTTTTACCGATAATATATTCTATTCCTGGTGCTCCAATTTTTTTACCTACAAAGTATGATATTATGATTGCAATATATGCTCCTACAAGGACTGCGAGTAGTACTATCCATGGATTTAATTTTCCGAGTATTCCAAGTATTAATGGTACATCAGGGCCTATAGGTTGTAATAATAATTCTAGAATAATCGATAATACGAATATTCCCATATACCCATAATCGCTTACGATAAATTTAATAAATAATTCTATATGTGTAAAAAATAGAATTCCTAAAATAAATGTTAATAATAGAAATATCCAAAATCCGAGGCCCAGACCATATTTTGCACTATACTCCACTATTTTAGTATGGGTATGATGGATTATTTTAGGTATTCGCTTCATGCATTATTATTTATTGTATTTGACTTAAAAAGTTAATGATGTGAAATGGTGTCATAGAATGATTAGTCAATATATTTTTATTTTATGTTAGTTGATATTTTTTATTTATCTGATCCAACTATATTTCTTGGACAACTATTATATGAACAGACTTTTGTACTTAATTCACAATTAAATGATACTGTGGTTTTTGATTCAATCATCATTTTGTGAGCACAATTTTCCCATATAGCATTTTTCCAAAGCATTACATCATTATATTTTAAAGGTTTTAATTTAACTATTTGCGCTAATTCGTGATTCTCCATTTGAGATATATCATCAAGATTTTCTAGTTCTTTTAATTCCATATCTTTAACTGCATTTATGTATTCTATTTCAGATTTTTCCATTGATTCAATTCTATATAATGTTTCTTCAATTTTTCCTAATCTATTCTTAATTTCTTCAATAGCGTTAGTCAGATAATCTTTTTCATTGATCATGCTTTATTTTTACAATCATACTTTAAATAGTTTGCTATAAATTTTTTTAATGGTTTATTAGATAGTATTTTCTGATTAGTTCTAATTATAAAGAATACTTTTAAATAGGGTGTTGTGTTGCTTATTATTATGATGGAATTAAAACGAATGCCAGTATTATTTATTGGTCATGGCTCGCCAATGAATGCAATAGAAGATAATGAATTTAGTTCTACGTGGAAGGATATCGCTTCTAAAATGCCTGAACCTTCTTGTATCTTATGTATTTCTGCTCATTGGTTAGAGGATAGAACTTCGGTTACTGCAATGGATGAACCTCAAACGATTCATGATTTTTATGGTTTTCCAAAAGAGTTAGAAGAAGTAATTTATCCTGCGAAAGGTTCGAAAAAATATGCTTTAGTTGTTAAAGAAACATTAAAAGATATTGATGTAACACTCGATACTGAATGGGGACTTGATCATGGAACATGGTCGGTACTTAAACATATGTATCCGAATGCAAATATTCCTGTAATACAATTAAGTATTAATGATGATCTTTTATTACAAGAACATTTTGAATTAGGACAAAAATTAACTTCGTTAAGAGATAAAGGAGTATTAATCATTGGAAGTGGAAACGTTGTTCATAATCTTGGAATGATTAATTTTAACGATGATGCAAAGCCATTTAAGTGGGCAATTGATTTTGATAATTTTGTTAAAACAAGTATTATTAATAATAATTATGAAGCATTAATTAATTATGAGAAAGAACATTCAGCAAGATATGCGCATCCAACAAATGATCATTATCTTCCATTGTTGTATGTGATTGGTGCTAGTGATATGCAAAAACCTGAATTTTTCTGTGAGAAAATAGTTTATGGCTCATTATCAATGAGATGTGTTAAGTACGGTTAGTTGTTTAATAAGAAAAATTTTAGTTAAACATTTTTAAGATGCTTCATATAGTTTAATTTTGCAATTTTAATATTTTTATTAATTTTAAGTGTTGTTATTGCACAATTTTTAGGATGATATTTCTTAAAATTATCGTGACTATCATTTGCAATATGTATTAGCATATTAGCCATGACGCCTCCATGTGTGACTATTAAAATAGTTCCTTTATCATATTTTTTAGTAATAAATTCTAAGAATTCTTTTGCGCGTTTATATAAATCAAGTATTGATTCTCCGCCTAGAGGTTTGAATTCTGTAAATAATTTTGTAGATTTATTTGCGGCTTTTGCAAAAATTTTAGAACTTTTATTTTGATATTTGCCGTAGTGTCTTTCTCTGATTCTTTTATCGTATATGACTGGAATCTTACGATTATTTAAAATAAGTTTACAGGTATGTTTAGTACGTGTTAGATCGCTAGAATAAACAATATCTATTGGTGTTTTGGCTAAGTATTTAGAAACAGCTTTTGCTTGCTTTATTCCTAAACTTGAAAGAATACTTTTACTTTGGCCTTGAATAATTCTATTTATATTATGGTATGTTTCGCCATGACGAACAAGAATTATTGTTAACATAAATTAATGTGCATATTCTCTATTTATAAATTTTAATTTAAGACTTTATAATATATATTTTTATTTATTCTTTTTTAAGAATTTCATAACAAAAGATAAGTCGACACCAAGAATTAAGAGTCCTATAACAATAAACACAATCCCCGGGATAATTGGAAGAACAAGTCCTAAAACACCTATAATTACGAAAATAACTCCGATGATTACTCCAAAAATTCCCCATTTACGAATTCTTTCTATGTGTTTAAATTGTTGCATGTTGCGTCATAAAAAGAACACCTATATAAATGTGATTCTTGTTAATACTAAGAAAAGTGTTTCTCATAAAATACTTTGTTTTATCTTCTATAAGAAATATAAATCAGCCCCCAGCGAGAATTGCACTCGCGACCTTCTGCTTTCTTAGTGCATTATGCACTTACTAGGCAGACGCAATAGCTACTATGCTACGGGGGCGTATTTTTTTAAGAATCAGAAACTTGTTTTTAAATTTTACCATTAATCAACTTACTATTGGTTAATATTCTTAGACAAATTTGTTATATTCTTTTTTTAATAACTTTTTGCAATATATACTGTTTCTGTTGCAGGTTTCCCACATACTACGCATGTTTTGAATTTTAATGTTTCTGAATGAATCTTTTTACCTCGAACAAATGCGCCGTAATCTTTTTCTATTTTTGTTGCGCATACTGCGGATTCTACTTCCATTGAACAAAATCCTGCTGCAGCCATCTTTTTATTATCTACTGCATCTCGTACTTCTTCAATAGTATTGCATGATACTACATAATCTTTGAACGCTTCTAATTTTTTATTTTTTAATTCAGTTGTATATGAATGTGCTATTTTATCTATTTCATGTATTAATTCTTCATCTTTTACAAAAGTTTTTGACTTATCGTGTCTTTTTACTATTACTGCTTGTTTTTTTTCTAAGTCTTTTGGTCCTATTTCTATTCTTATTGGAACTCCTTTTAATTCCCATTCATTATATTTTTCTCCACTTCTAATGTCTCTTGAATCGACTTTTACTCTATATTTATGTAGTGATTTTGCAATTTTTTCACATTCTGCTATTACTTTTTCTGATGAATCTTTGAATAATATTGGAACTATAACTATTTGTAATGGTGCTAAATCAAATGGTAATATTAATCCTTTATCATCACCAAGTATTGATATCATTGCGCCATATATTCTGCTTATGGCTGGACCATAACATGTTATGAATCCATATTTTTCAGTTCCATCTTTATCGACAAATTTTACATCAAATGGTTTTGAGAAATTTGTTCCAAGTAAGTGTGTTGATGGTAATTGTATTACTTTTCCTGAATCCATTAATGCGTCAGCTGCATATGTGTGTACTGCTCCTGGAAATTTATCCCATTCTGGTCTTTGAAAAAATATTATTGGTATTGCAAATTCATCTTGTATAATTTTATATGCCATATCCATATCTTGTAATACTTGTTCTTCTGCTTCTTTTAATGTTGCAAACACATTGTGTGCTTCTATCCAATGAAATTCTCTTGCTCGAAGAAATGGTCTTGTAGCTTTTGTTCCTTCAGCTCTCCATACTTGACATGATTGATATCTTTTGAATGGTAAATCATTATAACTTCTAATCCAGTAACTATACATTTTGTATAATGCTGTTTCGCTTGTTGGTCTTAATGCTAATTTTTCAGGTAATTTTACTCCGTCTCCAGTTTCTGTAACCCAAAATACTTCTGGTGCAAATCCTTCTACGTGTTCTGATTCTAATGTGAAATTTGATTCTGGTATTAGTGATGGCATTATTAATGCGCTATGACCGTTTTTCTCAAGTAATTCTTCATATTTTTGATACATTTTTTTTATTGTAATAACAGACCAAGGCATATAACATACAAATCCTTTAATATTATATCTTAAATCTGCAAGTTCGGCTTTTTGTACTAATTGAGAATACCATTCAGAAAAATCTTCATCTTTTTTTATTGTGATTCCAGTATTTTCTATATTTTGAGATGCTTTGTTATTATTAATATTTTCCATCTTATACGAGAATGATTTGTCTTTAAAAGTTTTTTTATTTTGCCTATAATTAATTTTTTTGAAAATTATTGAAGAAATAAATTATATCTGTATTTAAGTATTATTTTTTGGCTTTCTTTTCTTTTAATTTTTCTTTCTTAAACCATTTTACTGCTTCTTTAACTATATGTTCTCCAATAGTTCCCCACTTTAAATATTTAGAAAAATCTTTTGGATCGATTGCTTTTCTTTTCCAAATTAATCCATTATCCGGATCAGCAGTTAATTTATTTACTTTAACAATTACGGCATATCTTAATTCATAATGCGATCTTTTTTTAATATTTAGATACTCAACTTTCTGAGCTCCGAGTAATTTATATTTTTTTATTTCTAAAGATACTTCTTCATCAAGTTCTCTTTTTAATGTTTCAATGCCTGTCTCATCTTTTTCTCTTTTTCCTCCTGGAAGTAGCCAATCATTATATTCGCCAGGATGAAATCCAATAATTATCCTACCATCATCACGAAAACATATTCCGTAACTTTGAGTATGTGGTTCAAAGTTTTGTTCATTATTACCATCATAAAATGTGAATTGAATTTTTGTTCCTTTGTATTCCCAGTTATCGCTTAGCATATTAATGTTACAATTATACTATATTTAAATTTATTCTATTAATTGTTAGGATGTGGCGTTAAGAATGAAAAATTTGCGAAGAAAAACAATTTACCATTTATTTTCGTGTATTTTTTCTTTTTTATATCTGTCAACTTTACTTGATTTTTGTGTAGTGTGTCCAATAGGAATTAATGAGAATGGAATAATTTTTTCAGGAATATTAAGTAGTTTTACAAATCCTTGCATCTTTGCTTCTCTTGGATATACTCCGCACCAAACTGCACCGAGTCCTAAAGCGTGCGCTGCAAGTAATATATTTTGTGTTGCGGCTGAACAATCTTGTTCCCACATACCTTCATGTCTGATTGAATGAATATCTGCGCATACAAGTATTGCTAGATTTGCTTCTTTACACATCTGAGCATATTCGTGAAATTCTGTGATTTTGTCAAGAAGTGTTCTATCTTTAATAATGATAAATTGCCATGGTTGCTGATTTCCTGCTGATGGCGCAGTCATTGCAGCTTCGAGAATTTTTGTTATTAATTCATCTGATACATCTTTATCAATATATTTTCTAATACTTCTTCTCGTTTCAATGCATTCAAGAGTGTCCATAATAATTATCTAGTATTTTACTATAAAAACTTTGTGTTAATTTTAGAATAAAAAATTGCAAAGGAAGTAAATGGTGCTAGTAATTGAATGTAGTAGAATATTTATCTAGTTATTGAATGTTAGTTTTCTATTTTTCTATAAACTGCAGGTTCAAAAAAGTAACATTCTCTTATACTCTCCAGTTTTGCTGATTCAGTTCTTGCCTTAGCAGTTAATTTTCCATCAACTTTTAAATTTATAGGCAAACAAGATTCTTCGTAGAGTTTTCTAAAATTTCCAAAAAACTTATTTTTGAATTTTTCCCATTTGTCCACTTTTCTACCTATTAACGGCTCTTTCGCTACTAAGTCTTCATGGTTTGTCACATAGATTAATCCATCGATAGGCATATTATTAGAAATATTTGTCAGTGTTTCTTTTGCGTTATATAATGATTCGTATCCGTTATATCCTAATGCATTAGATAAATATATTTTATTATTTTCTTTTGAAATTTCTGAAAGTACTACGTCGCTTTGAATTATTGTTAAGTTATCTAATTTGGATGTAATTTTTTGTAATCTGTTTTTTGATAAAAAATATTTGTTTCTTGTTTTTGTTCCTTCGCTAGCTGGATTACTTTTGAAATATAAGAATTCTTCTAGTTTTCCTTGTTTTAGAAAATCTACTCTTTTTTTAATAAAGTCTACTGCTTCTGGTAAATAATCTATTAGTGTGACTGAATTTGCATATTCTAAGATTGCAAACGCTTGATCTCCACTACCTCCTACGGCAAAAACATTATCTGTAGGTTGAATATCTAGTCCTTTTACTATTGAACTTAATGATTCATTTGTGCATACGTACATTTGTATTTACTCCTATTGCGTCTATACTTGGTCTTAGAAGGAAGAGTATTTAAATCTTTCGATTATTTATTACTTCCAAGTAACAAAAATACGTAATATTTATAAACTAAACAGATTCAACAAATATATGAATAAAAATTTAATCAATGACAAATCTGAATGTCAGTATTTGAATGATTTATTGGATGTTGGTCCAAAAAAGCCTTTAGGTTATTTACCTCTATCTACTATTAGTGATATTTGCAATGTTAATGTTGATGATGTGGCTAATTATTTAGTTAAAAAAGGAATTGAAACGAGAATTTGGAAAGAAGATTTTTGTCGCATTGATGGCGGCGTATTATATGCTTACGATTCTGATTCATTACAGAAATTATTAAATCAAAATATCTCTGTTTTATATGATGCTGGTTGGTCTACACATGTAGATGGGTTTGTTATTCAAGTTGTAACAAAATTAGCGCCGCACTATTCTCCTATTTTTGACTTAATTGCAGATTCTTTTGCAGATTATGATAATGGGTGGAGATTAATTAAGAAAAATGTTGTTAGTGATTAATTATCGATATTAAGTTATGTTATAATTCTATCATCTAAAAAAATATCTTCTATCGCAAATAAAAAATTGCAAAGGAAGTGCATAGAGCTAGTAGTTGAATTTGGTGGAAATTTAAAGTTCCATCTTATTTGTCTGAAGTATTTTATTAATATTGCTTCGAATCCATTTTTTCTCTTTAAGATATGCTTTCTTATTATATTTAGATTTCCATAAAATCAATGATCTTACTCCTACTAAATTTCTGGAAAGAGAGTAAAATGCTCTTCTATTATCATATCCTTCATCTAATTTGATATATTTAGTATATTCTTTAAAGAATGCATTACGCAATTCTAAATTTCCTTTAAAATGTAATTCTGTTCGCATTAAGTCGTATTCATTATGCCCTATCAATGATTCTTCAACATCTAAAATTCCTGTAATCTTATTATCTTTGACAAAAATATTGTTTCTATTTAAATCAAGATGGAGTAATCTTGGCGTAATTTTGTAGTCTATTAAATATTCGTTTGCATCGAAATAATCGTTTATCGGTTTTATTAAATCTTCAAATTCAGTATTCTTAAAATAATACAATCGGGATTTTATAATTTCTCTATGCATATCTTTCCAAGACAAAAATGGTCCTGATTTGATTTTTTTAGAAACATCACTTAATTCGTGAGCTGGACCAACAATAAAATTATCGCCTTTTTTAGTTATATCTCCAAACTTATTAAAATTTATAGAATGAATTTTGCCTAAATATTTTCCTAGTTCCTTTATTATTTTAAGTTTAGAACTCATAGATTGATTAGAAAATACTTTATCTAGAGCATTTCCTGTTAATCTTTTGCTTATGACGTAATTATAAGGAATTAGCTTTTTTGAAATGTCTGTTTTTAAAATAATTGGACAAGGAATATTATGTTTAATAAATAGTTCGTAAACTGATTCTTCTTTAGATGCTTTCCAATCACCCGTTATTGGATTGAAGATTCTTAGAACAACATCTGTTTTTTGAGTTTCAATAATAAAAACCGGATTAGCAACTCCTTCTTTAATTGCGAATATTTTTTTGATTTTATATGATTTATAGTAGCTATGTATTATTTCACGTATTTTTTCATTTGAAACAATAATTTCCGATTTTTGAAGATGAACCATGTAAAATATATGTATTTCTTAAATTAATAAACTTTTCTTTATTCATTCTAATCATATGAAGTTTTAAATCGATTTTAATCGGAAACATCTAGAAATAATGAATTTTATCATTCATAAAAATAAGAAAAAAATGCGGAGGAAGGGATTCGAACCCTCGAACACACTAAGTGACAGGATTACATAGTCCTAAACACAATCGTTTAGGTGTCACACTTAAGTCCTGCGCATTTGACCAGGCTTTGCTACCTCCGCATATGTGGTTTTGTGTGTATTACTTATCGAAAAATTAGGATATTTATAAATTTAATCAGTAGAATGATATTATTGTTATGTTTGAAACATCTTTATTCAATTTGTATATCTTTCTGATTATATTCTTATAGTAATCGTACTTCCACTTTCGTATCGTTTTAAGCCTTTATAGAATACGATTATAGCTATTGTTGTTAATAATATTGCAAATCCGGCAGTATATAATAACCATGTTAAATCAAAATGTTTTAATAATGAAACAGGAACTCCTGATACAAATCCAGCAGGTATTACAAACAATACTAATATTTTTGTAAATCCTTTGAATATATCTATTGGATAACTTGCTAATGTAACTAGGCTCATATTTAATGTTCTTGCTGTTTCTTCAGAATTATTTATGTAGAATGCGAGAGATCCAATTATTATTCCAAAGGCTGTTACAATTACTGCACTGAGTATAACGAGTACTATGAATAATAATATTTGTGCAGGATGTAAAAACATTACTGCAAGTATTAGTCCAAGGATTAAATCTCCAAGATTATACCATGAAGATCTTGAAGCTATTAAATGGTATAAGGTATTTTTTGGTAATGCGAGATAATAATCAAGTTTTCCTTGAACAATTGTTTCAGCAATTTTGCTTTTATTTCCAAATATTACTCCGCTAATGCCGTATGATGTTAAGACTATCGAGTATAATAACATCATATCATATACGTTCCATCCACCTATAGTGTCAAATTTGTTAAATATTATTACCCAAAATATTATCCAAGTTAAATCGCTAAGTAACATTGCCATTGACTGTACTATAAAATTTACTCTGTATTCTAATGCGGTCTTTATTGTTATTTTCAAATATTCTAAATGCATTCGTATATGTTTTAACATTTTATCCGCCGTTAATACTGATTTTTTTAATACATATTTTATATGCTATTGTTGCAAGTATTACAAATATTATGATCCAAATTATTTCTAATAATAGTATTTTAAAAAATAACATCATACTAAAACTCACAAATAATTTTGATGGATAATATGCCACTAGGCTAAATGGTAATAATAGGCTTAATTTATATAGCCATGTTGGAAATATCTCAAGAGGAATTAACATTCCACCAAGTGTAAATACAATTTTGTTATATACAAATTCTAATGATTTAGCATCTTCAAGCCATAACGCGAATATTCCTAAAAATGACATAATTGTAAAATTAAGTATTAATGCGAGCATCACTATAATTGCAATTAATGGTATTGTCCATAAGGCTATTGTCATAGGTCCGATAAATATGTATACAACTATGCTTCCGGCAATAAATGTTATTGCAAATTTTAATAATGATGCACCAATAGATGTTGAAAATTTGTAGAGTATATAGTTATATGGTTTATTTAAGTAATTTGTTATGTTCCCACTTATTAATTCGTCTCCAATATCTTCGAGTACTCTTGATTGAGATGTAACAATTGATTCAGTCATTACTAAGTACCATAGCATCATAACTATAGTAAATCCTGCAATGTATTCATTTGTTCCAAATATTGCTTTCCATAGATTTACAAATATGAATATTATTATCGCAATAAATGTTGAACTCCAAATTACATCTTGAATATATGTTAAACTACTTATGAAATTAGTTTTTGCGATGTAATAATATTTGCTTATTCCCATGGTAGTTTCTATTGCTATAACCTTAATTTGATGTTGTTCTAATTTTATTAATTTATTTTCTACATATTTGATGTGCTTTAGTGAATTTATTCTTTGTATATTGCTTCTATTATCTCTTCAATTTCTGGTTCTTCAATAATTAAGTCTATTATTTGATTATCTTTCAATAATTTATTTATTACGTCTTTTATTGATATTTTTGATGTATCGACTTCTATTTTTAATCCATAATCGCTTCTTTTTACAATTTGAACATGTTTTTGTTTTTCGAATTTTATTTTAGTATCGGATAATGCTTTTACTGTTTTCTTTTTTATGTAATTATTTTTTAACTCATTTATTTTTCCGTCATAAATCAATTTTCCTTTATTTATTATTATGGCTCTTTTACATATTTTTTCAACATCGCCCATATCGTGACTAGTAAGAATTATAGTTACATTCTCTTTTTCATTTATTTCTTTAATTAATTCTCTAATTGCTTTTTTCGCCATTATATCCAGACCTATTGTTGGCTCATCTAAGAATATTATTTTTGGATTATGAATTAGTGCTAAAACTATCTCGCATTTCATTCGTTGTCCTAAAGATAATTTTCTTACTGGCTGATTTATTATGTCGGCTATTTCAAATTTTTCTATGAGTTTAGTTATTCGTGTTTTATATTCTTCATTTGGTATTTCATATATTTTAGCAAATAAGTCAAATGAATCTATTGCTGGCAAGTGAAACCATAATTGTGATTTTTGTCCAAATACTGTTCCTATGTGATATGCCATTTTCTTTCTATCTTTTTGTGGATTGAAATTAAGTACTTTCGTTTCTCCTGAGTCAGGGTATAATATTCCCGAAAGTATTTTTAGTGTTGTTGATTTTCCTGCTCCATTAGGTCCGATAAATGCAACTAATTCTCCTTGATTAACATTAAATGAGATGTTGTTTACTGCATCTATTTCTTTGTATTCTGGTTTAATTAAGGATTTGATTGTGCCTTTAAATCCGCTTTGTCTAATCTTTGTTTTGAATGTTTTTTTTAAGTTTTTAACTAGAATAACTTCTGGTGTTTTATTGACGTTTTTCATTGTATATGCCTCAAAATATAATTATATTGTTCAATCTAATAATTGATTTTAATTTTGATTAAAATATGGTTTATTAGATTTAGTTTTCATACTTAAGTAAGGATTGGTAGAATATAAAACTTTCGGTGTCATTTCGGAATAGATTCGAATTTTTCGGAAAATATCCGGATATAATTTAAGATAGTTGAATTATATATAGAATTGTATATATTCAATATATGATTTACTTATCGTAAACTTAATAAATTCCTTAAATTACTATAAGATTATATTTTTGATTATTTTTTAATGTGTTTTTGAGGTATGTTATATGATTAGCGAGATATTAAAGTCTTTCATTACATTATTTATAATTATCGATCCATTTGTTAGTGCAGTATTTTTTATTGGGCAATTTAAGAAAAGTACTATTGTGGAGAGAAATAAGGCTATTTGGACAGCAATACTTGTTGCTGGAGCATTATTATTTTTATTCTTGTTTACTGGATTATTTTTATTAAATATTTTAAAGATAAGTTTTAATGGGCTTATGGTTGGTGGCGGTATAATATTATTAATTATGGGAATTACAACGGTTTTAGGGATAGAATTTGGTATGCATCACGATAAAGTTTCAAGCGCAGCAATACTTATCGGAACGCCTCTTCTTTCGGGACCTGGAGCATTAACTACGATTATTATTTTATCTAAAAATTATGGAATGTTAATTCCTGCAATTGCTGCAACGTTAGTTTTAATTGTATCATTTATTATCTTAAAGTTTGCTGATAGGGTTGAAAAATTACTTGGAACAGAAATAATTGAAATATTTTCAAAAGTATTAGGATTATTACTTGCGGCGCTTGCAGTAGATTTTATTTATTCAGGTGTTAAAGGATTTATTGTTGGCGGATAAAATAGTTAAGTTAATATAATAGTATAATAAAATTTAAATATATTATAATTTATATAACATTAATTTTTATTTTATAATGATGATTATTTTAATGTTATACGATGGTATCATTTGGAGGATAAAATGAAATTAACAGAACCAAAATCGATGGATGAGTGTGTATATTTTACTAATAGAAACATTGGAGAGAAATTCAATGGAACTGTTAGATGTTGGGTTTTTAGACAACAATGTCCTAAATGTAAAAAAGCATTTATGGGAAAACCTGTTGTTGATGGAAAAGCTAAAATTCGAGCATTAGAATATGTATGCCCTGCATGTAAATACACTGTTGAAAAACAAGCATATGAGGATACACTTATTGCAAATGTTGATTATACTTGTCCAAAATGTGAGTTCCATGGTGGTATGGTATTGCCTTTCAAAAGAAAGAAGGTTGAAGGCGTATTAACATTAAGATTCCCGTGCGAGAAATGCGCTGGGCCAATTGATGTTACCAAAAAGATGAAGGAAATTAAAAAGAAGGATAAGAAAGGAAAAGTTGCAGTAATTCCTGATTTAGATGATGATTAAACTTTCTTTTTAGTATTTTTATTTTTTCCTGATATTTTTCTAATCTTATAATTTAAAGAATTCTTTTATTTATTATAATTTTAAACTTTATTAGATAATTATTATATTCTTTCAAAATTTTCTATCCAATACATCGATATTATGTCTGTTGGTTTAAATTTATGACTATAACTTTCAGAAAGATCTTTTAATGCTTCTTTTTTTGTGGGGTAATCGTCTAATTTAAAATATTTTTTAGAAAAATCTTTTACTGTTGATACGTAGATTTTAGGGATTTGTACTTGACCTATTATTTTTATATCTTTATAAGTTTCTGAATTAACTAACATTATTGGCAATGTGTTTTCGTCTGTTACATCAGGAATTAAAATACCTCCTTGAACGAATGCGTATGATACTTTTGTTAATCCATTTTCTAAATTATCTACTAATTCTGCAAGTATTCTTAGTTCTGTATCTCGATAAACTTCTTTACCAAAATCTTGCTTTATTTTTGCTTCAATAGTATTAATACCTTCATTTAGATTGTATATTTGATTCATATAATGGTCTGATGCTTTCAGATTTAAATATTTTTCACTGTGACTACCATTAAAGGGCATTTAAAGTATGTTTTTAAGATATACTTGTATTTTATTAATTTCTGTTCATCGGTATTAGTTATTCTTTTCAGAATATCTTTTTCATTAAAATTTATAAACATCCTCTCTTTTGCATAATTATGATATCTACTAATAATTATAAAAAAATACTTGTAACAAGCGCTCTACCTTATGTAAATAATGTTCCGCATCTAGGAAATTTAGTTTGCGTAATAAGTGCTGATGTATATACTCGATTTTTAAGATTAATGCATAAAGATGTTATTTCAGTTCTAGGAACTGATGAACACGGAACAACTGCTGAAACAAAAGCTCTTGAAGAAGGGCTCTCACCAAAACAATTATGTGACAAGTATTATGCCATACATACTGAAATCTATAAATGGTTTAATTGTGAATTTGATTGTTATGGTAGAACTTCAAGTTCGGAAAATTCTGAAATAACAACTGATATTTTTAATAAATTAAATGCAAATGGATATATTGCTCCAGATACTCTTGAACAATTATATTGTGAAAAATGCCAAAGGTTTTTAGCAGATAGATTTGTTGAAGGCGAGTGTCCAAAATGTCATTATTCAAATGCTCGTGGAGATCAATGTGATTCATGTAGTAATTTGCTTAATGCTGTTGAATTAATAAATCCGAAATGTAAGGTATGTAAGAGTACTCCGATTGTAAAAGAAACTAAACATTTATTTATGGATTTGCCAAAGATTGAATCACAATTAAAAGTGTGGATGGATTCTGTTCAAAATGCTTGGTCAGATAATGCATTAACAATGACTAATGCATGGCTTCGAGATGGTTTAAGACAAAGATGTATTACCAGAGATTTAAAGTGGGGAATAAAAGTTCCATTAAAAGAATATGCGGATAAAGTATTTTACTCATGGTTTGATGCGCCAATTGGATATATTGGAATAACAAAACAATGTCGAGAAGATTGGAAGGATTGGTGGCATAACGATAAGGAAGTAAAATTAGTACAATTCATGGGAAAAGATAATATTCCCTTCCATACAATATTATTTCCTTCATTTTTGATAGGCGCTAATGATAATTATACATTAATGAAAGAAATAAGTGTTAATGAATTCTTAAATTATGAGAATGCACAATTTTCAAAAAGCAGAAATACTGGCGTATTTGGGGATAATGCAAAAGATACTGGATTACTTGCAGACGTATTTAGATATTATTTAATGATTAATAGACCAGAAAAAACCGATACGGAATTTAGTTGGTCAGATTTTCAAATAAAAAATAATGCTGAAATAGTTGGAAACTTTGGAAATTTAGTTAATAGAACAGTAATATTTCTGAATAGAAATTATGATAGTACTCTTCCTGATGCAATCCTTGAAGAAAAAGATCATGCATTACTTGAGGATATAAGATTAAGAGTTAAAAAAATAGAAAATCTTATTGAAACAATAAATATCAAAGAAGTATTAAAAGAAATAATGCAAATATCCAAACTTGGAAATCAATACTTGCAAGATAATGAACCATGGAAAAATCCTGATAAGCAAAGAAATGCAACAACATTATTTGTACTTGCAAATGTTGTAAAAGATTTAGCAATATTAATGCATCCATATATGCCGCTTGCTTCAAAGTCTATACAAGATCAATTAAATATTGCAAAGCTTGATTGGCATGATTTAGGAAAATTAACATTACATACTGGACATAAAATTAGTAATGCACAATTATTATTCAAAAAGGTAGAAGATACTGATGTGAAATTGTTTAGAGAGAAATTTTCTGGAAAAAAGAATCAAGAGCCAAAACAGGCAGCTAAAGATAAAGATAATAAAAATGCGTCAAATAATAAGAATGCAAATAAAAATAATGCAAGTGCAACTCAGACAGTTAATAGCATAACATTTGATGAAGTACAATTAAGAGTTGCAAAAATTGTTGGTGTTGAAAGACATCCAAATGCTGAAAAATTATATGTTGAAAAATTAGATTTTGGCGATGAATACAGAACAATAGTTTCAGGATTAGTTCCTTATTATACAGTTGAAGAATTATTGAATAAAAAAATTATTGTAGTAACCAATCTTGAACCAGCTAATTTAAGAGGCGTTGAAAGTAATGGGATGCTTCTTGCTACAGAAGAAAATGGTGTTGTTGGATTAGTTACAACACTTGGCGAAATTGGTGATTATGTTTATGTTGAAGATATGAATGATTCTAAATTTGAAAAAATAAAAAATCTTCCGAAAATTAATATTAAAGAATTTGGCACAATTAAAATTGTTGCAAGTAACAAGAAAATATTCTGTAATGATAAGGAATTAAAAACAACTCAAGGATTACTTGGTGTTGAAAGAATTACTAATGGTCCTGTAAGATAGGATTAGCTTAATTAGTTTATTATTGATTTTATATTATTTGTTGTCTCGTATTATTAGTGTAATTATTATTCTAATAGTCATCTATTCTTAATATTTAATCTTAATCTCTTTCTTAATATGCTTCTTAAATAGTAATATTTATAAATATGGTAATCGAGGATTTATTATTATTTTCGTTGTGAGGGTGTTAGATTGAAATTTAAGACGATGCGATTAGCATCTTTAGTATTGTTGTTAATAATTTTAAGTACGGGATTAGTTTCTGCATTAATTAGTGTTAATAGTATTTCTGGTTCTTATGGCATTACTGGGTATAGGGCTTCAAATGATTCTATTGGAATTAATGTTTCTTCAACTAGTAATGTGTCTGTTGCTGGTTTAACTAGTGCTAAATGTGTATCTACAGGAGTATTAGATTATGTTTGTGTATTCAAAGATACCATTGATACTTCCGTTGCATATTATCAATTAATAAATTTAGATGGACAAACAGCAACGACAAGTATTAATGTTGATAACAGCATTGGCGAAATAACTTATACTGTAAAAACCGCCAATAATATTGTATCTATTAATTATAGTGTAACAGATTCAGGATTTAGCGGTAATAATGCATGTTCAGGAATTAAAACAATTAATATTTATGATGGAAAAAATAAACTTAATACATTTAATATTAATAGTGAAGCAGGCGTATGTAGTTATAGTGGTATTAATAATATTAGTATAACTAGTTCAGGTACAAAAAGTATTTCTTTAGAAGTAATTGATAATGTTGGAAATAAAAAACAAACACCTTCTGAAAATATGACTTTTGATCTTACTAGTCCAGTAATAGTTAACGGACTTATGGTAAAATATTCAGGGACAAATGATGAAATAGGAACTGTTAGTAGTAGCGCATCATTTTTAGTTGATTTATATTTTAGTATAAGAGAAGATTCGCTTGAAACTATTAATTTAAATTTAATTAATTCAAATAATGATTTTTCAATGCAACAAGCTTATAGTAATATTAATGTTCCAATAAGTAATTGCGAGATAAATGATTCTAGTAAAGATAAAGTATATTCATGTGTTCTTCGTGGAGTACAGTTAAGTACAATTAATACTGATAATTATATTAAGGTTAATGTTTCAGCAATTGATACTTATGGTAATTATGGTTCAGCAATATTATCCAAATCATTAACTATTGATGATCTAGAACCAAAAGTTTCAATAAAAACCAGTAAGTGTTCAACTACAAATGTATGTTATATTAAGAATGGTGTTAATAATATTATTCTTAATTTAAATAAAAATAATTTTAATAAAAGATATGTATTTTTTAAATTACCTGGAGCAACATTTGAAACTATAAAAGTACAAAATTGTTCAGCAAGTATTTGTAGTGCAACTGTGCCCTTAACTTGTACATCAGGCTCTCAAGTAACAATTAGTATAACTGATTTTTCAGGATTTGATAGTCAAGATGATGCTGGAAATGTACTTACTCCATTTAATACTCAAGTTTATTGTGATAATGTTGCGCCAATAGTAAATGGCATTACAGTAACTGGTGACGCTACATCAGTAATTAAAGAATTTGTTTCTGGAAGTACTATTACCTTAATTGCGAATGTAACTGAAGTTGATAGTGATGAACTGCTTGCATTAGTATATTTAGATAAAATAAAAAATTCTACTGAGAAAGGCACATGTACAAAAACTGATTCGTATAATTTTAATTGTATTTGGACAATTACTAATATTAATGATGGTTATTATGATGCAAATTTAGTGTTTAATGTAACAGACATTGCCGGAAATAGTGCACCTAAATCTTATGTTGTAAAAGTATTAGGTAAAAAATCAGATAATGATACTCCTGATAATTTAGGAATAGATTTGATTAAAGTTACTCCTAATGAAATTAATCGAATAGTATTGGATATGGCAACAGCTGAAAAATTACCTTACTATATATATGCTACATATAAATTAAATCTTGCTAAACCTAATGCAATTGGTGTTGAAGCATTATACCAAAGTATAAGCTTAAACAATTGTGTTTATAGTAGTAAATCAGGTGTGACTTCAGCAAGTTCAGTATTTAATTCCATAACACTTGCAAACTCTTATGCAAAAATTGGCGAAACTGGAAGAGTTGATTTAAAATTCAGAGATGGATTAACTGATTTAGTAAATAATCTTGATGATAAATTTGTTATATCTTGTAATATTTCAGTAATGGAAAAAGAGAATAATAAAATCTATCAAAAACCTCAAATGTTACAATTAGACATGGAATTTACCTTAATTAATTCTAAATTATGTAAAACTGCTGGACAAGATTGTACTCCTGGAGCGAAATTTGGAGAAAAAATTAATGATGTTCAAAACAATTGGATGGTACGTTCACAAGTAATGGCAACAATAGATAATTGGATACCAAAATTACAATCAATGTGTAAAGTAAAAGATTATCTAGCCGTTGGTACATTTGCATCAAATGCTGCAAGTGTAGCATTAGATTTAGTAAAACCATCATTAGCAGTTGGGCCAATGAAATTAAATGTTCAATTAACAAATTTAGAAACATGTTTAATGGGAACATCTAAATCTTCTGCAACTAGTGGTAATCCGTTAGAACAATTAATGGGAACTGCAAATGGCGAAAGTAAGAATCCTGAAAAATTATATTCTCAATGCCAAGGTATTATTGGACAAATGTGTAGTGCATTAACATGTGATGTTGCAAGTAAATTCGAGGATAAGAAAAGTACATTATTCCCTGGTGATGGAACATCTAGTAATTCTGGTAAAATTCCTGACTTTTTTGCTAAAGATTCAAGTTTTGGTTCTGAGGTTGGTTCTGCATTAACTAAAAATGTTAATGTTCCAGATGTTAGTAATAGTATTGTAATGGCAGCAACTACAGGATGCTTGCCTGCAGTATATTATAATGTAAATAAATTTAGACAAGTAGAATGTAATTATTTATATTGTTTAAAAATGGCATCATATTCTGGTACTGATATTTCTGCATGTGATAAAGCAAAATCAGCGCAACAATGTGTTATGGTTGTTGGAGAAGCATTTGAAATAATTCCTATTGCAAGAGAACTTAAGAATGTAATGAACAATGCTGCTGATTTAGTTAGAAATTCATTCCCCTTAGCAGTAGCATCAGGATTAAAAAGAGCATTTTGTCCAGAATATTTAGACTTTAATACTGGTAGTGTTGGAAGTATGGGTAAGTTAAATACTGATGATAAAACAGGTTTGCTTTCTGGAGACAAAAGTTTTGCAGATATGAATCCAGCAAAACAAAAAAGAATGATTTATGGTTGTCAAATACCATTGCAAATTGCAAGATTTGCTGATAGTACATCAAGAAGTAGTAATGCAGGTAAATTCGTATATCCAGTAATGCCTGATATGTGTAAATATGCAACGTGTGTTGGTGATACTAACTGTGCTTACACTCCTGACTTTTTCGATACATTAAGTAAAATAAATCCTCAATTATCAAAAGCTGATTCATTTGGTAATAATAAAGATATTGCGCAAATGAATAAGGATATTGCTTCATTAAAGAAATTACAAAGTTTAGATAGTTCTAAGGTTAGAGCTGCCACTAATAATGTTGTTTCTACTGATGCGACTGACGCAGCTTTACGAGCAGATTTACTCAGTAGAGGGATAATTAATGCTGATTATACTAATGCAAAAACTCCTCAAGAAAAAAGTAAATATCTTACGGAACAAATTAATTTTTATCAAAATAAACAAAAATTATATTCTGGATGTATTGCTAAAGGATCCAATAATTGTGATGCATATAAAAATATAGATAAAAATGAAATAATTTCAGGAATAGACACCATAACATTAAAAACTACTCCAGATGATTATAATAATAAATTATCAGCTCAAGAAAGATTGAATGTCGATAATGAAAAATTAAAAGCAGTAACCAAAATAGAAGATTTAACTACAAGTATGGCTACATTAGATAAACAGATAAAAACATTATCTGATGCAGAAAAGAAATCTGTGCCTGCCGGTTCTAAAACAGTCGTTAAAGATAAAGATGGTAATATTGTTTCTACTACTGAAACCACAATCAATCCTGCTGTTACTTCATCATCACAAAGACTAATCGATTTACAAAATCAGAGAGCTGCTGCGGAAAAAGATTTTATTGCATTATCAACCGATTTAGGATTAAATCCTAATTACGATAAAATACTTGCTAATAAGAAGATGATTGATGATTATAATAGTCAAATTAACAGTTTCTCAGATGATTCTCAAGCAAAAGGATCTTCTGCTCAAAATGTAATTGATGAATTAACTCAAGAAAGAGATCAATTAATTACAGAAACGGCTAGTTTAGAAAAAACTGTTTTAGATTCTAAATCCGTTAATAGTGCTAATTTAAAAGATATAAAAGACAAAACTTATGCGAATGCAAAAATAAATTCTGATGTTGTAAAATCTCAACAGTTTGGAGATACATTATTTACTGGATTACAATACGCTAATGCTAATAATATGATTGATTTTATGTTTACTGATTATTGGCTTAAACAATGGTTTAATAATAAAGATATATCTGATTTCTTTAATTTCGATAAACACAAAGAATCAGTATGTAATCCTAATAATCCTGTTAGTATTGGTGGTTCTGCAGAAGGAAGTGTTATTTCATGCTCTGGCGGAAGTTGCCTTCCAGTATTAACTTATGCTTCTGAAAGAACGGAACTTGAATATCCTAATGGTACAATATATAATCTATATACCACAGTATATTATATTAGTTCTGCTGACTCTCGAGGTAAAGATCTTAGTTATAATATTTATTTTAAAAATTCTAAAGTTACATTAGATGGATTTAGAGAAGATCAAGTATTAAATCCATTTGAAGTTAAATATTATAGAAAAGTTTCAAAATCCTCATTAGTATTTGACACTATCTGTGTTAAATTTAATATTCCGTTCCCTGTTGATAATGATATTCAAACTAAAGATGAATACTGTCGAGATATAACAACAAAAATATTTGATACAGGTTCACCTGAAATTCCATTAAATGCAAGTAATATAGGAACATATAATGATTATGTTAATGATGCTGGAAATCCAATTAATTCAAATATTGATGTTGCAAAGATTCCAGGATTTTTAGAGTAAACAATGATTAATTTAAGAATATAATTTTGAATGCTATTATTATTGTGGGTGCAAGAATGTTTAAAATGATTAAAAAAAAGAGTGGACAAATAACTGTATTTATTATACTTGGAATAGTAATATTATTTGTAGTTGCGTTAGCATTATATTGGCAAAGTTCTTTTAATGTTGTAAGACCTCCTGTACAACAATTAATTGTTAGCGATGAAGTAAAGCCCATACAACAATATGTTACAGATTGTTTATCCGTAACAGCAAAAGAAGGTTTAATTAGACTTGGACAAAATGGAGGATATATAACAATTCCTACTGGAATGAAAGTTGATCCAGTAAGACCTTATAATTCTGATGTCTTGTTCTTCGATCCACAACTAATACCTTATTGGTATCATATGAAGAAGTGCTCTGAATCATCAATTGGATGTATGGTTGTAACAAATCCGGCAGTTTGTGCAAAAGGAGTTAAGTGTGTTATTCCTTACACTGGCGATAATAGTATGGAAGAACAATTAAACAAATTTGTCGAACAAAATGTTGGTAAATGTATTAATAATTTTGAACCATTTAAAGATAGATTTGATATTACTTCTGGGAAAATAAATGTTGACACTCAAATTACTCAATTAAATGTAAATTTTAAACTTGATTATCCATTAGATATTGCAACCAAAGGTTCTAAAGATAAATCTAAAATAGCGTATTTTTATACTGAACATAATTTGAATTTAGCTAAAATATATCAATTTGCAACTGAAATAAGAGATTCAGAAAAAAATTATACTTTTCTTGAGCGAAATACTCTAAATTTAATATCAGTATATTCTGGTGTAGATATGGACTTACTTCCTCCGATGAGTGGAATGGATATGTTTGTTCCTGGAAAAAAATATTGGATTAGAACAAATGTTAAAGAACAATTAAAGAGCGACATTTTACCTTACACAATGTTATTACGAATTGTAAATGCTAAAAATTCCGAACAAATATATTCAAGAAGTACTGATCCAAAAACTATCTCTTTCGAAAATGGTCTATATCAATCCATGATGTTAAAAGTTTCAGATAATATCTATTCTGATTTAGATGCAAATCTCTATTATCCACAAGATTCAGAAATATATTTTAAAATTGGCGATAATGAAATAATTAAACCAAATAATTTTGAAGCTGGAGATAACTTTGTTTTAAAGATGATGGGATTTGCAATGAACGATTATAGTTTTAAGTATGATTTATCGTATCCTGTAATTGTTAGTATTAAAGATTCAACTGCATTTAATGGTGAAGGATTTACCTTCAATTATGCAATGGAAGCAAACATCAGACAAAATGTTCCAATAAAAGACAATATGACTGCAGTACAAATTGTAAATGCGCCAACAATAGATATTGATGATGTGTCGCAAAGAGTTAATAGAATAATTACAATTGAATCATATAATAAATATACTAAAGAACCACTAACTGATGTTTTAATAAGCTACAAATGTGGTGGAGAATTTACTATTGGTTCAACTAAAATGCTTAATGGAAAAGCAATATTATCTGACAAGTTTCCATTTTGTGAATTTGGTGGAGAAATAGTTTATGAAAAAGTTGGTTACATGAGTGGTGTTATAGATTATAGCAATACTGATGGTACAGATTCTAAAAACTTTAGAGTTGAAATGTGGCCAATGCGAGAAAAGAAAATTAAAGTATACAAAAGAACAACTGATGACATTAATGGCATTAGAAATTTGGGCATGGGCGGAATTATAACTTATAATACTAAATATTCCGAGTTGACACCTAATGATACAGTATTTTTAAATATTGCACGTGTCAAAGATGATCAAAGAGAATCAGATGTTCCGTTAGTTGGATTTTTACTTGTAAAAACAGCTAATAGTTCACCAAAAGTTATAACTAAGGATGATCAAAGAGAATACCTAAATCAATTATTTAATAATGGAGATATTAACGAGTCCGTTAAAACTTCAATGTTATATGATGTAGATACAGCTGTTTATGAACCAACACCAATAATTGTTAATGAAAGCGAGTATATTGTTGAGTTAGTTCCAGGAACTTATAATATAGATGCATTTATGATGTATGATAGCGGGTTACAGATTCCTGAAGAAAGAACATCAATATGTAAATCAGTTGAAATGATGGGTGTATGTATTGGTAATACAGAGGATATGGTACTGCCTGCACAGAATTTTAGCAGTTGGATTACTGGTGGAGTAAATATTAATATTACTTTAGAAGAGAATGATATTTATAGGGATAATACTCTTATAATCTATGTTGCGCAAATGCCTCTTCCAACAACTTGGCAAGAATTAACGGATAGTCCAACAATTGAACAATATCAAGAAGATAAAATGGCATTTTTATATCCAACAATGGAATATCCTTAAATATCTAAAGAGATAGTAATCTATAACGATAATCCGAGTTATTTGATTGTTAAAATACTTTTAATATATTATTAGATGATTGCATGAATACTAAAAATAAGTTATTATTAAAGAAATCTCTAGCAATATTTACTATATATTTAGTATTGTCTTTAACATTCTTTACAGCAAAAGCATTTGCCGCATTAAATTATGAAATAAGTGGAGATAAAAAAGTTTTAGGATTTGCCAAAAAAGTAAACGATAAAATATTATTAACTACCCAATCTGATTCAAATGTTAAATACAATGGTAATGATTTAGCATGTATTGATGCAGATGTTAGTGGAATTGTACGTTGTAATTCCGGACCTATTGTTTCAGAACAAATTCCCTTAGTTGATGGCGCTTTAAATTTTAAATTAACACAATCTACTGGTACTCCGAATACTATTGACGGAGTGTTATATGTTGATAATACTACTCCTGTAAAAAATATTTTTACTGTAGACAAAGTTGTTGATGGACTAAATTTTGTGTATGATTTTACTGATTATCTTGTAGATTCTGGTGAAACTAGTTGCAAGGGTTCTGGAATTGGAAGTATTATTTTGACTGCGGATTCTAAAGTAGTATTTACTCAAAATATATTAACTCAAAACTGCACCGTTTCCGGATCATATTTCAAAAATTTATCTAACACTAATAATGGTGTTATTTATTATAAATTAGAAGTTACTGACAGAGTAGGAAATAAATATTCAACAGGATTACTCAATATTTCAGGAGACTTTGCCGCACCAAAGATAGCAAACACATTTAAAATAGTTAAAGATACAATTGAATTAAAACAATTTTCAGCACTTGCAAAAATCACTGCTGATGTGTATGTTTCAATTGAAGATTCAAATCTTGATGTGAATAATGTTTATGCTGATTTATCAAATTTAAATCCATTATTAAAATTAGTATATACTGATGTTAAAGCAACACAATGTACAACAGATACTATTGGTAAAGAATATATTTGTGTATTTAGAAATATTGAAATAATGCCTGCAAGTACTGATTTAACAATTAATGTTAGAGCAAGTGATCATAATCTTAATTCTATTAGCAAAACAACTTTGCCTAATAAGATTAGTTTAGTTATAAATGCAGGAACTGTGTCTTACATTGGCCCATTAAAAACTCATTGTACAAAAGATTTAACAACTTGTTATTTAAAGAGCGGTAGACAATTATTAAATGTAGAACTTGATGCAACTTCAAGTTATAATCGTAGTTTAATTAATATTGGTGTAAATTCAGAAACAAGATTTGCAATATGTAATCTAAATACAACTTGGAAATGTGTTGGAGTATATGATGTTCCTGCAACTGTTACTAGTTTAAATTTATTTTTAGCCGAGTCTTATGATGATTATGGAAATTCTCTTGATACTGATATGGATAGAATGGTATTAATTGATGATGTTAAGCCAAAAAATATTACTGTGTTAAATGTTACTAATAGTAAGAATAATATTGGTTGCTCAGCCGCGGGAGATGAATTAGAATTTAATGTACGAATATCAGAAGCAACAGCCGAACCAGAAATACATGTTGATACATCAAAATTTACTTCAAATTCAAAAAAGATTCAAATAGGAGAATGTTTGCCTAATGGGGATAATATTTTTGATTGTTCAATTATTGTTAAAGATTTTATAACCGACGTAACATCAGTAAATGAAAGTATTATAATTGAAGATTTAGCAGGAAATAAGTTATCTTTGCCTTATCAGTTTAATATTTGTAAGGCAACAACTGCAACAACTCCAAATGTAATATTTGGAATATCTCAACAATCAACACCAAAAATCGATAGAAAAACCGCAAGTTTAATACCAATAAAAACATATATTCCAATATCATTAATTGTAAAACCTGGTTCAACAATAATGTATGCATCAATAGATAGATGTACTGGCCTTGATATAAATAATATGGAAGCAATTACGTCTAATTCTTATTTTATTCCTAATTCTGGCTCAAGTTTAACACTCGTTACATCAATTGGTGGCAAAGGAAAACTATTGCCTGAAGATTCATTAACGTTTAATTGCACAATTTCTGCAAGAATAAAACAAGGCTCAACAATATTTATTTTGCCAGAAAAAGAAGTAATAACATTAACAATAAACACGTTTAATCAACCACTTGGAACACTTGATGCTGCAACATTACAAGAAATTAAAACGCAAAAAGAAACGTTAAGAAATATAGATAAAGATATTAAAAAACGTCAAGATGTAGACAATATATTAAAACGAATATGTGATATATCTAGTATTATAGTAAAAGTTGATGGCGTATTGCAAGTAGTAAAATCTGTCATATATGTTGTTGCTGTAGCAATCGAATGGACTGGTGCAGGCGAACCATTATGGAAAGCAGTTGAGCCACCAATATCTAGTTTTGATAAATTTGTACAAACATTTGTTTGGCCAACAGGAACTGATCCAGCTTCTGTAATTGGATACGTATGGAAATATACTTGTTTTATTTACAATTGTAAATTTTATACATTAAGCGGATTAATAGAACTAGGATCCGATGCAGTAAATGGTGCTAAGGCGATAAAGGAAAATAATAAAATTAAACAAGATAAAATAGCTGCTGTAAAGCCTAAAGAAGCAAATCCGGAAGATATGCCTTCACAGTTTAAAGATACTCCTGCCACACCAACTCCTGTTACTGATAGCAATTATAATGGCGGAACTGATGAGGATCCTAATGGTTTTAATTCTCCAGGTAATGATATTGTTAATGAAGATAATCCCGAACTACTTCCAGAAGTTGTTATTGTTGCTAAAGATAAGTCTATTACTCCTCCTGCTCTAGCTCCTATCCCTACTCCTAAACTTACTGGTAAAGATGTTAAACTACCCTTTTTAAATGTTAAAACTGGAATCGTAAGAACAGTTGGTAGTAGTGTTGATTATTCTTACAAGGGTAAGGTTCTAGATAATAATAATTTAGGACAATTTCAAACGGATTTAGCGCAAAGTGCTTTTGTAAATGATCAAAGACAATCAATATTATATCAAGATATTGATAGGCAAGATTGGATTATTAATCCCTATAGAAGTAAACATTATGATGGATTATGTGCTCCAGCCACATTATATAATTTACAAAAAGAACGTCAAATAAGATGTATGTATTTATCCTGTTTGCAAACTAGTCAAACAACAGGACTTTCAAGTAGGGTGTGTAAAGATACTTACAAATTTAATGATTGTTTATATTTAGAAAGTGCGCAGTATAAACTTAATAATAATGTTTGGTCACAAATAACTAAAGGTATAATTACTCAAGCAGTAAGTGCTGCTATGGGATTTGCATTACAAGCAACATTTAATTCTGTGTGTGAACGATATAATCATAATTTACAGCAACCCACTTTAGTTACTGGCTGGTATAATGTTTGGTGTGGATTATTTAGTGGGGTATTAAAATTCCAAGAAATAAAAAAACTGTTAACAACACCTGGTCAAGTAATGAGTGATTTATTTAATGGTAATATTCCAAAAGATCCTGCATCAATACAGGATTATTGTAATGGTGGAGATTTGTATGCAAAATAAATATTGTTTTAATAATAACACATTAGTATATTCATTAGTAATATTTTTAGTATTATTAATTTCAATTAGTTTTGTATCTGCCGAGATTACTTCAGGCATACAATTTTGGAAAGATTTTAAATATAACTTTGTTGAAAGTGTTCCTATCTGGAATGGTCTTAATAAAGATAAAGCTAAAGATAATATGATGTTATTTTATCCTGTTGAGGATTGGGAAGTTGAAGTGTGCTCAAGAGATTTAACCTCGTCAACTGCAGATCATAAAAAAAGTGCTACGTTAGGTAATTTTGATATGCGTTTTTCAAGTACAACTGTTGCTTTAATGGCATCTAAATATAGTTATGTTATTTCAAATGATGTGGTTTATAATTTAGAATGGTATGTACAATCAATTGATAAACAAGTTGTTTACTCAGTATATCTAATTAATTCTACAAACAAATTTAATATTCCAGGATATAAAGATGTAACTCTTGAACCAATGAGTAATTCTGAAAAAGTATTTTCAAATACCTATCTTTCTAATTATACAAAATTATTAATTGAGTATCACGATGTTGATTCGAGTGATATTAAGACTATTGAAACGGAGATTGTAGATGACGATAAAGCAGCGTATGAATAATTATTTAATTATGCATCTTAAAGTATTTAAGAAAAGCAACAAGTTAAATAAACCTCTATCTCAAATATTTTTAACTCTGGCTAAATATGTTTCATTACTATTATTGCTAATATTATTTATTTTTATTCTGGTAAGATTATTTATCGGCGTATTACCTTTGCTTTCATCAATAGATAAGATGTCTGGCGCTGAGGATTTTATAACTAATCCTTCACTCATAAATGCTATTTTAGAACAATCAAGTCTTTTGACAGGATTTGTATTGAAAGCCATACTTTTACTGATTTTTATCGCATTAATGTTAAGTTTACTGCTAGCATTTTTTAATAGTGTTTTAATTACTCGAATTAATAATACTAAATGGAATGTTAAACAATTTTTAAAAATGCTACTAGTTTATTCTATTATCACTATGATTTATTTTATATTGCTGTTTTTAATGCTATATTATATGTCAGATATGGTTCTTTTAGCAATATTATCTATAATTTTAACTTTAATTTATAGTTATATTATCGTAATGTTTCAAATTGCGCTTGAGAATATATCCTTATTAAATTATTTAAAAAAAGGGATATTAAATTGTTTAAAATTGCATAAAACTTTACCTGTGATTATAGTCGGACTTATTGCTCTTGTAGTAGTTATTTTGATTAGTGCGTTTGCATCAATATTATTGAAAAAATATATTATTTTGTTACTTTTGCCGTTATTGTTATTGTTAGATATATGGGTATTAAATTATCAATATCAAATACTAAAATATACTAAATGATTGTTAGTTAAAATTGCTTGTCAATTAATTTAATTTATTAATTTAAATTTAGTATGTGAAAAAGAGGATTAAATGAGAAAGAAAGGTCAAATAACATTATTTGTAATACTTGGGTTAATACTATTAATAATTATTGGTCTTGCAATATACTTTTTTAATTCATATAATTCTAAACAGTTTAAACCTTCAGATATTAATGTGCCTGCAAAGTTTGCACCTGTACAAGATTATGTAACACAATGTGTTAATAATGTTTTAACAGATGGAATCATAAAACTTGGCTTACATGGAGGATATATTGATCCAATAGATCCATTTTTAAGCGGAGTATATTTTACGATAAATCCTTTAGAGCAGTATAATTCTGATTTAGCATTTTTAGATTATACTGATAAAACAACGGGCGTTGCTTATTGGTTTGAGACAAAATCCTATAATGGTTGTGATACTTGTTTTGTTGCAACACAAACACCTTCTATTTATAGTATGGAACAACAATTAGATCATTATGTTGTAAGAAATATTGGTTCATGTTTAAATAATTTTGAATCTTTTAAAGATAAAGGTTATACTATAAATGATGATAATAATTATACTATTGAAACTTCAATTACTGATAAGGGTGTTTTAGTTTTATTTGGTGCAAACATATTTGTTACAATAGATAATCAGAAAACAACACTTGACTTATTCTATACAGAATCCGATATACCTTTAAAAAAATATTATGATGTTGCAACAAACATTACAATTAAACAAGTACAAAATAATTACCTAGAAAATGTAGGATTATATTTAATAAATGCTTATTCTGGATTAAACTCAACAAAATTACCTCCGATTCATGATTCATCAGAAGGATACGATTTTACTTTATGGTCAAAAACCAGTTCTAAACAAAAATTCCAGTCAGTATTAACATCCAATATACCTGTATTACGGGTAAAGAATTCTAAAAATGATTTAGAAATAAATGATGCATCATTATCGCCTTCCGAGTATTATTTTTATAATGCGACAAGACTTGATATTCCTGTTAGTTACGATTTATCTAATTCAGAAATATCTTTTTCATATTTAGGACAATCAATATATTTTGATATTTTTCCATCTAATGGCGAATTATTAATGTCGAAAAAAAATCCTCCAAAAGCAATATCTCCGATGTTTCAAGAAAGAATAATAAATAATTATGATTTTTATTATGAAACATCTTATCCTGTAATAGTTGAGATAAAAGATGAATATAAAAAAGGTTCATATTATACATTTATGTTTGCACTTGAAGCAAATATTGTGGCTAATCAAAGAATTAAAGATTATCTAAATGATAGTTCCGCGCCAATTCCTTGGGATCCATCTTTTTTATCATTAAAATTGAATTATCCAAAAGATAATGATGTTGATTTAGCTAGTTTAGGATTAGATTCCAAGTTTAATGAAGAATATTCTAATGTTGATTTAAATGTTAATAATAATAATTTACCCTTACAATCAAACTCTAATTCTAAATTTTGTGATGTTAATCAACAAGTTTCAGGGTTAGTAACGTTAAAAACATATGATGGCATTACAGGAAATGCATTAAGTAGTGTTAACGTTAAATTTGGTTGTGGAAATTTTATTGAATGTGATTTTGGGGAAACAACATATGATACTTTATTACAAGAATCGTTATTTAACTCTAAGTTTCCAACCTGTAATAATGGTTATATTACTTTATCAAAGCAAGGTTATTTAACAAAAACCGTCTTATTATCTACGGATTCTAAAACTCCTAAAAATTTAGGTTCAATATATTTAGATAAAATAGTTACTAAATCTTTTAATGTGAGTAAGTATTTTGTTAAAAAACATTTAATTTTAGATACTAAAGGCGCAATTAAATATTCTTCTTATTCTCTTACAGATAATGCTACGAGTTTATCTGAGAATGATACTGTAATAATTACTTTTGAAAAAGTATTATCGGATGTTACTGATGAACCATTTGGTCAAACCGTAATGGTGTCTAGTGATTCTGAAAATATCAAACGTGAAATAATGCTGGTTCCCGGCGTATATAGCTTAAATATGCAATTATTAGATAATAATGGCATAATCATACTTAAAGAATGTAAAACCATATGCGCTGATAAAACCGTTCTTAATTCAGTATTTGGTGGATGTAATGAAGAGAAAAAAATACCTGAAGATGATATAGTCATAAAGCCTGCTCCTTGGGGTGGTGTTATTTATGATAATCAAACATTAGTATATATTTCGGCTAGTGATTTATCACAGGATAATACTTTAGAATTAAATGTAATGCGACTACCTGAACCTAAATGTTTTGATGATATGGAAGATATGTCTAAAATTGGAGATATATCAGATGAATATTCTGCTATTCTTTTACCAAAGTTCATACCTAATAATATTCCTTTGGATTGAATTAGAATTAATGGCATAATTTAATCTGGTTTAGATTAGTTTGGATTATTAGTGTAATTTAGTAAGGCGTCTTATTCTGTAGTTGTGATACTGATAGAATCAGTATCATTTGTAGTATTAGTAGAATTGGTGTCGTTATTGCTAATATCTGTGGTATTGATTAAATTATTGCTCGAAGTATTATCTATACTAGTATTTAATTTAATGTCGGTATTGTAATCGCTTGTCATGATGTTATCGGTTGCTATTTCAGTGTAAGTGTATTCATATGTTCTAATAGGAGAGGTAGCACTGTATACTTCAGGATTGAATTGTTTACTTAATTCTAATACTTTTTGAGTGTTATTTTCTTTATAGTATTTGTCCATTTGGTTTACAATTTGTAATTGTTCGCAAAATACTTTACTCTCTTTATCTGTTATTTTATTACATATGTCTTTACTGCTTGTTGCAAAAGATAGATAGCAGTTATCTTTCGTTTCTAAACTAATGATCTTGTCACAATAAGAATAAATTTTACTAACATCTGCAATAGTTGTGTAACACATATCTTTTTTTGAATTCAGTTCTAATTCTTCACATTTGTTTACTGCTGTTTGTGGATTAGTTTTGGTAGTTTCTTTAATTTGAATTAATATATCTCCGAAACTTTCTTTAGTATTTTCTGTTACTGAGGTTTGAGGTTGAGTATTGTAGTTATTATCCTTAATGTTTTGATTTTTTATATTATCGGTATTAACATTATCCTCTGTGTTGATGTTGGCGCTATTATTTATGTTAGTGTTGTTTTTTGTTGTAGAATTATTTGAATTGGAATTGGTGTTTTTATTAATACTATTTGCAATAGTTACAATTTCGAATTCTAAGCTGCTTTTTGCCTCTTCATTTTGACCATAGCTCGCAATTGCCAAAAGAGTGTATTTTCCTGGTTTAATATTAGTTGGTAATTGAATATTTCTATTAATGCTTGCAGTTGTTTCTATTGCAATAGTTTCTTCCTTACGTGTAATGGTATTTGATAAATCATCGCTAATTAAGTATTTTATAGTTGCATCATATCTATTGTTTGATCCCATATTACTAAGATATACTTGATAATTAATGTTTTCCCCTGCTAAATAATTGTTTGCGTTGCTACTAATGCTAATATCCAGCAATGATTGATTTGGTTTAAAAATATTGAAATTTAATATTCCATAAACTACAACTGCTGTAATTAACATTATTGCCGCAATTCCAACTATTGTTCCTTTAGAAATGTTAACTTCATGTTTAACATTTATATTAACATTATTAAATTCATTTACAATATTTTGCACTGTTTGTGCATTATATCCTTGTCCTATAAGTGTATTTTTTATAGGTTCAATGGAATAACCGTTACGTAATTGTGTTTGAATGTAAGTTTTTAATTGAGATTCTAATTGTGAATTGTTATAATTTATGTTATTATTGTTTGATTGATTGGCGTTAGAATATTTAGATGTTTGTGATGATGAATAAATATAGTTAATTGCTTCATCAATATCTATTTCTGATATATTATTATTTAATAGAAACTGTTTGATTTCATTAAAATTATGTCCTTGACTAGTATAATGTTTAATATAATCAACTACTTTCTGATTAATTTTGCCTCACCCCGATTATTTTATTAGAATCTTAATAATTTATTATAGTATTTATACTCATATTTAGATTATACTATAATTGCCATTAAACCCCTAACTATAAGTATTTTAGAATGCACTATTTTTAAATGTAATGAAAAAAATAAAATAATTTAGTAAATTAATGGTGACTTATTTTGGTTTTGGAGCTTCGTATTTTTTAAGATCATTACCGTATATGTGTGCATCATCTGCTGTGACTTTGCCTCCTTTTTCAAGGAATCTTTGGTAATGTTGTATTTGATCTCCAACACCAACTGTTTCTTCAAGAGTATAACCTGATTTTTGTAATTTCGAATTTATGTATGACTTTATTTTCGAATGATGTGAATTATTGGTTTGCAATTCATATCCTACTCGTTGAAGTTTTTGTAAATCTTTAATTAGCATTTGCGATATAGTGTTTTTAAAATTGTTAAATTCTTTTGATTTATTGATGTTAGCATAATTTTCAATTAAATCTTGTTTAACCTTTTCATAGTTGATGCCTTTTCCAGCAGCATATTCTTTTAATCTAGTTACATCATTTTTATATAATTCTAGAATTGCTTTATTTGGTTGTCCTTTAGCATCTTTTGTGTCTTCTTCAATTAATGTCATTAATATTTTGTTAATGAGTTCTGAAGATTCTACGTTAACGTTCTTTTTATCTAATGCGAATTTTTTAGGTGTATTACCTTTAGTTCCCTTTCCACGTTTATTAATCAAATAAGAGTTTTGAACATCTTGGAATAAATTAAGATTAGCTTGTATTTCATGTTCATAACCTTCTCTTCTAGCTGCATCTTCAGGAGTATCTGCGAAGTGTTTATCGTAATGAGCTAATAACTCTTCAGTTTTCATTAAAGTAAATGGATCTACGAATGGTTTTTCTACTTTTTTTTCTTCAGCCATATATATCACCTTATGTTTTAATAGTATTAATTTTATTAATAACTACTTATTATAGCTAGTTATTTAGTATTTATTCATCAATAGTAATTATCGTCATCGTTTTTTTATAAATCTTTCGTTTATTTTTCTAATATTTGATTTGTTAATTATATTATATTATCCGTAATATCTTGATTTTTAATTTAATTTCTAATAATCGCTACCTTTATAAATAATTATCTTTTGATTTAATGTATTAATCTAATTAATTAAATATTTAGTATAGGTGATTTTAACATGGCAAAAAAGGGGAATGAGAAAAGTTCTAAAAATAAAGACAACGATGCACATAAAGTTAATCTTCAAAGTGATTCGTATTCTGCAAATTCTAATGTTAATCCAAACATACAAAATGGCGCATCAACAATTGAGTCTCAATTTCCGCAAGATATGCCTGAAGAGACAAAAAAGAAGTTAGCTGAATTAAAAGAAAAACTAGATGGTTTTCAAAAGAAAGTACTAGACAAGTTTTCTGATTACGTTCTTGGAATATCTTTACTTCCGCCACCAAAACCTGAAGTTAATCCTGAAACTGGTGAAGAAATGCCAGTTGATAAAAATAAAATCTATTTATTGACATTAGTTGATGATTCTGATAGTAAAAAGATGTCAAAAGAAGAGTTGAAAGATAAGTTATCCACTATAATTGCTGCTATGGCAAAAGAAGTTGATGAAAATTTAGCTGTTGAAACATTATTATTAACAGAATTATGGCAATCATGTTATGATGCAAAGTATGATTATTTGCAAGCAATAGCAATGGGTATTGCAATATATGATAAAGGAATGATGGCTGCAATTAAGATTTCTGAAATACATAAAAATATGGTACTAAAGAAATTTGAAAAGTATATTGTAACCTATGTTCTAGCTGGGTCCTTAGTTCAAGGAAGAGCAACACCAAAGTCTGATATTGATGTATTTATTGTAATTGATGATACTGATGTTAAGAAGATGACTAGAGCAGAATTAAAAGATAAATTACGTGCAATAATTATTGGCATGGGAATTGATGCTGGAAAGATGTGTGGTGTTGAAAATAAGATTAATATTCAAGTATACATCTTAACTGATTTCTGGGAGTCTGTAAAAGAAGCAAATCCAGTAATATTTACTTTCTTAAGAGATGGTGTACCATTCTATGATCGTGGAATATTTATGTCTTGGAAACAATTATTGCAAATGGGAAGAATTAAACCTAGTCCTGAAGCAATAGATATGTTTATGCATTCAGGAGATCAAGTACTTGAAAGAGTAACTTATAAATTAACCGAGATTGCAACTGAAGATTTCTTCTGGGCAACACTCACACCTACGCAAGCAGCTATTATGTTGTATGGTTTACCGCCACCAACACCAAAGGAAACTCCTGAAGTATTAAGAGATATATTTGTTAAAAGAGAACACATGCTTGAAGATGAATATGTTCAGATTATTGAAAGAATATTAAAGATACGTAAAGATATTGAGCATGGTGATAAGAAAACTGCTACAGGAAAAGAAATAGATGCCTTAGTTGAGGATTCAAAAAAATATCTAAAGAGAATGAATGAATTATTCAAACAAATAGAGAAATTAAAAGAAGAAGAAGGAATAAAACACAATTATGAAGGCGTTGTAACAATTGCAAGAGACATATTAAAACTTGAAGGTATTGAAAAAACAAGTGATGCAGATATTATTAAAGTCTTTGAGTCTGAAGTAATACATAAAGGCTTAATACCTGAGAAATATTTAAGAATGTTAAAAGACATAATTAAAGCTAAAAAAGATTATGATGCAAAAAAACTTAACAAGACTGAAATATATCAAGTTAATAAGGATGCAAGAGAGTTAATTAAATTCTTAGTCGAGTATGTGCAACGTAAGCGTGGAAAAGAACTTGAGAGAGTAAAAATCAGAGTAAAACACGGTACTAAATTTGGGGAAGTAATATTGCTTGGAAAAGAAGCATTTATTATACATGACATAGATAACGAAACTAAAGAAATTAGTAGCGCTATAGTTACTAGTGACGGAAAATTAACGAATATTAAAGAAAGTTCACTCGAAGAGCTTGAAAAAGCAATAGTAACAACAGAATTTGTTCAAAAAACATTTATTAAAGAAGCATTATTTGAACAATTAAAACAAGTATTTGGTAAAGATGTTGAGATACTGATAAATTATTAATAGGCTTTACTATTGTACTTTTATTATTGTTAAGTTATTTTTTTAATTTTTTTTATTAATTTAATATTCAATATTATTGTCTTTTTAACCTATTTTAGTTCAACTTTAATAACATTTTTAAACGATATTTTATTTTTACAATTGGTGGTCAATATGCAGACAGGATATAAGGTAATGGATGTAATGACAAATAAGCCAGTTATAGCTTCAAAAGATATGATTCTAAAAGATGCAGCAGAATTACTAACAAAAGAAGATGTTAATAGTTTATTACTTGTGGAAAATGATGAGCCTATTGGTATAGTTACTGATGAAGATATTGTTCGCAAATGTGTTGCAAAAGGTCTTGATTCTAAAAAATTGAAATTAAAAGACATTGCAATAACAGATTTAATTACGATAACGCCTGAAGAGGATATTTATGTTGCATTAAATTTAATGCGTGAACACGATATTAGACAATTACCTGTTATTGATAAAAATAAATTAATAGGATTCTTAACTGTTAAGAGTATTTTAAAGATTCAACCAGATTTAATTGATATTTGGATGGATAAATATGAAGTTCGAGAACAATCGGAAAAGATTGATGAGTTAGAACAATTAGAGAATGATGATGGAACATCTGGCTTTTTTAGTAAATTAAAATTGAAGAAGAAAAATCTTTTTACTAAAAATACTTCTAGTAAGAAAAAGAAATCTCTTATAAAAAAATAATTTGTGATATTATGATGCCAAAACACATAGCAATAATACTTGATGGTAATCGTAGATTTGCTAAAAAAATAAGTCTTGAACCTTGGAAGGGCCATGATCATGGCAAACAAAAAGTTGAAGAATTACTTGAATGGTGTAAAGAACTTAGCATCAAAGAGCTAACATTATATGCTTTATCTATTCAAAATCTAAGTAGACCTAAAATCGAGCTTGATTATTTATTAAATATAATTAAAAATGTGTTTGAAACATTTTTTAATGATAAACGTATTGATGAAGATCAAGTTCGTGTAAATGTTATTGGTAGAATTGATTTGTTACCTGTTGAAATTGTAGAAATGATTAATAATATTGTTGAAAAGACAAAACATTATAATAATTATATTATTAATTTGGCTGTTGCTTATGGTGGCAGAGAAGAAGTTACTGATGCTGTGAAAAAAATAGCTAAGAAAATAGAATCCAAAGAATTAACTGTGAGCGATATTAATGAAAGTACCATTCAAGAACACTTATATTTACAATCAGAGCCAGAATTAATTATTCGAACTGGCGGAGATAAAAGAACAAGTAATTTCTTAATTTGGCAATCCTATTATAGTGAGTGGTTCTTTATTGATAAGATGTGGCCAGAATTCACTAAAGAAGATTTAGTTGCAATAATTGATGAGTATGGTCATAGGGAAAGAAGATTTGGAAAATAAATTAACTGTTTTTCTACTATATAATGGTTTATTAGCCTTAAAATTTATAAATATATTATTATTCTTAATATTATCGTAGTTAAAATGCCTTCGGATTATATTGCTTAGTTAGGATAAAATGAATGAAATAAAAAATAACAATTTAACACTTGATGATTTTATACGACTTGCTAGCAGAATTAAAAGCTGGAAAAATGATCCCTACAATATTGCAGCTGAAAAAGATTGGTATAATTTTCGTGAATCCGATGAATATTCTGAGCCTAAAGATAAATCTGATTTAAGAGAAATCGTAAATCATACAGGAACTGTATATGTGGGAGTTTTGAACATCAATAATAAGAATATTATGTTTAATGTGTATTCTTTTAATGAGCGAATTGAGGATACGGATTACCGACATTATGGTGTATATATGCTTAATAGTGCTATGCCGTTTATTATTGATGATAATAATATCAGCTACAGATATGTTCCATTAGCACATCGTATAGATGCTAAAGAAACGAAAGCAACTATTGAACAATCCATTAGATATAATGCTTTAAGAGATTTATATAATAATGTTGGTTCAATTGTTCGTGATGATGAAAAGAAAAAACGTGATGAAGAACAAAAAGTATTACTGGTAAAAAAAGAGAATAGCGATTTATATAATGCCCAAATAAGAGAAGAACTTGATTATACACTTGATGTGTTAAAATCCTATGCGGATAGTTTGAAGATAATTAATAGTTAAGGTTAATTATCATTTTAATAATAATTATCGATATAAAACTTTATAAATTATAAAAGTGTTCTTATTTATGAATGATAATAAAAATCAATCCTGAAATTGTTCCATACGATAATATGATTAGATCGTTGTGTGTAATTCCTTATCGTGGGCATTCGAAAGGATGTATTAATTTTAATAAAAAAGATAAATGTCCGTTAAGACCGCTAATTACTGAGGTTCTTGATTTCTCAAAAGAATTATACTTAATCTACACAGTATTTCCAATCGGAGAATTCGCTGAAAGAATGAGAAAAATGCATCCAGAATGGAAAGAATTAACTTATAATCATGAAAAAAATAAATTCAGTCAATCAATAATTAATCGATTAAAAGATAATCATAAAGATTGGCCAGAAGAATACTTCCCAAAACACTCTGAAAATCAGTGGAATTCATCTCGGCGATGGTATAATCCAAGAATATGGCAAGAAACACCAAGAAAAAAACACAGGGATGAATTAGAAAAATTCGTTAATGCGTATCCTGATTTAGTAGTTAATAATTTCCCAGAAGCACATGGAATAAACCTAACCGGATTAATGTATTAGATTGGAGTAGAATTATCTTGGGATTGGCCACCAGAACATAACATAGAAAATAAAACGTACATTATTTCGCTTGGCGGATATGCGAGAAAATAATTAAATTCAGAATACATTTCTATCAATATATATTGTGATTTATGCTTGTTTACTATTCTATGTCTTCGCTAAATATTTCAGCACGAAATTTATATATTTTGTTTTCAGGATTTTTCCAAGCATCTTTATCTAAATTAGCTTTTTCACATACACATTCTAAAAATTGTTTAGCATCAAAATTATATTCAGTTGCTACTTGAGGCAGTAATAGACCTGAATTCGCTCCTTTAATAATTAAGCCATCACGTCCTATTTCAATATTTGTTAAATAATCTTCAGAATGTTTAACTTTTAATAATTCAGGTTTACTTAATATTGATATTTCTATTACAATATGTTTTAATTCATCTTTTGTTAAAGGTTGAAATCTAGGATCATCAAATGCAGCAGCTTTACTTGCAGCAATTATTTGTTCATATAAAGGTAATATTGGTTTTGGAAAGCCAATACATCCACGAAGTTTATTATCTTTATGTAATGTTACAAAACAGCCTCTTAGTTGAGTTAAATGTCCAACTTTACTAACATCAGGGTCAGAATCATTAAATGATGATATTAATGCATTGCGTGCTAAATCTAACAATAACTTTTGATCATTCTTATTTAATGTGTATAATTTAGCCATAGTAAGTGTAGTAGTTATATCGTATATTTATAGGTTTGGAATTGTGCTTAGTTATGCTTATATTGGCCTAAAAACGGTTACTAATATAGAATAGTAATATTTTTTAAAATATAGAAATAAATTTTAATTAAACTTTTACTTTCTTAAAGTCTTCGAGGAATGATTCGTTCTTTTTTTCAAGTCTTTTTACAGCGTCAAGTAAAACTTTTTCAGGATCTTTATCTTCTGTTTCTATGATGAATCTTGGTATGCCTATTAATGGATGCTCGACGTTATATGCAGATATATGTATTGCTTTGTCGTTCCATAATTCTTTTTTTAGTGCTCCAGAAAATGTGTGGTCAGCGCCAACTAAATCGAATACGATTCTTTTTTTACTTTTTTCGACGACTTTTAATTCCATACTTAAAGGAAATGGGATTTATTTATAAATCTTACTATGTCTATGTTTTTTGGTAATTTGTTATAATTATTGTTAAAAGGCAGATTAAATCAAATTAATAATCTTTAAAAAAGGAATAGGTATTCTTAAATCTTGGGGGGTTAAATGTACGACGAGAAAAAGTTGCGAAGTGCTTTTAAAAAAATCAGCGAGGAACGCGATGAGCATAGAGAAAGTATTAACGAATTAACAATTGAATTACAGTCTGCTTTCGAGTATATTTCTGATCTTGAAAATAAGTACGATAAATTAAAAGAAATAATTGATGATGTATTAATGTTTAAAAATAGCTTACTTTTGAATGATAAATCTCACTTTTCTAATATTGTATTGAGTTTAGAAGAACAAAAATTGTTCTTGGTTTTATATGTGTTTGGTGAAAAGGAACCTTTATCTTTTAAGTTCATATCTAAAAAATTATTTATAGAACAAAATGTTATTAAGGCGTTGTTATCCTCACTTTTAGATAAAAAAATAGCTATAACTAGAGAAAGAATAGGTCAAGAATGGTATTTTAATATTGATTCTAGGTTTAGAGAATTGCAAACTAAAGAGAATGTTATAAAGATACATGAATCAGTATCAAAAGGCATATATGAGAAGAGTTTAACTAATTTCTTTTAATATGTTTGTGTATATGCTTTTTATTGGCTTTTTAGTTTAATCGGCTCCTATATTGTTCTTTATGATATGATTACCTATTAGTTTAGTTTATATGGTGATTGCTTTAATAATTAGATTTCTTATATGTTTAATGTGATTGCATTATAACGTGATGTTTATATGATAGAAGTATGAATTGAGATATACACATGTATTTTAGGTATTCTTTATAATTTAGTAAACAAAGTATTTTTTTAATATCTTTTTATTGGTTTTTTATAATTTTTTCAAATTAATAATTGCTTAAAATATTTAGCTATTTATTCTCACTTTTATTTTTTAATTTGTGCTTAAAATGTATTTTAGAAAGATTTTTTTGTGTTTTTATTATTGGATTTTTTGATTTTTTAATAAGTTGTTTTTATAGTTTTTTAGGTCTATTTTTTAGATTTTAATAATTATTTTTTATAAAAATATTTCGTAAATTTTAATAATATTTTTTTAATTAATTAACTTATTGTACATGCAATATATTGTATAATCAATATATAGCTTATACAATATTAAGACTTTTTATAAAAATTATTATTTTTATTTCTATCGTCGGTAAAATTTATAATAATAAACTATATAAATGTATTAAATTATAAAAAACCATGAAAAGTACTAAAATTGATAATAAAAATATTGCTATAAAATCAGATAAAAAATTAGTTCATAAAACTACTAAATTAGCTCCAAAATTTATTGAATTAAAAGGTTTTTTAAGCTTTTTTATACTTCATGAACTTGCAATTACTCCTCTTTCTGGAGATGAACTTGCTCGAGTTATTGGTGAACGTAAAAGTAGTACTTTAACTTGTGGAACAATTTATCCTGCTTTGAAAAGATTAAGACGACAAAAACTAATATCTTATAAACGAATTGGTAGAAAAAAAGTATATTCTTTAACAAATTTAGGTAAACTCGAGCTTAAATCCTTGTATTTCGTATTTAGTGAGTTTTTTAGTGGATTTAAGACTAAATTAAAAAAGTAATTAAGAATAAATAATTTAATTTTTGATTAAATAGTTTAGTTTGCATTTATCTTTATATTTGATTAATTATTTCTAGCAAAACTTAAATTATTTTAATTCTTATTTTTATTAAATTTGATAAGATATTTTAAGAATTAATTAAAATATATAAAAAAATAAAAATAATCTTATTTTGGGTTTGTTTTTAATAATTTAAAAACGGCTTATACGACGATGATTATTCATGTATGTTCCTGTGGCTTGTGTAGGTACATAGTTTCTATATACTCTTGAACTTAACATGGGATTAAATTGTCTAGGATCATACCCTGGTCCTGATCTATATCCGAATCTGCTTCGACCTATTTGAGCATTAATTATTATGTTGGCTCTAGGTCTTTGATTATTTTGTTCAAGATTATAATTTTCATTATTATTTTCATAATTTTGATTATTTTGTGCTTTTTCTAGCTCAGCTACTCTTTCTTCAGTGCTTTTTAGGGTGTTAAGTAAATCATCTATCTTTTTTTCTGTTTCTTTAGATAAATGAGTTGATTGTGCTTTAGTTGTGCTTGGTTTTGGTGTTTCCTTATGTGCGTGTTTATAATGTTCTATTGGTGCAAATTTATAATCGTGTGTACATGATGTTAAGAATCCTGATGTTACAAGTACCATTGCGCCTAAAGTGTTTCTTAGATAGTTTTTCATAGTGAGTTCCTCCTATTGATTTATAATATAATTGGATTTAATTATTATAAAGCTTAACTAATATATAAAGTTTACTAATTTTTACTATTGTTAAGTAACAAAGTGTATTGTTTTTTTAAATACCTTATCTGCTTAAATAATTTAATTATTTCTTAAATTATCTATTGATATGTTTTGTGAGTTATACTATTAAATATTTTAATCAATTCTAGAAATATTTATCTTATTTCTTATTTAATTGTTCGGGGTTGGTTAATTAGGGTTATTTTCAAAAGATTTATATATTTGTTCTACAATAAGGCATATATTATGTTATAATAAGGGAACCCTTATTAAAAAAGTACACCCTTTGTTTACATTTTTTTAGTATTTTGTAGAAAATTTCGGATTACTGTGTTAATATTTTATTGGTTTTATCTGTTTTAACTAATTGTGATATTGATACTTTCCTTTCGAAATTTAAGGAGATGTAATTATGCTTTATTTATGTGATTTGGGCCGGCTCAAACGACATAAATGTATGTTTTTAAATAAAGACACTATGACTTAAATAATTTAAGCAAAACTTAAATTATTTTTATTATTTAAATAATTAAATAAACTTAAATATTTTAATCAAAAGCTAAATTATTTATTAGTATTGGAATATATATTTTAGAAAAGATATATATTAATTTGTGGTTTCGGTAATATGCTTTTTAAAAATTATTATTTAATGCTATTATTGTAAACTATTTATTATGTGATATAAATGGTAAAAAAAATTGAAAAACAAAAAGTTGCAATATATTCTCGAGTAAGTACTGAAGAACAAGCAAAAGAAGGCTTAAGTGTTGAAGCGCAAGTAGATAAATGTACAAGTTATTGTGATGCGAGAGGCTGGGAAGTATATCAAATATACAAAGATCCAGGATTTTCAGCAGGAAACATGGATAGACCTGCTCTACAATCATTATTAAATGATGCCAATAGTAAAAAATTTAATGTAATTTTAGTCTATAAAATTGATAGATTTTCACGTAAATTGAAAGATTTAATTTTAGTACTTGAAGATTTAAAGGATAAAAATATAAATTTCACCTCAGTAACTGAGCAAATTGATACAACATCTGCCATGGGCGAAGCATTCTTTCAAATAATTGGTGTATTTGCACAATTAGAAAGAGGAATGGTAAAAGAGAGAGTTAAAATGGCATTTGATAGAAAAGCCGACATTGGTGAAGCATTATATAGAGCACCATTTGGCTATACTTATGTTAATAAAAAATTAGTTCCGGACATTACGAATAGTTTAAGTGTTGTTGAAATATTTGAAATGTGGCTAGCAGGAGTTGATTATAAGGCAATTGCAGAAAAATTTAATCTAAGTACTACTGGAATCTATAATATTATTAAAAATCCAATTTACATAGGTAAAATTCGTTATAAAGGACAATTATATCCAGGAAAACATAAGCCTTTAATTAGCGAAGAATTATGGAATAAAGCTAATGATAAGATATTATTGATACATGATGCTAAGATAGAAACGGATGTTGTTATTGAAAAAAAAGAAGATTTAGCTAAAGAAATTAGTTCACATACACTTGATGATACATTAGGTGATAATAATGATTGATGTAACATTGCAAATTAAAGACAAGATCTTAAAAAAATATAATTATACTTGTCAAAAATGCGGATATAGAGATGAATTAGGTGAGGATGTATTAGTTCATGTCATAGCGCGAGGTTTTAAGGATAGAGAATATGGTGAAGAATTGTTGATTGTATTATGTAAAATATGCGATAAATTTGCTCCAGTTGAAGAAAAATATTTTAATACTTATATTAATGAAAAAATTCCATTTGAAATGCTTGAAACATTTAGAAAAGCAATTAAATCAACATCAAAACGAACAAAAAAAGGAATGCAGCAAGCAAAAATTGAAGGAAAAACACTTGGACGAGCACCAAAAGGCTATGATGTTGTGAATGGAAAATTAGTTGTTAATGAAGCAGAAATGTTAATTGTTAAGAAAATATTTGAAGATAATAAGAATGGAATTGGCCTGCGTGAGATAGCACGTAGATACAATATGAGTGCTCCAGGAGTAAAGAAAGTTCTTGAGAATAAAGTGTATGGAATTTAATTAAATGTTTCAATTTAGTTAAGATTTTCTAATATTGTTTATGAATTTTAGTTTATCTAATATGGTTTTTATTTGTATTTTAAGTTTTTTATGTGTTTGAGAACTCTCATCTAATGTTTCAATAAAATTACTTAATTGTGCGGAATTATAGGGTAAATTTTTACGTATATTGCTAGCAAATAGAATTAATTGATCAAGTGTTTTTTCATAATTTAATAAATAATCGAATACTTTTTCATTACTATTATTAAGATGATATTTGTATACTTTCTCTTTTTCATTAATTAATTCTAATCCTATATCACTAACTAAATCAACGCAGATATAGTCCTTCAATTTAGTAGTGTGTAATTCTTCTTGAAGCTTGGTTATATCTGATAATTTTTCTAAATCTCCAACATAATTAAAAGTTAGTCTATTTTTTAATGAAGTTATATCTTTAACGGCTGATTTTAATATTTTTAAATGTTCTTTTGATTTTTTAATATCTTTTGATTCTATTAACTTAGGAAGAATATTGCCTAATATGTGCTTTAATATTAACTCTTTTTTATTTACTTTTTCTATTAATTCTTTATTATTATCAACTACTTTTTTTTCATTTTGTGTTTCTTTTTCCATTTCTTTTTTATCATCTTTTTGATGTTTTGGATTTGGTTTTTCAGAAGTTTGACCTGTAATAATGATTGGATCATACATTAATATTTTAGTTAGAGTTTCAGCTGTTATCCATACATAACCATTTTCACACCAATCTTGTCCCCAACTATTTCTGACTTTAAATGCTTTTATACCATTTGTTTTTCCAGATTTGTCAGTTATTGGATAATGTGAATGGTAACCAACAATTATCATTGCATGTCCGCCGCTTGTTTTAGGATTAGTGTTATGATATAGTATACTTGCGCCTAAATCATTCGGACATTGTATTGCAATGATTAGCGGATGTTTATTTGCAAGTGCATAAACCCATTGATCAGGATCTTTTTTTGTTATTCTATGTACTTGAGCAATCTTTTTTTGAACCGCATCGTAGTATGCTTCTTCCGATGGTGCATCAGCAAATTTACGCATATTATAGGGCCATTTTGTTTCAAAACATACTCCGTTTGCAAGAAGACTAGTAACTACACTATTCATACTACTAGCACCATTATCTTTTAGAATTGTTCCTTCTATTTCTCTTGTTTTATAATATTGATATAAGGGTGATAATTCGTTAGTAGAAGATAATATGTATTCAAATGTTGATGTGGCAGCAAAAGCTGTACATGCGCCAAGTGCTCCTTGACTTCTTACTCCATTAAAATCAGGTGATAAATCTAAAAATATTTCTTGTTCATCTGGAATTTGTGGGCTAGCTGGCTCAACTGGAACAGAAGGTTCAGTTCCTGGCACTATACCGGGTGGTACTGTTTTAGGATCTGTTGTTGGATCAGTACTAGGATGTGATTTTTTAGGTGTAGCTGGTGGAACTTTTCCAGGAGGTCTTATTATTACTTTAGACTCGGCTGTTATTTTAATTTCAGGAATACTTACTGATTCATATTTCTCAACTTCTTTAATATTTTTTAATATTTCTTCAGCTTTGCCCTGTTCTTTAGTTGTTTTTTGAGCTACATGTTTGCTTTCGCTAATAAATACGGACATACCTTTAATTAATTCATTCTTACTTTTATTTAATTCATTTACAATTTTCAATATTTCGTCGTGATCACTCATGGTCGTGGTATTGCTGGTGGCGCAGTTCTATTGTTATATGCATTTCTTGCAAGTAATTCATAATCAATTACTGCTCTATAGATATTTCTATGTATTGCCATTACATTACTTAATGTTGCTATATCTGTAGCATTTAATCTTGTATAATTAGCATGCGTTCTTATCGCATTTAATATTTGATTTGATTGATTTTCTGCTTGTATTAATGCATTTCTTGCATTTAATAATGCGGTCCATTCTGCAGGACCTGGTTCTGGTTGTCCAGGATTTCTTGCATTATAATGCATTTGTATTATTAAATTAAATATTCTAGCATATTCGGTATATAGGTGATTTACATTGTCAATTGAATTAATATAATCATTATTAATAATATTTCTTAAATCATCAGGATATGGTTGAGGAGGTACTACTGGTGGTATTGGTTGCTCAGGTGTAGGTGCTGCTGGTCCTTGTGGTCCAACTGGACCTATTGGTCCTGCAGGTCCTTGAGGCCCAGGAACTGGTGTTGTACTACTAGAGCCACCAAGTCCAACTGCCTTAAATAATTCTATTAGTAAATATATGAATGCAACAATTGCTGCAATTGCAAGAACGGCTGATAGTAATGAAACATTTTGTTCAATCCAACTGTTTAATGTATTAAAAGGCACGGTTAATAATCCATAAATTATTAGATATGTTAGTGCGCCACTAACACTTTTACCATTAGCTCCAGTAAATAATCCTAAAAATATATTAAATAATAATATTGCAATTACACATAAGAATATTATTAATCCAACTGGTGCTAGTTGACCTAGATGAAATCCTGTTCGCATTTCAAGTACAGTCATAGAAACAGTTAATGCAAGTGCGATTGCTATTGCAATCATTTTAGATTCTTTAATATTATCTTTGTAAACTTTTGCGAATACTAACTGTGCTAAGCTTAAGAATAATATTAAGTAAATTATTGCATCAATAAATGCAAAATATCTAAGATAAAAAGTTGCAATAGTATTACCTGAAAGTGGACTTAGAAGGGAATTTAAGTTAAATGATGCTGCACTAACTAAGTTTGACAAGAATATTAATGCAAATGCATATGGTGTTAGTTTTTTGTAATTCATTTAAAATAGTATTATTATGATTTATTTTATGGTGTTAATGGTAATGGTTTAATTTTACTTAGTATTGCAAGATTTGCTTGTAAGTCATTAATTGCTTCTGTTTTAGCTTTATCTCTAACTACTTCTAAACCATTTGCTGTTGCTTGACAAGTGTGTTCATTATAGTTATTATAGGCTATATTTAATTTTGAAACTAAAAATTCAGCTGTATCTTGATGTATTTGACCAATACTTTTGATACTTAGTGGAGTTGGAGAAATGCTTCCTGATGCTGTGAATATTACTGGTGTAGTTATGCATGGTTTAAATGTATTAATCTCTTTTTCCATTGTATCTCTATTTGTAGTTATTGCTGTCATTAAAGTTGCTTTTGATTTTAAATTTGTTATTATGTTATCGCTAGTTATTTTGTTTATTATATAATCAAAACTTGCTGCTAATGCTGCTATTTCTTTAGTGTAAGTTGCTTGTAATGTACTAATTTCATTATTATATGTTGTTTTAATATCTTTTATAGCTGTATTTGAGATGCTTGTATATGATTCTATTAATTTTGTTTTTTGAACTAAACTATCGTTTCTATTTTTTATTAATGGTAATAATTCTTTTGACATTCTACTATATATGCCACTAAAATTTACATACACTTGTCTAAAGCTACTAGCACTTAGATATTTGTATCCATTTGTAATAACTGACATTGCGCCCGCAAATTTACTATCACGCCATTTAGTTGAAATTTCTTTTTTAACATCGCTTGCATCTAAATATAAATTAATTGCATTATCAATTGTGCTGGTATCTTTTTCAACAGATGTTCGTAAATCATTTATTGCTTTTCTTATATCTGATAAGTTTTTATCATCTATGACTTTTATTGCTGTTGCCTGTAATTTTAATTCTTGTTCTATTTTTTCAATATTTGCTCTTATTAAATATAGTTCATCTAGTTCTTTATGAGTTGCTTTTAATTTTTCTAATATCTTAAAGTATTCTGCTTCATCAATTGTTTTTATAAGTTCTAAATCTTTATCAATATCTTTTAGTTTATTGATATCTGTTTCTATACGTTGGAATTCAAGATTGAATTGATCTTCAAGTGCTTTAAATTGCGTATCACTTTCATCAGTTTTTTGTACAGAAATTTCAAGTTTTTGTAATAGTGTGTCTACTTGTTGTATTAATTCATCTAATTGTTTTGCACTTTGCATAACTTCGTCTTTTGAGCCAGCGTATTCTGGTTGTTTAAGTTTAGCATATATTTGTTGTAATAATTGTTGCGCGCCATATGCTTTTTGTAATACTGGAAGTAATTGTCTTATTGCATCAACTTGTTCACTTCTATTAAGCATTTCTTGATTTAAGTATTTTTGCTCAAGTTGTTCAATATTTTTCATTGTAGAATTTAGTTTATCCATATCTCTTTCTAAATCCATTAATTTTTCTTCTGCTTTTTCTATTTTATCAATATCTTTTCCTTCTTTTTTTACTTCTTCTTTATCTTCCTTACTTTTTTCTTTATGTTTTTTGTCTGTATGACTTTCTCCCCATGAACCGCTTTTTATTCCTTTAAATAATGATATTATTCCATATATTAATCCTATGATGGATGCAACAAGCATTATTCCTATTATTGTATTTAACCAACTAACTTCATTTATCCATTCAAGTAATGTTGGTGCCATTGCCTGTACTAATCCATACATTACAAGAAACGCTAGTGATATTGCGGCAAATGTTTGATCTGTTAAATTTTTAATTAAATTATAGATAAATATTCCAATTACTAGGAAAAATATTAATGCTGCAACTGGCGCCATTTTTCCAATGTTAAATCCGCTAGTATACTCGAATACACACATTCCAACAGCAAGCATAATTCCTACCATTGTTGAAATTGATTTATTATCTTTGAATGTTTGACCAAGGCCTGCACTTGCGATACTCATGAATAATACAAAATATATTATTGCATCTATAAATGGAGCATAACCTCGATTAGCATAAGTGTCTCCAATATCGATTCCAGAAAAAGGTTTTAATACACTATCGAGGATATTTGCACCTAAAACTATTGGTGTAGTTACTAAGAATATTGCTAATACCAGTAATAAAAAGTTACTTGAAACTCTTTTCATTAATACGCCTCAACAGTTATTCTCAATTCTTGATATGCTTCTATATAAATGTTTCTTTTTTTCATGCTTAATTACAAACTGATCATATTTATTATAGAAATGATAATTTAAAAATTTTAGAAGCAAAAATTAATTTTCATATTAAAATATAAAATTTTCTTGTTATTTTATATATAAAATTATAAAAAAAGAAATAAAAAAATAACTTTACTTAGTTACAGGACAACCGTTCATTGGTAATGTTTTAATGAATGGTATTGTACATGCAAATAATTCCCATATAAATGGTGCTGCAATTATTAATCCTGCGATTATTAATGTATGAGGTAATTTTTCTCCAACTCTTCCAGCAACTGCAGCGGCTGCACTAATTTTAACTGCAGCAATTATTCCTATTAATGTTCTTATACCAACAATAATCCAGACATTGTTACCAATGCCAAGCATTTTTTCAACTAATGGAATGTTCATACTAATGAAAATGAATACAAACATTACAGGTATTGCGTGTAAACCGTGTGTTAACCAACCCATTCCTGCTTCATCTTGATGAACAAATATTAATTCTAATATTGCTAAAACTAAACCTATAACAATTACTGGAACTATTACAATTTCCATATATAATCACCTTTTTTTAATATACTTTTATTATATTGGAATTGGTAATATAAAAAGCTTATGATTTGAAATTATGTTTAATTATTTTAGATTAAAATCTAATTAAATAGGTGTTTTAAGAAAATATAATAAGAATTTAAGAATAATTTATTCTATTTTTACTTTCTTGCCTAATGCTTGACCAGGTATTGCTTGTTCAAATACTGCTCTTAATGCACCACTATTACCATGTATTGTATTAACTTTACCAACAATATCCTTTTTACCAGTATTATAGATAACTTTCTTTCCAACAAACTTGGTTGCTTTTTCTCTAGTGTCTACATTTTGAACTGTAACAACTAAATGATTATTAGTTTGACCTGTACTGTTTCGACGATAGTTTACGATTGTGCCTTCCATATTAATAAGGAGAAAAGAGTTATTTAAAAATGTTATGGTTAAGATGACTTTATAGAATATTACTTTATTATTGATAAACTAAGGACTATTATAGATATATTCTCTAAGAATATCTTTAATTATATAATGTACTTTTTTTGCTGGTGAAATGAAAAGATTATACTGCTTTTCTGTTATAGGTTCAAATGCTACCTTGTCTAAGAATACATTAAATTGTCTGTTGTTGCAAGAATTGTTTATATTGGTCTCAGTTTGTGTGTTAATTATGAGTTTTTTTCTATTATAATTAGGCATATCTGTTATATTATTTACTTTTTGAAATTTTCTTTCAACTGTGGTAATTCTATCCTCATAATCTTCGTATATTCTATTAAAATGTATTTTATTCTTTTTTATTGCTTTTTGTCCTACTTTGTTTATCATTATAGCATATATCAATCTATCTTCTATTATTCCTACTTCATGAACATCGTCTCCGTAGTCATCATCTGATATAAATCCTATTTTGAATTTAATCTTGTTTCTTTCAGTGTATTTAAAAAAATAATCTGATAATGTTCTTGTATTAGCATCTAATTTAGAACATTTGGAATCATACACTTGCCTTAAGGCTTTCACCATATCATTAGGCGTAGTTATATTGGATCCGTCTTTATTGAATTCTGAACTGTATCTTGGAACTTTAGGACATAATAAGTGTCCTAACATCGAGTTATTCATATTTATGTCCCACATAAAGTTATTGATTGTTTCGATGCCAATTCTGTTTGCAATCATATTAGTTGCTTCATTGTCTGAGTTAACAATCATTTCACAAACTAATTCAGGTAACGGGATTAATGCACCATTAGGAATACAAGAGATCATATCTGTTCGTTCAAGTGTGAATTTATGATCTACTATTAATTTTTCTTCTAGATTGAGATTGTTGTTACTTATTTCTTTCATTGCCGCAATCATTATTGGGAATTTTATTATTGATGCTGCCCAACCTGACGAATCACCATTTATATCAAACGAACTAGCTGTTTTTATATCATAAATGCTAAGTTTTATTTCTCCATCAAAATCTTTATTGTTGAGTTTATTAACTGTTTTTGTGAGATTTGTTTTTAAATTAATTGGGGTTTGGTATTTTGGTATCATTTTGTGTTTTTTTAGTTGATTTTTTATTCTGTTGTATGTTATTATAATGCAGATAAATCTTTACTCTCATCATATTTAATTCTGGCATCTAGTTTTAATTTTAATTCATCGGTTATGGTATTATTTAATTTAATGTTTGATATATTTCTACTTCCGCGGTATTTTTTATTTTGGTATTTTTCTGCAAATTTATATATATCATGAACGCCATAAATTATTTTTTCTTCTTTTACTGACTTATTTATTCCATACCATGTTTTGGCCTCTACTATTTCTTCAATTTTTATTTTTTCCCATTCCATGTCAGTTGTAATAAATTTCTCATTAGAAGAACTATTTGAAGCATATATTCCGAGTAATTTACCTTCAATTGGAACTTTAAGTCTTTTATTTTTAGATACTTGAAGTATTGGACTTCTAGGTCCATTTGGCGTTTCCACCTCTAAAGGACTATAAGTGTTTTGATTTGTTTCTTCGCCATTTTCTATTTGTTTATTTTTTAATGTTTTAAAATATTTTAAATCATCCATTTCAAGTTTTTTATCTCCTTTAATGAATGCTTCTAAATTGTTTATTTCTGCTCTTTCTCCGAGTTTGTATACGTACGGGCTTAACCAATCATAAAATAGTTCTAATATGTTTTGTGCTTGTGTGTCGTCATATCTATTATTATGTGGTTTATTTATTTTATATAATACTTCTGTATATCTACCTTCTGTTAACTTATTTGTAGCATAATTGTTTTCCCTGTCATAAAAGATTATGCTTTCTAATGGAAATGCATTCTTCTTGAAAAAATCTTTATGTTCTATTGCACTAGAATACGCTCCAAGCAATAATGCCGTGGCTTTTATTTGATCTTCATTAGTTAATGAGTCTCCTAATATTTCGAATCTATCGTTATATTTATGTTCTCTAATATTAAAACCGCAAGAAATGGGTGTTAGTCCAAATAATTGGAAAGGAATACTTAAATCGCTAAGTATGGTTTGTTTAGTATTATCCATTTGATCCCACTCAAAATTTGCTTCATCGTGACTTAAATTCCAATGCATTGAATAGCCAGTATGTTTCATATGTGGCGTATTTGTTATAATATAATTTCTTCCAAGTAATAATGCATTAGTTAATCTTGTTGCAAAACCTTTATTTAATGCTATTGGTGGCGTTATTGTTTCTATTTCAGAGCCATCAATATAGTATCCATTACCTATGTCTGATCTTATACAATTGGTGTATTTTCTAAAATAGTTATTTTTCAATAAGTTTTGAAAATCATCGCCAGTAAATCCTTCAGCACCCTCATAATTAAAACTTGTTAGTTCATTCTCTATTCCAATATATTTTTGTTTAGTCATTTGTGTTATTATGTGTTTAATTATTTTTATTATAAATATTTTTTTAATAAATATGGCCATATACTTTTTTTATGCACTTGATATAATTATTAAATTCAGGTGCATCTTTGCTTACAATTATTGCTGAATCATCTTTATTTGCATCAAATACTATTTGTTTATTGAGCATTTTAGTGTACTGTTTTTGTGTAATTGTATTGGGTTCAATATTTGAGCAGTCTACACTTCCACGATGTTTTATTTGTGAAACTGATTCTAAAAGTACATATGCTTCGTCTAAACTATGGGTATTTTGTGATTTATTATTTATTTTAGTTTCTATTGTATTCCAATCTAGCGTTCTATTTATTATTTTAAAACCTGCAGTATTCATGCTTTTTTGCCATAGTTGTCCTTCTAGAGAAATTTTAACTTTATTATTTAATTTTAATACCGGGCTACGTTTGCCATGTTGCGTTTGTATGTTTACAGGTCTATATACTTTAGAATTATATCCATGGCCATTTTCTCCGTTATATTCGTTAAAGAATTCTTCTCCTTTTTTTTCCAGCATATAAAAATATTTTATATCATCAATTTCGAGTCTTTTCTCTCCTTTAATGAATGCTTCCAAATTGTTTATTTCTTCTCTTTCTCCGAGTTTGTATACGAACGGGCTTAACCATTCATAAAATAATTCTAATATGTTTTGAACTGAAGTCTTTTTTTGTGAAGTGTTTTCTATTGGATTTTGCGATTGATAATTCGTTATTGGGAAGTTTTTATATGTATTTATCATAGTATTTCTTCCAAATCTTAACATGTGATCAGTTGAACTTGCTTCTTTTAATTTATTTTTAAGTGTAGGTATAATTGTAGGGAAACAATATTTTTCAGAAGCCATATTATATGCTCCGAGTAATAATGCTGTAGCTTGTATTTGATCTTCATTAGTTAATGAATCGCCAGCAATTTCAAATCTTTTACCGCCTGTTTTTTGTTTTATGTTAAATCCGCACGATGTTGGTGTTAGGCCAAATAATTGGAAAGGAATAGCAATGCCTTCAGCATATACTTTAGTATGACTATTTTCAGGTCTTGTTAGATTCCAATGCATTGAATATCCTGTATGTTTCATATGTGGTGTGTTTTTTATGATTTGGTTTCTTCCAATAATTAATGAATTAGTTACTCTTGTTGCAAAACCTTTGTTTAATGGAATTGGCGGAGTTGCTATTTCTATTTCATCAGTATCTATATAATAGAGGTTTCCTATTTCTGACCAGATGTAATTAAAGCGCTTAGTTTCATAATATTTAGTATTTTTAACTAGTTGTTTAAGACGCGTATTATTAAATGGTACTTCTCTGTTGTTATGAAAACTTATCAATTCGTTCTCTATTCCAATATATTTTTGTTTAGTCATTTGTGTTATTATGTGTTTAATTATTTTTATTATAAATATTATTTAATTAATGTGTTAATTAGCTTAGTATTATTTACTGTATCCATATATTATGTTTAAGTTATCTATGTATTCCTCAAATTGAGCCCTATTTATCTCGGGTATTATTGCTGATGTATCTTTATCTGTGTTAAATTGTGTTTGTTTATTGATTATTTTAGTGTATTGTTCTTGCGTAATTGTATTTGGTTTGATATTTAAACAATCTAAACTTTTGTTATATTTGGTTTGCGAAACTGATTCTAAGAGCTCATATATTTCATCTATGCTATATGCTTCACGTAATTTTTTATTAAGTAGAATTTTTAATCCATCCCAATCTTCGGATTTGTATGTTATCTTAATTCCTTTTGTATTCATTATTTTTTGCCATAGTTGTCCTTCTATAGGAATTTTAGCTTTATTATTTAATTTTAATACTGGGCTACGTTTGTTATGCGGTGTTTGTATGTTTACAGGTCTATATACTTTAGAATCATATCTGTAACTATTTTCTCCTGTGTATTCGTTAACAAATTCTTCTCCTTTTTTTTCTAGCATGTAAAAATATTTTATATCATCAATTTCTAGCTTTTTTTCTCCTTTTACGAATGCTTCTAGATTGTTTATCTCTTCTCTTTCTCCGAGTTTGTATACGAATGGACTTAACCATTGATAAAATAATTCTAATATATTCTGAACTGAAGTTTCTTTTTGTGAAGTTATCTCTGGAAAATAATTTATCTGATTTTTACTTAATGGGAATTTTTCATAAGTATTAACGATAGTATCTCTTCCGAGCTTTAACATATGTTGTATTGACCTGCCTGATTTTAAACTATTACTTACTTGAGGTATAATTATTGGAAAATCATGTTCTTCTTTAGCTAAATTATATGCTCCGAGTAGTAATGCTGTAGCTTGTATTTGATCTTTGTTAGTTAATGAATCGCCAGCAATTTCAAATCTTGTGCCTGAGGATTTTTGTTGTATGTTAAATCCGCATGATGTTGGTGTTAGGCCAAATAATTGAAAGGGAATAGCAATGCCTTCACCATATATGTTGGTGCGATTATATGCAGGTCTTGTTAAATTCCAATGCATCGAATAACCCGTATGTTTCATATGTGGCGTATTTTTTATAATTTGATTTCTTCCAATAATTAACGAATTAGTTACTCTTGTTGCAAAACCTTTGTTTAATGGAATTGGTGGTGTAGCTATCTCTATTTCACAACCATCAATATAGTATAAATTATTCACTTCTGACCACATAAGTTCATAATCTGTATTTTCAATATATTTAGTATTTCTGACTATTTTTCTGAGGCCCGTCATATTAAACGGAACAATTTTATTATTATAAAAACTCTTTAATTCGTTCTCTATTCCAATATATTTTTGTTTAGTCATTTGTGTTATTATTTGTTTAGCGCTGTTTTTTATTTAATTGGTTAGTTTTTCTATAAGATAATTATTGAATTCTTCAGTATCTTTTATTATTGCTGAATTATCTACAGCAAATGGTGTTTTATTATTTATTATTTTAGTATATTGTTCTTGTGTGATTATCTTTGGTTCAATATTTGAACAATCGCAGCTTCCCTTATATTTTATTTTTGAAACTGACTCTAAAAGTTTATAGATATTATGTATACTATAAGCACTATGTGATTTTTTGTTAATTTTTGCATCTAGTCTATCCCATTCCTCAGATCTATATGTTACTTCAAATCCTTCAGTATTCATGCTTTTTTGCCATAATTTTCCTTCAAGAGGAATTTTAATATCATTATTGACTTTTAATATTGTGCTACGTTTACCTTGTAGTGTTTGTATGTTTACTGGTTGATATATTTTAGAATCATATTCTTGCAATTCAAATCTATCTTTAATTTTATCAGCATGTTTATTAAAGAATTCTTCTCCCTTCTTTCTTACCATGTAAAAATATTTTATATCATCTATTTCGAGTTTTTTATCTCCTTTAATGAATGCTTCTAAGTTGCGTACTTCTTCTCTTTCTCCGAGTTTGTATACGAATGGACTTAACCATTCATAAAATATTTCTAATATATTCTGAACTGAAGTTTCTTTTCGTAATAGATCATATTCTTGATTATGCTTTGATGAAATTTTTTCAGAAGTATTAATTATGGTGTTTCTTCCTAATTTTAACATGTGTTCTATTGTTGAATCAGGTTCTACATTATTCATCACTTCTAATATATTAATTGGAAAATCATATTTTTCGGAAGCTAAATTATATGCTCCTAGTAATAATGCTGTAGCTTGTATTTGATCTTCGTTAGTTAATGAATCGCCAGCAATTTCAAATCTTGCGCCTTCGGATTTTTTTTTAATACTAAATCCGCATGATGTTGGTGTTAGGCCAAATAATTGAAAGGGAATAGCAATGCCTTCACCATATGTTTGTGTACGTTTATTTTCTGGTCTTGTTAGATTCCAATGCATTGAATATCCTGTATGTTTCATATGTGGAGTATTTTTTATGATTTGGTTTCTTCCAATAATTAACGAATTAGTTACTCTTGTTGCAAAACCTTTGTTTAATGGAATTGGTGGAGTTGCTATTTCTATTTCACAACAATCCACGTAATATAAATTGCTTATTTCTGACCATATGCAATCATAATCATTATTTTCCAAATATTTAGCATTCTTAACTATTTTTTTTAAATATGACTCATCAAATGGAACAATTTTGTTATGTTTGTAACTTATTAATTCGTTCTCTATTCCAATATATTTTTGTTCAATCATTTGTGTAGTAGATATTATTATATTTTGTATCTAGGTGGTTTTTCTTTCAGTTAGGTAATTATTGAATTCTTCATTATCTTCTATTATTGCTGAATCATCTAAGCCAGGATTATATTCTAATTTATTATTGATGAGTCTTCTATTATATTGCGCGCTAGTACGAATTTCGGGTATTATGTTCGAGTAATCTAATGTTCCTTTATATTTTAATTTAGATGCTTTTTCTAGAATTATATATACTTCTTCTATGTTATGCGCATGTTGAAAAGTATTGTTTATTTTTGCTTCTAAAATGTGCCAGTCTATAGTTTTATTAAATATTTCAAATTTTTTATTATTTATACTTTTTTGCCATATTCTTCCTTCTAAAGGCATTTTAATGTTATCACTTAATTTAATAACTTGACTACGTGTATTTGATGGAGTAGGTATATCTATGGGTTTATACTTGCCTGAAAATTTTGCATCATCTGTAAGAATGTTATCTTCTTTTTCTAATTTATAAAAATATTTTACATCATCCATTTCAAGTTTTTTATCACCTTTAATGAATGCTTCTAAATTGTTTATTTCTTCTCTTTCTCCGAGTTTGTATACGAATGGACTTAACCAATCATAAAATAATTCTATGATATTTTGAATTTGCGTTTCGTTAAAATAAATCAGATCGTTTATATTCGTACGTTCTCTTGCATTTACTGTTGTGTATCTACCATTTTTTAACATATGTCTTGTTTTATGTCCTTCTTCTAATTTGCGTAATTTAATTTCATATATCTCTATTGGAAAATCATATTTATCTTTAGCTAAACTATATGCTCCAAGTAGTAATGCTGTAGCTCGTATTTGATCTTCATTAGTTAATGAGTCGCCAGCAATTTCAAATCTATTAGGATCTTTACTGTTGACGTTACAACCGCAAGACATTGGTGTTAAACCAAATAATTGAAATGGAATTGCGATATCTTCATAAAATGAATCAGCATCATCTGAAGCTGTTAAATTCCAATGCATTGAATAACCAGTATGTTTTATATCTGGCGTATTTTTTATAATTTGGTTTCTTCCAATAATTAACGAATTAGTTACTCTTGTTGCAAAACCTTTGTTTAATGGAATTGGTGGAGTTGCTATTTCTATTTCACAACAATCAATATAATATAGATTTCCGCTATCTGATTTTAAAGAGTCATTATAGTCTTCAGGCAAATAATACTTTATCTCATTACGAACTTTTTCTAAATCAACACTTCTAAACGAAACTTCTTTTGACTCATCAAAACTTATTAATTCATTCTCTATGCCTATATATTTTTGTTTAGTCATTTTTATTTAATTCATTTATGAATTCGTAGAATTCTTCGCCAGGACAATTTTTGAAGCTTTTAATTAGTGATTCTAAGTAATTGTATTTTTTTAAATTATTTCTTTCTGAAAAATTATGTACTTGTTTTGCTATATCTAGAAATTCTGCGTTAGAACATAATTCTATTTTATCTTGAACGTCTAATTTAAATCCTTTTTTATCGGATAATTTTTTTATATATCTTAATTGTGCTAAAGTGTGTGATAGTACTTGTAATGGCCCATATTGTACTCGTATATCTTCGATGATTTTTTTTGTTATATTTAAATCATTGATACCGGGGTTATGGTTGTTAGAATATACGCAAATTCCTATGGAGCTAAAATTTAGTCCTAAACAGTGTGCTCCTTCTAGAGCATATTCTCTTGCTTTGTATGCATTATCTTTTGAAATAAATATATGATAACCGACGCCATTCCATTGGTATTTTTTTACATGAAGATTATATAATAATTCGAATGTAGAATAATTTTGTGTTGAATGTAAGATAATATATTTTGGAGTATTAGTTCTAAGCGTATCGTTTTTTGTTGTCGATGTTTTATCTATTATTAGTTTAAGATCGTTGTTTTGTACCATGGTGTTCAATCTTTTTTATTAGCACTTATATTGTGCGCCTTATTGAAGTACTCCTGGGAAGTAGTTATGATTTATAAATTATATTGTTTTAATAATTATTAGGATTTTCGATATAGTCTTATTTGTACAGCATAAATCCTATATATTGTTACTAAGCAGTAGTATATTATCGTAACCTTTATAAATGCGTTTACTTTTATTATAATATGATTGTAGGAGTAGTTAATCATAATAGTTATTCGGGGTCAGAACAATATTTGACACAGTTAGATACAAGTATAATCTCGCTTTTAGAAAATAAGATTATTCCTGATGTGATTATTGGTCCGGATTATGGTCTTGTAACTAAAGATGCTATGCAAGAAAATAGACCTAATACTATGCAAGAACGACAAGACGTACTAAAAAAATTAAAATCTTTGAGTAAAAAAATTCCTCAAACTTTTTTAATATCAGGCTCTATGTTTTGGTATCAAAAAAATAAAGAAGAAAATGATTATGCATTTTCATCAGTTCCTGTATATAAAAACGGTTCTTTAATTGATGAGTTTCATAAAGAACGTGATGTTACTGAAGGAGTTAGTGCAAAGTTATATGGTGAAAAGATTGGAAGAAAAGCTATATATAAACGTGGAGATAGTGCTAAAAATTTTATGAATATTAATGGCAAATCAGTTGCTATAGAAATATGTGCTGACCATGGAAATCAAAATGTTAAAGGTGTAGATTTGGAACTGATATTGGCTTTTGACAATAAAGGTGGTTTTTATATAAATCAATGTAATGATTCTTGGAGTAGATATGCTGTTATGTGTAATGGTTATACTGGAGATGATTTAGCCCAATATTATAGTACAGAAACAAAATTTCAAAATATCGAATCAATGAACATATCCAATTTAACCGATGTAATCAGATTATACGATTTATCTTTATTAAAAAATACTAAAAATAAGAGTTGAAAATATGCGAGCAATACAAATATCTTATAATACTATTACGCACGATCTTTTGTTAGAAGATCGTCCGGGTACAAAAAAATATATTGGTTATTTTAAAAAAGTTCAAGAATTATATTCTTTTTTCAATAGCACAAATGAAGGTAAACAATTATTAAATCGACATAAGCTTCATGTAACTGTAGATCTTGAGGGAATTACTGATAAAGATAAAATTTCTGAACTTGAAACAACTCTTAAATTGATGAAATGGAATAAGGCTAATATAAAATATATTAATTCTAAATTTGATTAAAAACTACTGATGCTGCTGTTTCTGTTGAATATTTATGCAGTTAGCGTATATAATGTTATTTTTATATTAAATATAATATAACTGGAACTATTAAACAGGCCATGCTTTGTGTTCTTTGAACTTTAACAACTCCTGGAAGTAATCCTATGGCAGTTGACGTTATTAATACAATTAATCCAATCCAAGAAGTCATAATTATAACGAGTATTGTTACAAACACAATTATACTAATGACTAATAATTTATAATTGACTTTCGATATCATCTTAGAAAATATTCTACCGAACCATAATGTTAATATTGTTGCAATTGCGCCTGCAATTAATGCAACTATTAGAAATATTATTATTATATTTAGTGTAATTTCTGGAAGCAATTTTGCAATTACAATCACTGCACCATTTCTTGCTTTATCTATGGTGTATAGTGCAACTAAACTTAATATAAAACTAGATGTTCCAATACATCCCATTAATATCATAAATCCTTTATCGCCTAAATCTTTAAAAAATTGTACACTCATAACTGCTGCAATGCTACTGGAAAGACCTGGAAAAGTCGAGACAATAAATGCTGAAATATTTCCTGCAATTAAACTTAAAAAAGTTTTTTTATATTCGAGTTTAGTATGGGTTTCATTGTTTTGTTTTGGGATTATATTATTATCATTTAAACTAATTAATAATGTCGATATGCCAAAAAGTCCTGAAAGCATTGGAAACAACGGATCTTTCATATGAATGCTAAATACCGTTAAGCCTAAAATTGCACTAATTACAAAAATAGTTATTGCCCAAAATTTTTTATTATCACGATAAAGCATAAAAATACATGATGCAATTAATATTATTGCAAAATACTTTTCTAAACTATGATATGTGTATTTAGTTATTAAATATAGTAATGGGAAAAGAATAATTCCAAGAATTAGGCCAAAAAATGAACCAATAGTAAATAATTTTACTGCCATTAGGCCATTTCCTCGAAGTAAATACCTATGGCCAGGAAGTACTCCTAAAATAGTATTTTCATCTGGCGCTCCAAGAAATATTGAGGGAATTGCATCAAGATATGTATGAACTACACCAACAACAATAATATATGCTCCAAGAGTTAGATAACTTACTCCAAAATGTTCTGCAACGAATACACTTAAACTTAATACCAGAAGCGAAATCATATTAATATGAATACCTGGAGTTAAGCCAGAAACTATTCCTGTTAGAATTCCTAGAATTATTGCGAGTAGGATTTCTATTAGAATCATATATTCGATAAGATTAACTTCTTAATAAGTCTTCGGGCGATATTTTCGGAAGATTTACGAATTTGTCGAGAGTAACTAAAAAACCTATTTTTTTAAGAACGCGATATTTTTTATATGCTTCTCTTAGGATTTTCCGAAAAGTTTTTGGAGTTTTGTGGAAAAATAATCAAGTGATTTTTGAGTATGTTGTTTAGATAGTATTAATGTCTTATCCTTTTTTTCTAGCGTCCACTAATTCGCTGAATTTCTTTATTTCTGACTTAAATTCCTGTAATTGAGCATGATTGACTTTTCTAGCTAAAAGATTTTCCATTAAAATATATGTTTTTTCAATATTATACTCAATTCCGAACTCTTTTTTAAGGTGATTCATATAAGATTCACAAATATAGGCTAAACACACTGGACCTTTATGGTCTTTGAGGATACATCCGTTGTTTGTATGATATCCGCAAGGTTTCCCAAAATGCAAAACATCTTCTCCTTTATTTTTGGGTTCATCATATTTTTCTATTCTTTGTTGATTCAATAGGTCTAAATCATCTTTAGACAATTGATCTGAATGTGTGTTAAACTGATCGTTTAAGCAACATCCAACATTCCCCCGTATATAAACGCCACCTTTTGAAGAAAAACACCGCACAAATCTT
>CAVZPN010000015.1:0-70828 GCA_963777125.1 uncultured archaeon | reverse complement strand
AATCCCTGTCTTCTAGTAGTGGATGTAGTATTATACATACTATCGTAATGCTTAATTGCTTTATTTATGCTTTCTTTTGCCCCTTCTTTATTAAGATATGTTACAAAAAATCTTTTTGATAATTCCATGTATGATTTGTATGCGATTTCATGAAATTGTTTATCGTATATTCCATTATTATTTGCAACAAGTGTGATACAAGTTTCAGTACAATCAAGTGCTGTTTTCATATCTCCTCTTTGCAGAGCGTTATTTCCTTCTGATCTTGCGATTATAAAATCAATAGCATTATTATCCATGTTATTCACCTGATAGTAGAATATAATATTAATTTATAAATTTGTGTTATTAATCTTAAATTAATCGAACTTATCGAAACATTTATAAATAATAACTCACTACGTAGTAACAACACAAAGCCTAGTTAGGTTTTATATTAAATTTATAGACTATTAAATTAACTTTAGGGGGTTAAAAAATGAAATTTGTTAAAAATATATTATTTACTTTAACGTTTATGTTACTAGTATCAATGTTTGCATCAGGAGTTTATGCTGCTGCATCATTTAATGTTGATACTTTAAATGTTGGTTCAACAAGTCAAGTACGTGGTCAAGATACAACTGCATTATTACATTTAACAAACAATGGTACTGATGCTTTAACTATAAGTTTATCTTCTACACTTGCATCAACTTATAATACTCGATTTAGCGTAGCAACTGTAACACTTGCACCTGGTGCAAGTTCAGATGTTACTGTAACAATGTATGTTCCAACAACTCAAGCATCAAGTAAAACTTTACTTACAGGTGGAATTGTTGCTACTTCAAATGTTGCAGGTTTAGCAAAGACAGCTAATGTTTATTTAACAACTATGAGTATGTTAAGTATTTCAAAAGTTACTTTAGAAACGGACGGAACAGAGCATTCCTTAAGAAGAGATGAAACATACAGTGATACTGGCGTATTAGTTGCAGGAACTTCTATAACTATAAATGTATATGTTAAGAATTCATTTACTAGCTCTCAAGATATTACTATTGAGAATATTGGTGTTGATATTAGAGGTTCAGGAGATTTAGATCTTGATGAATCAGATGATATGGCTGATTTAGATTATGGTGATAAAGATTCCATTTCATTTAATGCTGAAATACCAACAGATGCTGAAGATGGAGATGACTACGATATAGATATAAAAGTTACAGGTAGAGATGAATATGGTGTCTTATATGTAGATACTTTTAGTACAAATATTGAAGTTAAAAAAGAATCACATGAAATATTAATTACAGGAGCAACACTTTCTCCTAAAACAGTTTCTTTATGTACTCCTAATAATAGAGTTACATTAAATGTAGACTTAAAAAATAATGGAAGATATAATGAAAATAGAGTTGCTTTAACAATAGATAATACTGATTTAGATATAGCACAAAGATTTAATCAAATAGAACTTGATAGAGACGATGTTAAACGAGAAACATATACTTTTAATGTGCCAAATAGTACTTTACCAGGAACATATGATTTGTTATTAACATCATATTATAGTTCAGATATTGACAGTGTTTTTCAAACAATATCATTAAATGTACTACCTTGTCAAGCAGCATCTACAACAACTAATAATCAAGCAGGAAATACTAATGCAGGCAATACTATTATTCAACCACAAATTCCGCCTGTAGTAAGTGGTAATGGTGCAACACCAGTTTATGGAACAAGTTCATTTGCTGATGGAACATTATATATTACTTTATTAGTTATTGCAGTAGTTGTAATGATTAGTATATTGATAATATTATTAGTTAAATTTGTATTTTAATTTTTTTTAATATTGTTTTTTATTATTAATTTTTTATCTTTTATTTTTGTACATTTTTCTTAATTGAACTTTATTTCTATTTGTTTTATTGCTAATGGTAGTTATTTTCTTCTTATAATTCCATAACATTTATATATTCTATACTTGAGGATGTATATTAAGGATTTTTATTATTTAAGGTTAAATTATTATTTAAAGAGGTGTGTTATGAAATTAATTTTTCACGGTGGTGCTCAAGAAGTAGGAAAAAGTTGTATTGAACTTACAAGTCAAGATTGTAGGTATATAATGGATGCCGGATTAAAATTTAAAGAACACGGATTTGAAGCACCATTTCAAATTTTTGACTTGCCAAAAGTTGATGCATTATTCTTAAGTCATGCGCATCTTGATCATAGTGGCGCGTTACCTTTATTTGAACATTATAATCTTGTTTGTCCAATTTATGCAACTGAGCAAACTCGAGATTTAACAACTATTTTACTTAAAGATTCTCATAAAATTGCAAGAATTAAACATTTACATCCAGCGTATGATAAGATGGATTTAAAAAAAGTTCTAAAAGCCACTAGTTTAGTACAATTCAATAAATCTTATAGAGTTAAAAATATTGAATTTAAATTCTTTAATGCAGGACATATTCCTGGTAGCGCAATGACTTTAATTAAAGTTGAAGGAAAAAAATTACTTTATACTGGAGATTTTAAATTAAATAGTACTGAACTTATGAAAGGCGCAGGAACTGACTTGGATCTTTTAATTTCGAGTGGCGAGCTAAAAGATATTGATGTATTAATTTCAGAAACAACTTATGGTGGTAAAACAATGCCATCACATGAAGAAGTTGAAGAGAAATTTTTAGATAGAATTACTGAAGTAATAGCCAAAGGTTCTGTTGTAATACCTGTATTTGCTTTAGGTCGAGCTCAAGATATTTTAATGATGCTTGCAAAAAGAAAATGGACTGTTCCAATATATCTTGATGGATTATGTGTTGATGTTACTAAAATAATACTTGAAGATGATCAATCATATCTTAATAAGAGACAAGTATTATCTGATATGTTTAATAAAAGAGTTGATCATGTTAGAAAAGAAAAGAAACGTATGCAAATTATTAATAGTCATGCAATATTTGTAACAACAAGTGGTATGCTTCAAGGCGGACCAATACTTGCTTATATTGATAATATGTGGGGTAATCCTAATAATGCTATATTTATGACTGGTTATCAATGTAAACGTACTAATGGTCAATTATTATTAGACGAAGGTTATTTGTATTTAAATGGTTGGAAAACTGTTGTTAAATGTCAAGTACAGAAATTTGATTTTTCAGGGCACGCTGATGATCCACAAATACGTGAATTAATCAGTAAAATTAATCCTAAACATTTAATATTACAACATGGAGATCCAGAGAATAGCATGGTTGTAAAAGAATGGGCAGAAAAAACTCTGCCATGTAAAGTCTATCTTCCAAAAGTCGGAGATATGCTAGAGTTTAATTAATTTGATAAAATTTTATATAGGTATATAAGATTTATATTTGTTTTATTCCAATTCGGGTTTAATACCCTGATGCTTTGCATTGATAACGATACCTAAATTGGAATTCAGAATTGCCGGTTACGAAGTGAAAAAATTTGTTCGAATACTCCGGAGCTCTGCTCCGATTGGGTAACAAATTTTTAGGCAATTCTTTTATTTTTTATATTTAATTTTCTTAATATTTTATTTTTTATAAATCCTATTAATCCACATCTTCTTAAAGAATGGTAATGTTAATGTAGATAATAAAAATCCTAGCGTTGGTATGATTGCATTAAGCCATGGACTTGAATTATTTAATGTATAAAGAAATATTACAATTACAATATAAGTTATGCATGCAATAATTATCTTTCGAGTCTTACTTGTTTCCCACGCTTTATCTGCTTCTACATTCTTATTTCGCGTCTTTATATTTTCTATTTCTGAATTTATGTTAATTGATTTTTTCATGTAATAGTATATAGTTTTCTATTTTTTCTCAATTATCTTAATTACTTCTTGCGCGGTTTCAGCAAATGTTATGTAATCTAAATGTCTTTGTGTTATGTATCCTTCTTTTAATGCATTAGCTTTAAGCCATTTAAATAATCCTTCCCAATACTTTTTATTAACACATATTACTGGAACTGCTTCTTCCATATGAGTTTCAATTAATGTAATATATTCAAATAATTCATTTAATGTACCATATCCTCCAGGATAAAATATTAATGCGTTACTTTCTATTGCAAGGCAATATCTTCTAACGAATAAGAAATTGAATGAATATTGATGTGTAAAAATATTATCATCAACATGTTGTTCTTTTTGAACAAGTTTTGCTTTAAATCCAACTGATGCAGTTTTAGCACGTTTTGCGCCTGCGTTTGCAGCTTTCATAATTCCAGGGCCACCGCCACTTATTATTGCATATCCTTTTATTCCAAGCATGTATGTTGTTTTTTCACAATTAATGTAATCTTTATGTTTTTCATTTGTAATATGTGAGCCAAAAATACTGACTATTGGTTGTTTTATGCTTCTTAATATGTTTAAACCATCATCAAGTTCTTTTGCAGTATTTTTTACAGTTTCCATAATATGGTGACGATCTTTTTTTTCAGATATTTTTATATCTAGTATTTTAACCGTATTTTTCTTAGCAGTATTTTTTTTATTCATTTGATTCTCTCCTTTTTATGGCTCTTATATTTTATTGTTATTTTTACAAATATCATTATCTTGAGTGTGATTTTGAGTGTATGCACTTATATCTTTTCCTGCAACTCTTGGTCCATATGCATCTTTTAATTCTTTATGTACTGATGTAAATTTTATTTTTTTATCTTTATTGATCATTACAATAATAATATCTTTATTCACAACTTGAGAAAATTCTGTTATCAATTGTAAACACATGCCACATGGTTTAATGAATTTCTCTGTTGGAAAATATACTGCTACTGCTTTAAAATCATATTTTCCATTTGCAACTGCATGATAAATTGCACATTGTTCAGCGCAAACTCCTAACCCTGAAATTGTTGTTTGAACATTACATCCTTGAAAAATTTCATTTTCAATAGTTAGAACAGCTGCTCCAACTCCTTTTGGCGTAATTGGATGAAATGCATTACTACTAGCATTTATTGCTGTATCAACAAGTTTTTTTAGAATATCTTTTTTTAATGGTTCAAACATAAGTCTTATTTTCAACTTATGATTATATAAATGTTTCTTTTTAGATGTTTTAGTTAGATATTTGACGTCTAAGATTTTTTTCTCAGAGGAGATTGATTTTTGATGAATTGTTAGGGCTTATTCGAGTAGAGTAATTCCCCTAAACGCAGCAATAGTACGTTTAGTATGAGTTAAGTCGAATAAACGTTTTATTTTTTGTTTTAGGAGGTAGGAGAATTTTTAGTATTACAATCATTTTTTTGATTTCCAAAGTTAATAAATTTGATCGTTGTGGCTGCAATTTTCTCAATATTTCCTGAAGAATAAAATAATTCTTCATTATCTTCAAATCCGTCCGAATGAACAATCAGACTTGCTGGAATTCTGGTCTCGGTTTTCAATTTTAATTCCAAATTATATCTTAAATAAGTTTCCTCATTATTTATATAGTGCTGAAACATGTTTATGCCTGCATATAGTGTTAATGTATCTCCAATAGAATTATCATCAAAATAATATTTTCCTTCAACTGTATCTGACTTCCAAGTCGGAGCACAATAGTCAAAATTCCTCTTTACTTTCTTAGACACTCTGCCTAAAGCATCATATAAACAATCTGGCGAGTTTAGTAAAGAAGAAATTCCATATATTGCAATGTATTCTGTTCTTTCTGAGTTCTCATGACTTAATTCAAATGTATTCTCAAAATCATATCTAACATGTTGCATTGTGTTCTTTATCTCATTAAATTTTAGAAGCCCAAAAAATTTTTCTGACCTTACTAAATGCGAATACGGATCATATGTTTTCTGAATTAGCAATTCATTTACGTGTATATACAATTTGCTTTCTCCAGACAATTTAGGAATTATGCATATTCCATTTTCTTTAGTTGATAAACACAAAGAATTGAACTTAATGTCTGATTGTAGTTCTTCGAAAAATTTTGTTTTTTCATCATCAGATTCTAATAAAACTATTTTTTCTATTAAACTAGGATGATGATAAAATCTATCTTGAATCTGTTTTTCGGTAAATGTTAAATCCTTCATTATAAACACCTCTTATTTTTTCAATGATAATAGAAATTCATAAGTCTTAGAATCTAATGGGCACACAAATTCATTAGGATTATAGAATTTTAATATTGGCTCTTTTATGGTATGAAACTCCAGAGCAGCAGAATCATTTAAAAATTCCAACTCATCTAATTCAGGTTGGCCTGAAATGATTTGATTTTTCTTTAAATAATTCATAAGTCCTGTTTTTGGCTTGAACACTATTTCATGAGAATAAGAAAGATGCGCTGTTTTTGTAACCAATAATGCTGAATATTTTTCTTCAGGTGTTCCAGGCATAAAATAATTTACAGAACTACTTAATTCTAATGGTTGGATTACGAAATTAATACAATTTGATTTATGAACTGTCTTCATATTTTCAGAAAAACGCAAACTATAATCTGATTCAAACTGAGCTTCATGATATAATCCGAATCCGATATATTTATTAAAATCTAATTCTGAAAATTTTACTCTTTGTTCTAATAATCCATTTTGAATTTCCATAAGCTCTTTAATTTTTTGTTCATCTTTTGGCTGGTTAAAAATACTCATTTATATCACCAATAAGTGGATACACCTAAGAATATAATAATTTTAGTCGTAATATATCTACGACAACCGAAACATTTATATTAACTAGCTTACAGCAATAAATTATGAATGCACAACAAACCCTTGAAAAGTACGGTTTTGAGTCTCGTGAAGCCAGCATTTACCTTAATCTCATAAAATCAGGAATTTCGACAGCAAATCAAATTTCCAAAGAAACAACGATTTTAAGACAAACCGTATACGAAATAATTAATAAATTAATTTCTAAAGGAGTTGTTGTTACAACGATTAAAAATAATGTTAAATATTTTGAAGCCAAAGATCCTGAAATTCTTAACACACTTCTTGAAGAAAAAAAAGAATTAGTGGACAATATTCTTCCTGAACTTAAAATATTATCAAAACAAAACTATGTAGAACATAAAGTTGAACTCTTTGAAGGAGTTTCAGGAATTAAAGCAATCTACAAACAATTAGTTGAAGATAAACCTAAAGAGCTTCTTGAATTGGGCAACACTAAATATTTTCAAAAAATACTAGAATTTTATTTCGTACAAAATTATATGTTAAAAAGAATTACCAACAAAACAAAACTTAGATTGATAACAGAACCAGACAATAAGAATAAAGAGCTATATGGAACAAATAATAAAGCATACCGAAAAACAAAATATCATCAAAAACTATACGACACGAAAACCGCAACATATATTTATAACAATAAAGTAATTATGTTAACATTCGAAGAAAAACCAACAGGCATAATTATTGAAAACAAAGAATTCGCAACAACACAAAAAATATTATTCGAAGAGTTATGGAAAAACAGTGTGGATTAACTTCTTGTTCTAGCAGAAATATTCAAAAGAAGTAAATCCTATTCTATGTTCGCTTCGCTCGAAGATATAATACAGAAATAAAACTTTTATTTCTTCGCTCCAAATCACGACTTTCACTTTGTTAGGGGAGAATTAACAAGCATTAAGCTTGCTCGTTGCACTTTACTCGACCCCTATGTTTATTCCATTTCCCATCGCTACTTTTATATATCCTATCCTCTTTAAATAGATTAAGAAGTAGAAATAAAAGGGGCTTTACTTTAAATAGAAAAGCTCGAAGGGGCTGATTTTCATTCTTTATAGATCATAAATTAATTGATTTTCAATATCCTCTACATTCGTAATACAAAATGTTTTATGTAAGTTTATTTAGCTACATGTCTAATAATAAAATTACTTTCTACATGTTGTAAATATACATAACTCATTTCAAGATTTAAAGGAATTTTTTCAATGTTTTTAGCGTTAGATACATCGATAGTACAATACAATTTATATGTTTCTTTACCAGAGGTATCTTCTACTAATTTAACATATCCAGAACTTTCCATTTCTGTACATACTACCGGAACATCTTTACCTGCAATCTTTACATTATCGAATTGTATGTGTACTTTTCCAGAATCAATATTACTAGCAACATTATTGCAAGATAATTTATCGTCCTTAAAGAATCCGTCTCCATTACCTACATGGGTAAGTGTTAATGTTATTCCTACTTTATTATTGCCTATATATGATTCGTTTAATGTTGTTACATGTATTGGTGCACCGCTATTTTGAAGAGTCTTTTCGCCTTCAACTTCACATATTTGTGTTTCACTTGTTGTTTTTTTATAATTATTTTTCACACAAATTTCTGTAGCAACTTTAGTTTTATATTTATAACAAACATCTGCCCAAATAGTTTGCTGTGGGCTATCTTCACGAATTATTGGCATATATTGTAAATTTGCAAATTCGATTGTGGCTACACCGCCATTTAATACTAATCCGTTAATATTTTTTTTAATTGATTTTATTTCAGTTCCAAATCCATCTTGCTCGCTAAATATTTTTTTGAAAGTTTTATCTGGATAATTATATGTTTTAGCATCAATGCCTGATATTTGTACATACCCATCACTGGCTGCTATAGTACTTTCTCCAACATTTTCTGCTTTTATAATAATACTAAAGACGCCTGATGCGCCATCTGCTATATTATATGGAGGATTTTCTGATAAGAATGATGTTTTTAATCCTTCTGTACCGCCAATGTATGATATTTCTTTACTAATTGTTTGCGTTTCATTATTACATCCGGTCAAAAATAAAACTATAATTAAAATAATTATTGATACTATTTTATTATTCATGTTATCACCTATTTAATTTTCAGGACAATTCATAAGTAAATCTTTATTCTGATTTAAGTATTCAGAAAAAATTTTCTTATAATGAAATATCATTTATGCTCCATAATATAATTAATATTTATGTAATAATTAATTTTATCTAAATAAACTTTTTTAAGAAAAGATTTTCCACCTAAATCTAACACCTCTTTATTAATAAACTCCACTAATTCTATATTCGAAAGGAAATATATAAATGTTTCTAAAACTTTTGTTAATTCTGTCATATTTATTATAGATTATAAAAACATTTATATAGTAATATACTTTTAATTTACTATTATTATCTTGTTTATTTAGTGGGTTTTTGGAGGCATACTTAAGATGAAAAATAGTTCTAATAATCATGATTTATATTTAGTTGTCACAGTAGGTGTTTTAGCTGTTTTTGGAATGTTATTAATGGTGTTTAATCCATTTGGAAAAAATGTCATTATTAATACTGTTGATAGTTACGGTCGTGCGTTAGATAATACTGTTTGTGATGTTGGTATTTCTTGTTATGATGATATTACAATGGGTTATAGATATGCGGATTGTACTTGGGCTCCTACGTCTTATTGTTCTTTTGGTTGTGATAGCAATACTGGCGTATGTGCTAACGGTGAACCAACTTATGATGCATGTGATGCTACAACTAAATGTTATGATCCTAATTATGTTGCATACCAATCTTCTGATTGTTTATTATCTTCTTTTGATTATTGTACTAATGGATGTAATGAAGAAACAGGTGCGTGTATTGATACAGAGTTAGTTACTGCTGGTTCTGAAGGCACTATTTTTGATAATACTGCTTCTGATAATACTGTCTCTGACAATAGTATTATAGGATTACCTGATGTTGATACCACTATTAATCCTGATATTTCGAATTCTGATATGAATGTTATTTATGATGAGAATGGTGGTGTGACTATAGTGTCTATTAGTGAACCTGCTGAATCATCTCTTGTTAATACTTTAAAGTCTGGCTGTATGAGCACTACTTGTTGTCCTACTAAATCAATTTGTACTTCTGATTGGTACACTTCTAATCAAGCTTGGGATAGTACTAAAAAATATTGTTATTCTTCAAAATCAGTTCGGTGTAGTGGAGGATGTGATAAATCTACTGGTAAATGTAAGGTTTGCACTACAGGATATAAATGTTTACGTGATATTGGAAATACAATGGATATGGGTATATTTTATCAATATGCTAATTGTAGTTATGAATCACGTGGACAGGCTTGCGCTGCTGGATGTAATTCAAACCCTGTATGTAATTTACCTACGTGTACAATCGGTAATAAATGTTACAATTCTAACATGACGGGATACCAATATGGTGGTTGTAGTTGGGCAAATTTAACTAATTGTTCTTTTGGTTGTAACAATAGTACTGGTTTATGTAATTCACCTACATGTATAGAGGGTGATAAATGTTATAATTCTACTACCACAGGATATCAATTGGCTAATTGTGGTTGGTTAAATTTAACTACTTGTTCTTTTGGTTGTAATTCTACTACTAATGCATGTACTTTAGCTCCTGTTTTGGCTGCTCCTGTTTTGATTCCTGAATGTAATCTTGCTACTTCAGCATCAGCAGTTTCTGTTAGTGATATGACTCCTAGAATTTCTTATTGGCAAGGTAAAGTTAATCAACATTTTAATGTAATTTCAGGTGTTTGGGAGACTGATCCTGATGGAGTTAGTGGTGCTGATGTACCAATTAGTAAGGTTGAGTATTGTAAAAAGTTTTATGGTCCATCTATAAAATATGCAATTCCTTATAATATAGAATCAATAACATTTTATAATAGAAATAATGATCTTAGTTTACCTTTTTATACAACTAAGTGGTCTTATGCTTGTCTTACGGATATTAGTGATGAAACGGGCGGTGTAAAATTAGTTTCTCCTCTTCCAACATCATCTTTTTCATGTCAATACAATAACGCCTCTAAATTATTTCCTGTTTGTTCTATCGATACTATAGGTAAGAGTATCTGTGATGGTTTTGATGTTACGGGTATTCAGAGTTCTACTTGTGGTGTTGAAGCATTAAGTTATTGTAAAGATGGTTTAAGTTGTGACTATGCTACCGGTACATGTGGTGGTATTATTGCTCCTGTTTGTACTGCTGAAACTTTTTGTAATAGTACTCAAAGCGTAAGTGTATCTTCTAATTGTGAACGTACTACAACTAATTGTGACTATGGATGTAATGATAAAACATATTTATGTAACAATGCTCCGTTAGTATGTAATACTGGAACTAAATGTAAAACTGCTACATCTATTGCTTATCAAAATGCTGATTGCACTTGGTCTAATGAGGTTCAATGTTTGCCTTTTGATTGTGATAGTTCTACAGTTAGTTGTACTAAAGCAGCCTTGATTTGTACTGAGGGAAATAAATGTTTAGGTGCAGCTAAAAATTTTGTTGGATATCAATATACTGATTGTAGTATTCCTTTCCAAACACCTTGCGTAAATGGTTGTGATGAGTTTACTGGTAGTTGTATTGAGTTATCACCTTTAGTTAATGATTGTAGTCCTGCAGGTATTAAGTGTAATGGTGATAAGGTTGGTTTCCAAAATGCTGATTGTACTTGGGAAGGTTTGACTAATTGTTTTGATACTTGCGGATGGAGCGATGAGCAAAAACAGTTTGATTGTACTGTTAATTCAGATTGGGATCCTACTCCTAGAATTTCTTATTGGCAAGGTAAAGTTAATCAACATACTGAAGGTGGCAATTGGGTTACTGATCCAGACGGCTTTAGCGGTGCTGATGTTTTAATTAGTAAGGTTGAGTATTGTCAGAAATTTTATGGTGATTTGGTTACCGCAGCTATTCCTTATAGAGTAGAATTGATAGGCTGGTACGATGCTAATAATGTTAGAGATAAATTTAAAAATTATTATGCTAACAAAATGAGTTATCAATGTGTATCATATTTAGAGGAATAATATTTTAATTTTTTATAATTTTAATACAAAACATTTAAATATCTTGTAAGGATAATTTTAATATGGATACACTTGCACATGGACTTATAAGTTATTTAGGATTTGGTCGAGGTAAGAAAGTTAAATATCCTTTACTTGCAGTATTGTTTGGTATACTTCCAGATCTTTGCTCATGGACTATCTATATGTTTTATCAATTCTTTACTAATGGTTTTGCTTTAGGAAAACCTCATCTTACAACAATTCCTAATTGGGTATTTACTTTATATGGAATAAGTCATAGTATATTTATCTTTGCTACAGTAATATTAATTGTGTATTTAATAACTAAACACGTACCAATATATCTTTGGGCTTGGGGAGTTCACATTCTTATAGATATTCCAACGCATAGTCGAGAATTTCTTCCAACACCCTTTTTATATCCAATTTCCAATTGGCATTTTCCAGGAATAAGTTGGGGAACTTCTTGGTTTATGATAACTTATTGGACTATAATTCTAGGTTGGTTAGCATATGTTTTGATGAAGAAATATCGTTTTAAGATTGGTTCATATAGATTTTAATAAAGGTATTTTCTTAGATTTTAGAATATTAGAGTAGCATCTTACGGACTTATTTTATTTTGACTATTTAGAAATGATGTTTGTGATAATTATTTTTTAGTATTTAAGTGTTGATTCATAAATTCTTCATAAGACATATATTTTTTATGTTCGACAGAATACAATTTGCATTCAGGCATTGCTTCGTAACCCATCAGATATTCTGAATGTGTTGATACTATGACTTGATTTTTATATTGAAGTGTTGATAGATATAATCCTTTAGCAAAATGTTTTTGTAATTTTGGTGAAAATCCTCTTGCAAATTCGTCTAATAGTAATAACGAATTTTGCGATCTTAACATACCTGTTGAATGTATTTGTCCTACAACTCCTATTCCTGATGATGCTGTCATAGTATTGAGCTGACTTTCCATGTCATCACCAAATATTCCCAAGTATTTCGTATCACTGCTATGAAAATCAAAATAATATGCTTGTTCTTTTTTAGGTTTTATTCCAGTTATCTTAGCATATCCTTCAAGATTCATTGGTCTCCAGACACTAACTCCTGCTTCTGGAGCATATTCTGTTCTAATTAAATCAAGTAATGTTGATTTACCTGTTCCATTTTCTCCTACAAGTATTGTTATTGGAACATCAAAATCTATAGAAAATCCTTTTTTAAAAGTTCTTAAATCTTTAATGATTTCTAATCTTTTTATATATAACTCAGTTTTTTCTACTTCCATATTTTAAAGAAATAAAGATAATTTATAAAGTTTCTCCACAAGTATTAATTATATAGTAACAATAAATTATCTTAGCTTGTGTTTATAGTAAAAATAATATAAAAAAATAAATTAGAAATTATTCAAGAATCACTCATTTCTTTTCTCAATATTCTTCAAGATATCTTCTTTGCCTTTCCAGTCTAGTACTTCTTTTAATACTTGAGTTATTGTTTCAACTGGTATTATTCTAATTTGTGCTAGTTTGTCTTTATCCACAATTATATCTTGCATATTGGTTTTTGGAACAATTACATTTTTTATTCCTGCAGCAATTGCAGCTTCAATTTTTGCACTAACACCGCCAATTGGTAGAACTTCTCCGCGTACAGATAATGAGCCTGTCATTGCATAATCTTGTTTTATTGGTATTTTCTTTAATGCTGATATTATTGTTGTAGCAACTGCGATGCTTGCACTATCTCCTTCTACTCCTTCGTATGTTTGTAAGAATTGTACATAAACATCTTTAGTTTCTTTAATGTCTTCACCAAAGTATTTTTTGATTATTGCTGAAACATTTTGTATTGCTTCTTTTGCTATTTCGCCAAGTTTTCCTGTTGCAATTATTTCATTAGATTTTCCACCTGGAGTAACTTCTGCTTCAATTGGTAATACTATTCCAGAATAATTTACTCCGGAACCAATGACTGCAAGGCCATTTACTCTTCCAACAATTTTTCCGCTAACAACAATTACTTCGTATTCTTTCTTTCTTTCAATAAATTTATCTGACATTTGTTGTTCAAGTGATCTTGCAATTTTCTTTGCTGTGATTATATGTTCTTTAGTTACAAATTCGGCTTTATTTTCTGCAGCAACGTCACCAGCTGCTCTAATTAATCCGCCTAAATCTCTAAATAATAATGTTAATCTGCCTTTTCTATTAGCTCTTTTTCTTGATTCTTCAATAATATATTCTATTGCATCTTTATTGAAATGTGGGATTTTTTTATCTTTATTCACTTCTTGGGCGATAAATACTGCTATTCTATTTCTATTTTCAACAGTATCAAGCATTGTATCAGTCATAAATACTTCATATCCATAACCTCTAATTCTACTTCTTAATGCTGGATGCATGTGTTGTACTGTTTCAACATTTCCTGCTGCAACTAATATAAATTGACATGGAACTGCTTCAGTTCTAACCATTGCGCCAGCGCTTCTTTCAGATTGACCTGTAATTGGATATTTTCCTTCTTGCAAAGCTGTAAGTAAATCTTGTTGTGATGCTGGTTCAAGAGTTGATATTTCATCAATAAATAACACACCCATATTTGCTTTGTGTATCATTCCAGCAATTACTCTTTCGTTAGCTGGTGTTCCTAAACCGCCGGATTGGAATGGATCGTGTAATACATCGCCAAGTAATGCTCCAGCGTGAGCTCCAGTTGCATCATAAAATGAAACGTTTTGTTTATCAAAATTATCAACGATTACTTTCGGTGTGCCCTCACCGTTTGATGCAATCATTTTCTTGCCAACATTCATAAATAATACAAATCCAAGTAAGAACATCATTCCACCAAGGAAGAATGCTGCAAACATTATATCTGATTTATAGTAACTTCTAATCCACCAAGGAACTACCATTGCAAGAACGGCTAGTATTAATACAACTATATTTTGAGTTTTTAATGTGCTATTATTATTTATTTTTGCTCGACTTACTAATTCTCGTCCTTTTCCTGCAGCAATTGTTCTTATTAATGGTTGATTTTCATCATGCGGATTTGGAAGCGATAATACATCAACTAATTTTTCTTTTGGTAATAATTCAGCTAGAGCCATTCCGAGCATACTTTTACCTGTTCCTGGTTCACCAATTAATAATACGTGTCTACGTTGTTGCGCAGCTTTCTTTATTACATTAACAGCATCTTCTTGGCCAATTACTTGGCTAATCATCATTTTTGGTATAACAATATCTTTTGTCGTCTCATATTTTAAATTCTTAAAATCGATTTGTTCTTCAACTATTGGTGTTTGTTCTTTGTTTGTTGTGTCTTTTGCAGTAGAAGTTTTAGACTTAATTGTCTTGGCTTTAGTATCTTTAGACGTATTAGTTTCTTTAGCTGAACGTGTAGAATTTTTAGTATTATTCTTACTAGTATTGTCTTTAGTATTTTTCTTTTTACTATTTTCAATATTAGTTTGTATTTTAGTTTCTTTATTCTTATTGTTAGTTTTAGAATCTTTTTTAGCCATAAATATCCCCTTAAATATTGTGTTGTTATTATATATTCTTTATTATATTAGTTTTTCTTATACTCTTTATTCTTGTTAGGTATTATATTACGTTAGTCTTAATTCATTAATAAAGCTTTTGAAAAATAAGTCGTAATTTAACAGAATAATACTATTTTAATATTTCTTCAACATCACTAATGTTAATTATTGGTTTAAAACTTCTAATAGTATCATCATGGCCAATTCTTGAGCATGCAGTATTAATATATATCTCTACAAAATTGAAGTTTTCAAGTTCTCCAAAATTTAGTTCGCTACATACAAATGTAAAGATTTTCTTTTCAGGCCATCTCTTTAATATTTTTTGTTCGAGTAATTCTGCTCGTTTACTGCTATTTTGACCACGTTTTGTTGTAATTAGTAATCCGATATTTTTACTTGTCAAAAACTTTAAGATAGCGCCTTTAGTACGCTTTTTTATTTCTTCATGCACTTCTTTCTTTAACACTTCTAATTTTTCTGTTTTCGGATTATAACAGTATATATCTTTGAAATTATTTACCAGTAATGCTTTTGGATGAAATACTCCATCACCAATGTATAAGAATGCATCAAAATCTTCTCCATTTAATAGTGCATTTTTTGTATCAAATGTTTCCATGTTACAGCCAAGTAATTGGCCTTTCTCTGATATTAGCCCATCATATAAGAAATTTTTTGATTTAACCATTAATACTTTTTTATTACTCGCTTCTAATTGTTTTTCTATTTCTTGCAATTGATTAAGAAATTGTACGCTACTAAATAATATTAATTTAGTAGGAATCTTATCTAATATTTTCTTTGGAATACTAATTTTTTTAGTATATTTTGCAGGTATAAATACTATTGAGGTATTTTTAGTCTCTGTGATTTTTTTGGAGTTTTCCAACTTAATCTTTGTCATGTGCTTAAGTAGTCAGTATTATTTTATAAATCTTTAGGAAGTGTGCTCTTTTAATATAGTCTGATTTATTGGCGTTGTGTTATTAATAGTAATACTTTTTTAAATACATTTTTAAATATGTTAACTTTAAATATACTGGTGAATATATGAATATTGTACACGATTTATTATTGAATTATTATTTTTTAACATTTGTTTCTGCATGGCTCATATCTATAATTATGAAAGCATTATGGCATTCTTGGAAAGATAAGAAGAAATTCCATTTAAAAGATGGTGTTCAAAATGGCGGTATGCCTAGTAGTCATACTGCAATTGTATCTTCATTAACATTTGGAGTATTTTTTATGACGGGCCTAAGTGACTTATTTTTCATTGCAGCAGTATTCTCATTTGTTGTTATTGGTGATGCTATTCGGGTTAGACAAAATGTTGGGTTACAAGGAGAAAAACTTAATGAGTTATTAAGAAAGTTCGATGAAAAAACTATTAAAGTAGTTTATGGTCATAGTTTTACTCAAGTAATGGCAGGATTATTGTTAGGTTTTATTAGTGCATTTATATTTAAATTAATATTGCTCTAAGAACATATTAACTGATTTTGATATTGCTGTAAAATTCTTTCTAATTTAGTTATATCTAACTATCTATAGCTCATTAATAATAGTGCTACAACCATTATTACTGCAAGAATTATTATTATTCTTATGAATTTAATTGATTGAAGTTTATGATCTTTAATATTTCTAAATTCTTGATATTGAGATGCTAGTTTTTGTTCAAATAATTTATCATATTTTTCTTCTTGAACATTAACTTCCATTAATCCATCCTTAAAGCTTTCTTTTGAAATAACTTTAGTATTCTTTGTCTTATTAGTTGCATTATTATTTTCAGTCTTAACTTTACTTATTTTACTTTTTTTCTTTTTAAGATTTAATTTCATTTTAATTTTCCTTTAGTATGTGTGTTAATTTGATTATTGTACTTTCTATACTTGTTTAATGAAGTCTCTATATTAAAAGGTTTATTACTACTTTAAAATACTACTACTATCTTTAATTTTAATTCTAATTAAATTATCGATAAAGTTATAAATACTCAAATTTGATTAATATAGTATTTGTTTATATTATATTTAGATTAAATATTGCTAAGTGCTAATAGGTTATGGCAGAATTAAAAAAGAGTTTGGGATTTTGGAGTGTTTTTTCGATAACTATTACTGCAATGATAGGCACGGGAATGTTTTTCGGAACAGCACTTGCAGCAGATGTTTCTGGTAATGCTTCAATTCTTGTTTGGATATTTCTAGGATTTATGACTGTGTATGTTGGTGCATGTTTTGGAGAATTAACTGCAATGTTTCCTAGTGCTGGAGGAATATATGAATTTGCAAAACAAACTTATGGTAAAGGCCTTATATCTTTTCTAATTGGCTGGACGTCTTGGGTAGTAATTAATATTATGAATTCATTGTTAATTGTTGCAGCACTTGATTATCTTATTCCTAAAGATTATGGTGTAATTGTAAAAGTTGTCTTGTCAATTGCTATAATTATTATCTTAAATTTTTTTGCATATCTCGGAACAGATGGTATATCTGCAGTCCTTGGATTATTTGCAATGTTGATAATTGGTCTTTTAATATTTATTATATTTGTAGGATTTAAACATGTTGAATATTCTAATTATGTTCCATTCTTTTCAACTCCTATTCTCGGATTGTTTGTTGCATTATTTTTTATTGTAGAAACGTTTTTTGGTTGGGAAAACGCAACGTTTATGGCTGAAGAAACTAAAGATGCAGAAATAGTAATTCCAAGAGCTATTATGATTGGTTCAATATTTGTATCAATACTTGGAGTATTACTTGCAGTTGTAATGCTTGGCGTTATACCTTGGTTTGTACTTGCAAAATCTGCAACACCTGTATCTGATTTAACAGCAATATTATTTAATCCAACAATTGCAATTTTAGTTAATATTGGAGTTGCACTTGCACTTATTGGTTCAGCTGCAGGTGGACTTGTTGGAAGTCCAAGATTATTACTTGGCCTTGCAAGAGATAAATTATTTATTGAACAATTGGCCGATATTCATCCAAAATTTAGAACACCCTACAAAGCAATAATATTTCAAACAATCGTTTCTATTATTGTAATAATATTTGGATTTGGTAAGTATGAGTATTTACTTGGATTACTTGTGCCGATTGCAATATTAATGTATTCGGCTGTAATTTTATCTGTACCAATATTACGTTATACAAAGCCTCATCATCCAAGACCTTTTAAAGTGTGGTTTGGAAAAATTGGTCCGATAATTATATCATTAATTTATTTTGCCGCAGTTGTTGCATGGATTATTGTTACGCCAAATTCTTTGAGTATGTTTAAACTTGGTTTAAGTTTTATTTTATTTGGAATTCCAATATTTTTATTATTAATATCTTATTATGATCCTGATGCAATAAAAAGAATTAATGATTCTTTCTCGCATTTTTCAGTATTTTTTGAAAATATTAGTTTTCCAAAAAAATTTAGACGTGAATTACTAGATTCTTTTAAAGATGAACTTCGTGGTAAAACCGTACTTGATTATGGTTCAGGTGTTGGTACTCTAACAATGCATCTTGCTGATGTTGTCGGTGTTAAAGGTAAAGTTTATGCAACTGATTTAAGTAATAAAAATGTTGAAATATTAATTGGTCGAGCAAATAAAAAAGGTTATACTAACATAGAATTTATTCATGATGAACATCAAGTAAATAGGGTTCATCCGAGTGTTAGAAATGTTGATGTAATATTTAGTGTAGGGATGCTTGGTTATATTCAAAATGTTAGTAAAGTTCTAAAAGATTTATATAAGCTTTTACCTAATGATGGAAAAATTTGTATGGTTGAATATACTGATTATTTTGGTATTATTCCTAATGTTAAATGGTTAAGCGATATTGATCATATTGAAAAAGTTTTTAGAGAAGCAGGATTTAGTGTTCATGTAAGAAAAAGACGTGGATTGTTCTGGACATATATTGTAATAACAGGTATTAAAACTTCAGCTGGTAGTGTACCTTATATATGATCTATATATATGTAATATTCTTTCTAGCTTAGAATTGATTTAGTAATTTGGAAAAATATGTGGGAGTCTATTTTTTCTTTAAATATTCCTTCAATTTTCGAACAGCAACTGATCGCATACTAATTTCGTTCTTATCAGAAATAGTCATTTCGCCCATAACTTCATCATATCCTTCAGGCATAAATATTGCATCCCAACCAAAATTCGATTTTCTTGGAAGAACTATTTTGCCTTTTACAATTCCTTGAAAATATCTAATTTTATTTTTATGATAGTATCCGATTAATGTTCGAGCTTCAGCATTATTGTTTTGTAATTTTATTGTTAAATTGTATAATCCATCATTGCCTATGCTTTGTAAAAACCATTTTATTAGTGGGCCTGGAAGATCATTTAAACATTCAAGATATAATGATGTATCTTCAACAATTATTGCCCCTTTTCCTTTATATTTGGTTTTGGCTTCAAGTAATTTATGTTTAATAATTTTTCTTGCATCAAGTTCTTGAATTTCATCGAGTTCAATTTTTAATTGTTTTATTTCTGGGATAATTTCTTGTACTTCGATAAATTTATTGTCGTTATTTGTGATAAAATATAATTCAGATGATTCTTTTTTATCAACTTCAATAGTGATTTTTTTTAAATGTTTTATATCTCCAAAATATTCAATAGCACAATCTTTACAGTACCAGTCGCTTGAACCTTTAATAGAATATTTTGCATTATCGTCGCATATTATGCATTTCTTTTCTAGAATTTTTTCATTCTTTAATCTTGTTAATTCTTTTTTAACTTCACGTTTTAGGGATAGTTTTTTATCAAGTCTTTCCTGTTCTTGCAATTTTTTTAAAGATTCTTTTAATCCCATTTTATGTTTTTATCTCTAAATTTTGATTTTTAATTAATCCTGATGAAATTCCTTGTCCAACATAATAACTATTTTTATTCATCATGCTTGTTAAACTTTCAATAAATGTTTTTTCTTTATAAAATTCTTTAGTTATAACTTTAGTCCCTGTTTTTGTTTCTAAATACTTAATCACTTGAGTTTTAGCGCCAAGTTCATCTACTAATCCGTTTTCTTTAGCCTCAACACCTAAATATATTTCTCCAGTTGCAAGTTTTGCAACATCTTTATATGACATGTTTCTATTTTCAGCGACAGCTGTGATAAAATATTTGTGTAATGTGTCGAGTTTTTTTTGTAACATTATTTCTTCGGCTGACGACATTGGTCTAAACGGAGTTCCTGTATCTTTATATTCTCCTGAAACAAGTCTTTTATATGTTACATCGTATTTATTCATGAGTCCGTATAATTCAAGATATGAACCGTAAACGCCAATTGATCCAACCATGCTCATTCTATTTGCAACAATATGATCTGTTGATGATGCTATCCAGTATGCGCCGGAATTTCCACTTTCACGAATCCATGCAACCGTTGTAATATTATTTTCTTTTAATGATTTTATGCTTTCTGCAATTTCATCTGTTGCAACCGGACTTCCTCCAGGACTATTTATTTCGAATATTATTGCCTTAATGTTTGGGTCGCTTTTTATTTTTTCAATAGTTTTGATAACGTCTTGAGAATTAGTATTATCATTCGTGAATAATCCTGCATTACTTTCACTTGTTATTTCGCCTTTAATCGGTATTATTGCAGTATTATATCCAGTTATGCTATCTTCTGTATCAATAAAGAATATTGAAATTATTGCACTAAACATTGCAAGTATTAGTAATACTTTAACCATTGTCCAAATTTTTCTTTTGTTATTGTCGGTGTCTTGTGGAGTTTTCATTATTATACCTCGAAATTTACTTAACTTTTTCTAATTTGTACTCGTCGTATTTATCTGCTGATTTGTCTGTTTTATTCTTTGTTCTTTTATTTATTGGTTCTGATTCGTATATTGTTTTTGTATATGTTATTTTTTCTAAAAATCTTTCTTTGTAAAATATTAGGTGTATTGGATCAATAATCCAAAACATATAGAATGGGAAAAATGGTAGTATGAAACAATTTTTTAGTACTGACTCCCACAGGCCTATTTTTCCGTCCTTATTTTTTAATGATACTGATTTTATTTTAAGTAACATTTGTCCTGGTGTTTGTGATAAATAGTAATCAAAGAATGTAAAATATATTAACATAAGAATTGAGATGATAAATATTGCCCAATATACTATTGATGGCACTGCAACTTCGCTTAAGTTTAAACTTTGTGCAAGTGTAATGTTTCCAAAATATTTAACAAATACTTGACGAAATGGATATATTATTAATAAATTAATTATTATTAAGTCGAGTAATAATGCAACTGCTTTTTTCCAAAAACTTACGCCTTCAATATTTTGATTCATTTAACTGGAAGAATATTACTACCTTTAAAAATGTTATTTGAGCTACTCAAATCAAAAGCTATTTAAATAAAGTATTATTCTAGTCTAATATGGCATTTGATAATACTGCAACTACTGAAACTGATGGTGTAGAAGGCGCTGAAGGCGAGATATTTAGAGTTAGAACACCAAGAAATAAAGAATTACTTGGAATACTCGAACAAAGATTAGGTGGTAGTCGATGTAGAGTTAGATGTCTTGACGGTAAAACTCGAAATTGTAGAATTCCTGGAAGACTTAAAAGAAAGTTATGGGTTCGAGATAATGATGTATTAATCATTGAACCGTGGGAATTCGATGGCGACGAGAAAGGAGATATTATATTTAAATATAAACCAAATCAAGTAATGTGGTTAAAAAAGAATGGCTATCTTGATAAATTACAAGACATGGATGAATTCTAGAGAATTATTTTCTTTAAGTACTTTTTTTCATTATTCTTATATTCTTGTTTTCTAATCAATTTATTAATGATTTTTAATAATTCTTTTCATTTTCTCTGAGAATGTATTCGTATGATAATGAAGTGGAAATGGAATCATTTCGCCGTTATTAATTACATTAAAACCCTCTTTTAATAATGGCTGTTCTAGTAATTCACAAATATTTTTCTTAATTAGAATTATTTTAACATTTTTTTTATTTCCGATAATTTCTCTTAAATCATAAACGAAGTTAGGATAATTTTTCATAATTAACTTATTTGCTTCTTTATCTGATATATTATCAACCGGTTCATAAATGGGATCAACTAAAAGATATCCTGCTTTACTAAATTCTTTTAAACCTTCACTCTTTGTTTCAGGTTTTATATTTAATAATACGCTCATTAATGATCTAAACAATATTTCTGATACTTTTCCATCAGGCTTATAAAAATATTTGCCGTTATGAGGTGGAGATTCTAATACTAGAATAATTCGTAAATTTTTAGGCATATAATTGTTTCTTAATACTTTGTATTGATTCTTCATAACTATTTTTTTAATTGAATAGTATAAAAATATTTCGTATAGTTATTAAAAATTTCGACAGAAATCTTGTCGGAGTTTAATACTCCGACCTTCAGGTCGAAATTTTTAATCCCAAAACCAAAGAAATCGAAGATTTCTTGGTCCCAAAAATCTTGGATTTTTGTGGAATTCGCGATTAAGCGAAGGGCGTAATATCACGACCTTTAGGTTGTGGATAGCCCTGAGTGGCGAATTTTTGTTATTCCAAAAAAAGAATACCTCGAATTTTAAGTCGAGGTAAGCAATATTGTTCATCTATAAGCATTCTTTTTTGGGCCTCAAAAACCTCGTTCGTATATTGTTATATTTTCAAAATAACATACCTCGTCCTTTAGGACGAGGTTTTTGATTTCTTTTTAACTTTAGTTTTAGTCTTTGTTATTTGATTAGTATTTTTATTCTCTTCTTTAAACAACACTATTATCCAATATACTACTCCAATAAATATTAATGAATCTGCTATATTAAATACTGGCCATATCTTGAAATTGATGAAATCAATGACTGCACCATAGGATATTCTGTCAATTAAATTGCCTATTATTCCTGCAAGTATTAGTACGAAGGATATTTTTGGTATATATTTATTGTAGTATATTAATGCTATTAATGCAATGATTGAAATTATTATTAATACAAGATTCATATTTTGCATTATACTAAATGCGGCTCCTGTGTTAGTAATGTATGTAAATGCAATTATTCCGTAGTCTTTATTTATTTGTAAACTTGACGCCCAGATTTTTGTTATTCTATCAAGAATTAATGCTAATAAAAATAATATTATTGTAATATATCCTTTTGATGTAACTGTTTTTGATTTACTCTTATATGATTTTTTAGTAGTTGTTAGTACCATTTTTTAGCCGTTTTTGATTGTTCTCTTTCAGCAATTGATTCTAAATTTTTTAATCTTTGACTTACTGCATCAAGTTCTGATTTAATTGCATCAAGTTTTAATGATATCATTTGAAAATCTCTATCACTGTGTGAGTCTTGTTGTGGCATTTGTTGCATTGGTGTTTGACCAAAGGCATTATTATTCATGCTAGACATTGTCATTGACGGACTTAAATTTGATTGCTGTTGCATTGTATCCATTCCAAATCCTTGTTGTTGAGGTGGAAGATTAATCATTGGATCTGTTTGTGGCATTGAATCAAAATTAAATGTTTCACTTCCTATGCCGGAATCGCTTTTCTTTTTTAAAAAATCCATTAGTCCCATTCTATTTCCTCTTTTTTTTAAGATATTTAATCTGTTGTTAGTATCTGATTGCTTAGTTGCATATTATTTATATTGTGCTATTTTATTTTGCTGTGGTATTACTCATTTGTCCTGCAATTATTATGTCAATTAATTTTTCAGGTACAAGTTTTATTACTTTAATTAATGCTGTTTCTTTGTATATTATTATATTTCCGTTTTTTAATTGTGAGATAAATTTAGTTGTATCTTTTGGATTAAATATTGTTGAAATATAGTATGATAATACGTAGCTTTTTAATTCTTCATTCGATGCAGATATTTGTTTTAATATAGCTGTTTTTGATTCGCCCGTTTTTTTCGAAATGATTGTCGCAAGTTCTTCTTTCGCATTTGAACTTATCATTATTTGTTTTATCTCTTCTTTTGTTAAGTCTATGTTTTTATCGGTAATTTTATCCAGCGAAATGTTATCAAACGAGTTTAAATCTATTACAAATATTTTGTAATATTCGCTATTTAATTTACTAAATTCATTAGTATTATATAATTTTGTTATGTTTGCGAGTCTTTCTTTAGATACGGATTTATATTCTTCTTTTTCTGGGTTGAATGTTGTTGCTGCAATAAATGATACTTCGTTATTAGTTGTTTGTTTTACAAGTATTATGCTGGTGCTATTTTTAAAATTGTCTTTAAAATCATTTGCATCTTTGATGATGTAGTATCCAAATACTAATGAGCCTACTACGAGTAATAATACTACTAGTATTAATGCTTTAAAAAAGAATCCGAATACAAATAATATTTTTCTAAACCAGAATAATGCTACAAATATTATTACTACTGCTATTATTAAAGATATTATTTCAATCATGTTAATTTCTCTTATTGGTTTTGTTGTAAGTATTTTATAGATATTTATTTATCGTATCTAATTAATTATGTCTAATATTGTTCGTATTAAGCAATCTATTACTGTTATTAGGTAACCTATTAAGGTTACTATTTAAATTTTGTCAAAATATTGGTTATTGTGAAACCCTGTCATGTTGCCCTACTCCGAACTTCTTCTATAACTATATAAAAATGCGCCGAAGGGGAAGCTCTCTACGGGAAGGAGTATCTTAGACGTCAAACCTCTAATTAGGGAGGATTGGCAACACTGCGAAGCATAAGGGTTTCATATTAGCCCAAAATATTAAAATTTATAAATGAGTTTATCACTCCTAAGTTATGATTAAAAATCTGGAACAATTATTATATGCTCCCTTAAGAACTGCTTTATTTGCTACAGTTTTAGCTTTGCCTTTATCATGTAATAATTTGATTGATGCTAATTATCGTCCTGATGCTTCATTAAGTGTTACTCCAAAAATTGGTTATGCGCCTCTTAAAGTTAGAATTAATTTAACAGGCACTGATGGAAATGGTGTAGATGATATAAAACATTATAGCTTACATATAAATAATAAAGTGATTTATAGTTCAAATCCAATTGATACAACTATAACTTTCACTACTGCTGGAATTGCCACTATTTATGGTGAGATTGTTGATTCTGAACATATGCTTAGTAGAACACGCGATGTTATAGTTGATGTTAAAAGTGCTTCTCCTGCAGGATTTTAGTTTAATTTTGATTTACTTCTATTTGTAGATATTCTTTTATGATTTATTTTGATTCATTTAAGTCAGTATTAAGTCAATATTTCAATTCATAATCTTTATAAATGCCTTTTCTTTTCTTTGAAAATTGATTACAGGAAAGCGTTGGTTTTAGTATATGTGCTATACTACACTTTCTATAAGGTTTAATATTAAAAGATGAAACATGTAACTATTGCTAAAAATATCTCGCAAGCACAAGCTATCGATAATGCTACTAGTAAGAATAATCAAGCAAAATCGTTACCTAAGCAAAAAGTTCTACTTCCAACATTAAAAGAACAACAAAGATATGTTGTTTATAGAGTTAAATATTTTAGTTCAATTCCTAATTCCGATTTTGGTTTAGTGCATAATAATATTTTATTACAATGTAATAATATGCTTGGAATATTTGATGGTGCAAAAGCTGGGCTTATGAGTGCTAAGTATGATGCTAAAAAATTATCAGGAATTATTCGTGTTAATAATGATTATGTTGATAAATTAAAATTATGTTTAGGATTAATTAAAGAGATTAATTCAGAAAAAGTACTTGTTGATTGCATTTATGTTTCAGGAATGTTAAATAAAGCAGTTGATAAGATGGCTGTTTAGAAATGTATTTTATGAATATGTTTTGTTGAAAATGTATTTATATAATTTAATGTAATATTTACTTTAGTAATATATACTGATGAAAATAATGAATATAATGAATATATTAACTTATATTCGAGGTGGATAAAATGACTGACGTACAACCTTTGCAACATCAAATGATGGGATATGATAGAGCTATAACAATGTTTAGCCCAGATGGCAGATTATTACAAGTTGAATATGCAAAAAAAACCGTAAGACAAGGCTCAACTGCTATTGGTATGGTTTGTAAAGATGGGGTATTACTTGTTACTGATAAAAGAATTGTTGATAAATTAATTATTGCTGAAAGTTTAGAAAAAATTTGGCAAGTTGATGATCATATTGCAATTACTGCTGCAGGAATTTTATCTGATGCAAGAATTCTAGTTGATAGAGCAAGAGTTAAGGCTCAAGAGCATAAAGTTGTGTATGATAGTCCAATTGATATAATCACAATTGTAAAAGATATTGCTGATTTAAAACAAATGTGTACTCAAAGTGGTGGCCTTCGACCATTTGGAGTTTCAATGTTAATTGCTGGAACCGATGAAGATGGTGCTAAATTATTTGAAACTGATCCTACTGGAATATATTTCCAATATAGAGCAACAGCAATTGGTGAAGGTGAAATTGAAGTTAAAAATATTTTACTTAAAGAATACAAAGAAACTTTAACAATTGATGAAGGATTAAAAGTTGCATTAAGTGCATTAAAGCGTGTTATTGTTGATGGATTTGACAGTGATAGAATAGATTGCGTATATATTTCAAATGATAAAAAGACTTATGAAAAGATGCCTAAAGATAAGATTGCGAAAGTCTTATCTGCATTAGATAGTAAGGATAGTAAGAAGAAATAAATTTAACAAAATATGATTAACTCATATTAAGTAATTAATAATAAAATACCATAATTATGTAAATTAATTGTATAATGCACATTAACTGTATGATATAAATGGGTGATATTTATGGCAACACAAAATTTTAGTAAGAAAAAACCTGAAGTTGAAAGATTACACATTAATCTTGCTAAATTTAAGAAGAATGGTAAAAAATTCGAAATAGTCATAGATCCTGATAATGCGGTCTCGTATAAATCAGGAAATATTAAAGATATAAGAGAAGTTTTAATTGCACAAAGAATATTTGAAGATGTGCAAAAAGGGATTTTTAGTTTAAAGACTGATTTAGACATAGTATTTCCAGGATTAGACACTTTAGCAATTGCAGATATTATTTTAACAAAAGGCGAATTGCAATTAAGTGCAAAATATAGACAAGCAAAACATGATGAGAAAAGAAAGATAATAATAGAATCTATACATAGAAATAGTATAAATCCTACTAATAATTTTCCTCATCCAATAACTAGGATAGAAAATGCCTTTACAGAAGCTAAAATAAAAATTGATGATTATAAAACTGCACATGAACAAATACAAGATATTGTTAAAAAATTGCAACCAATATTACCAATAAAATTTGAGCATAAACATGTTCAAGTTCATATTAGTGAAAAATTTGCAAAGAAATATTATACTACGTTACATAAATATGGGCGTGTATTAAATGAAACTTGGCTTAGTGATGGTTGTTATCTTGGAACTGTTGAAGTGCCAGCCGGATTATATCCAGAATTCATTGATGATTTGAATAAAAAAACACATGGCGGTGTTGAAATATCATTACTTGATGCTAAGAATGGTAAACATGCAGAGCCAGTTGTTTCAAATAGAAGATTACATCCAAAATTAAAATAGATAATTGATAAAACAGTTTTTTTTGATAATATTATAATAAAAAACGATATAGGCGTGAGAAATAAGTGTTAAAACAATTATAACAAATAAAAAATAATAAATATTCACGTTTAATAAATAAGGAGTTGGTTAATATGGGTTTATTGATAAAAGATAAGCAAGTAGTTGTGCCGGGAGAAGTTCTTGCAGATGATTTAGGATTTATACCTGGCTTTGGAACATATAGAAATGGTCATAATTTAGTATGTTCAAGATTGGGATTAGTTAATGTTGAAGGAAAAGTTGTAAAAATAATTCCTTTATCTGGAAAATATCTTCCAAGAAGAAATGATGTTGTAATAGGAAGAGTATTTGATATATTAATGACTGGCTGGAGAGTTGAAATAAATAGTCCATACAGTGCAGTATTATCTAGTAAGGAAACAGCAGATTTTATTGAACGTAATGAAGATTTATCAAGACATTTTGATTTAGATGATCATTTAGTTTGTAAGGTAATTAATGTTACTTCACAAAATTTAGTTGATGTTAGTGCAAGAGATCAAGGTTTAAGAAAGTTACGTGGTGGAAGAATACTTAGAGTTAATACTCATAAAGTTCCAAGAATAATTGGTAAGAAAGGATCAATGGTATCGATGATTAAACAAGCAACTGGCTGTAGAATTATAGTTGGTCAAAATGGTTTAGTTTGGGTTGATGGTGAACCGGACAAGGAAAACTTAGCTGTTAATGCTATTCGAAAAATAGAAGCAGAAAGTCATATCCCAGGATTAACTGATAGAATGAAAACATATCTTGAAGCAATAACTGGTGTTAAATTATCAATGAATGAAGGCGGTGATTATAATGGATTACAATAAAAGACTTGATGGTAGAGGTTTTAATGAATTAAGACCGATTGAAGCAAAAGCTGGTGTAATAAAGAAAGCTGATGGTTCAGCATATTTTAGAATGGGAAATACTGTTGCATATGCTGCAGTTTATGGCCCAAGAGAATTATTTCCTAAATTTATGCAAGATCCAAAGAAAGGAATTTTAAGATGCAATTATAACATGTTGCCATTTAGTGGTGCTGGTGATAGAGTAAGACCTGGTCCTAATAGAAGATCAAAAGAAATATCTTTTGTTACAGAAAAAGCATTATCTGCAGTAATTGATTTAACTGATTCACCAAATGCAGTTGTTGATGTATATATTGAATTATCTCAAACTGATGCTGGTTCAAGATGTTGCGGAATAAATGCTGCAGCAATTGCACTCGCCGATGCTGGAATTCCAATGAAAGATATTGTTGCAGCTGTAGCTGTTGGTCATGCTGGTAATAAAGTTGTTGTTGATTTAACATACGAAGAAGAACACTTACCGCATTATCTTGATGGATTAACTAATAAAGATGTAGCTGATATTCCTGTTGCAATGATTCCAAGTACTGGAGAAATTACTTTACTTCAAATGGATGGAATAATTAGTAAAGCTGTATTAATTGAAGGATTAAATAGAGCAAAAGAAGCATTACTTGAAGTAAGTATTGCGCAGCGTAACGCATTAAAAGATAAGTATGCAACAAACATTACTTATGAAAATGATATCGAATCAAATGACGATGATTTTGAAAATCATGATGGTAAACATAATATGCATAACGATGCAGAAAAAGAATTTGAACAAAATTAATTGAGGGATGTGATTATAATGGCAATTGATCAAGAAGCAAGAAGACATTTAAGAGAATCATTAGCTAAAGGCGTAAGGTACGATGGCAGAAAAAATGATGAGTTTAGAAATATAGAGATACAAACAGGTTTTATTAGCACAGCTGAAGGAAGCGCGCAAGTAAAATGTGGTGAGACTGTGGTTATTGCAGGTGTTAAAATGTCTGCTGAAAAACCATATTCAGATACTCCGGATGAAGGAATATTAATGGTTGGTGCAGAATTATTACCAATGTGTAACCCTAAATATGAAAGTGGTCCACCAGATGCAACAGCAATTGAAGTTGCAAGAGTAATTGATAGAGGAATTAGAGAGAGTAAGTCCTTAGATAGTAAAAGCTTATGTATTAAAGCTGGAGAAAAAGTATGGACTATTAATGTTGATATTGCTCCATTAAATGATGATGGTAATCTTATTGATGTAGGTTCAATTGCTGCAGTTGCTGCAATATTAAATGCAAGATTCCCAACAATAGAAAACGATAAAGTTGATTACAAGAAGAAGACTGAGGAAAAGATTCCAATATCGAAGATTCCTATTGCAATTACGGTATTAAAGATTGGTAATAACTTTATTGTTGATCCAACTGAACTTGAAGAACAAGCAGTTGATGCAAGATTAACAGTTACTACAATTGATAATGGTGATTTGTGTAGTATCCAGAAAGGTGGCGCAGGTACATTAACTATTGCTGATGTTGATAAAATGACTGATCTTGCAATACGTAAGAGTGACGAAATCAGAAAACTTATAAAACAAGGATAAGTCCTTATTTTATAGTTATTTTATATTTAATTTATTTTTATATTATTATTTAAGTATAGTATGATAAATATAGGTGGTATCAATGTTCGAATTAAAACTTGAAAAAGACAGACTTACAAAATACGAGAAAGCAAGATTAATTGGTGCTAGAAGTCTTCAAATATCTATGGGCGCGCCTATAATGTTAAAGATGACTCCTAAAAGATTTGAAGAGCTAGGTTATGATCCATTAGAAATTGCTAAATTAGAATTTGCTGAAGGCGTAATTCCAATTGAAGTAATAAGAACTGTGCTAAAAGACGATAAAGTCGCAAAGTAATTTTTTTTAACTTTCTTGAATTTCTATTTTACTTTTTAATATAGTATAATAAAATGTTTTGTATTAGGTTGACAATGTCCTTTGAAAAATAGGTTAGACAACTAGCGCAAAATTCGCTTGTTAATGACATAATACTTGAAGGATTTATAGAACTAATTTAATATTTTTTTTCAATTTTCTGACCTTTTACTTCTACAATCAAGTAAGCCAATTCTCCATTTTCATAAAAATAATATTCTGTAGGAAAAGTTCCATTTGAGTTTATTAATGTGAATAACACGTGGCACAAGCCAGCATATTTTCCAGAAGTAATTAATTTATCAATTTTCCATTGGTTTTTATTTTGCACGCTAGAATTAAAATTCCATTCTCCTCCTTGAGGACACCAGTCCTTCTTTATTTCTTCATCGGTAATTTGTAATGGTTTTTTATTTGCTTCAGTTTGAATGTACAAAAATTTATACCAAGCAGATTCTTCAGTTATATTTCTATTCTCATCAATTTTGAATCTTTTAGTTATCTTCCATTTAATAAATCCAAGAAATTTAACTTCTTCTTTTGCTATTAACGAAACTTCGCCAGTTTCTTCATTAATGATTTCAATCTCAAGGTTGTTTAATCTGCGTATTCTTTCTTGATATTCCTGTTGAAATTTTTCTATATTTTGTTGCAATATCAATTTTGCATTCTCATTTTTGATATTAATTAAAGCATTTGCTAAACCTAGTTGTAATCTTTCATTGTTTTGTTCTCCGTTTAATTTATTATCCTCTTTTATTTGAAGGTTTGTTTTTTCAACATGGTTATTTGTTTTAATAGGATTTACTTGATATTTATCACATTCAGACTCATAATACTTTAAATTTGTTTCACTAGAATCAATTAATGGTTGAATAGCCTCGGGAGATTTTTCTCCTATATCTAATGATTTTTTATAGGACTCAATTGCCAGCTTAGCATATATTATTCTTTGACATGCATATTTTTTAGTTTCCGTACTGTCGCAATTTCCTTCCCATTCACAATTATAGAGACATGATAATGCGGAATTATAATTATATCCTGCTTCAAAATATTTATATTCATTCAAATCAGTAGATTCTCCATTTTTATAAGTCTCTGCTGCTTTAATATAATATTCTGCTGCTTTATCGCAATCATGTCCGTTATTGTTATTATTACCTGTATTACTATAGCAGCCCCCTATTCTGTTGTATGCCATTCCTGCAAAATCATAACGTTCACCTTTTGAATAGTATTCTACTGCTTGAGTAGCGTATTTTGCTGCAAGTGTACAATTTATATTTGGTTTGTTTCTTAAATCTTTGTAACAATCACTCATAGACTCATACGATAATCCTGCACTAAAATATGACTCACAATCTGGACAGTGAGCCCATCTATCAGCAAGAGGATCTCCGTGATCGTAGTCTCCAGTTAGATAATATTCTGCAGATTTAGTGTAATATTCTAATGCTTTGTCGCAATTTCCTTTAAAAGACTCACAATTTCCAGCATTATCATATGCACGTCCCCAATTACTAGCGTACACTTTAGGTTGATTTGTGTTTCGATCATAAGAAATAGGTGGAGAATGATCTATATACGAGGTACATTCCTCAGCAAAAACACTTTCGCTTAAGAAAACTAGTAAAGTCGTAATTAAAATTATTCTTATAAAAACAGTATTATTCTTTTTTTGTTTAATTTCTGTTCTCATTTTAAGTTTATGAACAAGTTTTAAAATATAATTAGTGATTTTATTAAATTTAGTTAGATAGTATATATCTTTGTCTTAATATAAATTTATCTGAAAAATAAAAAAATAATATAATAATAGAATTATAATTCCAATTTCTTATCTATATTTCTTGCAATTGGTTTTAGATTATCAAATGTTTTAGTTAAATTATTTTTTACTAATTCTACTAATTCTTCGATGCTATCGACTGATAATGTATAATAATTTTTTTGGTTAATAACAATTCCTGATTCCATTAATCTGTTTAGATGATGTATTACTGTGCCTCGTGATAAGTTTGTTTTATCTGCGATTTCATCGCTAGTAATTTGATGATTTGTTTTTAATGCTTTTAATAGTATTATAAATATTCTAAAACAACTCTTGTCTTTATCTCGTTCATTAAATAATCCTAGAGATTCTCCTAAGAATTTTAATTCCTCGTTAATGTTTGAAGCATTATTATGCTCAATTTGAGGTTTTTTCATTCGAATAATTGTTATTCTTGTAAATTGCATAATTGTTAATTAGTGTGCTTATTTATATATTTGATGAATGTATTATGCTAATTTTAGAAAAATAGCTTTAACATTTTAAGACGGGCTTATTATGGTTATAAAAACATTTATATACTAATTACTACTCATTAATAATTACATGACTAAAGATGTTGAATTAGAAAAATTAATTAGAACAACGAATAATTTGGCAGGTTCGTTGAGACTATTAGATTGGTATCCGATAAATTTTCAAAGTCAATCTATATATTTTGGTTTGCAAGATTATATTAGGATGGGCGAGACTCAGGGAATAATTTCGAAAGGCTCTAACGTTTTAGATTTAGGGTCAGGTAATGGTATCTCTTCTTTAATATGGGCGAATGCAGAATATACTGTAATAGGAATTGAATTGCATCCGGAACTTGTAGGTGTAGCACAAGATGCCGTATTACAAGCAAGTAATCAATCCTTAATAAGTGCTGTTCCTGAATTTTATACTGGTAGTTATTTTCCTAAAAAATATATTGAAGTGCGAGACAATAATAAGAGTAAGGCTATTGATATAGAAAATAATTTTATTAAAGAATGTTCAAAAAATAAGTTTCATTCTGGTTCTTATATTGAACGTTTTCATCCAGTATGTATTAACGATGTTTATGAAACTAATAATATAGATATTAAAGAGTTTGATATATTATATGCATATGTTTGGCCAATACAATCACCTTCTATAATTGAGATGTTTAGTTTATATGCTAGAAAAGATGCAAAATTATGTTTAATTAATTGTTATGATTCTAAGAAAGCTTGTCAAATATTTAATTTAAAATCTTATGATAATGCTCCATTTTTTAGTAAATTATAAATAATTTGTATTCTAGAATTAATGTCTTATGTTAAGAAAATTTAAATAAAAAAATAAAAAGTTTATAGGATTGTTTAAAGTCTTATACAAGTACTGCATTAACTATGCCGTCTTGGCCTGGTCTACTTGTAACTTTAGCATTTCCTTTGCTTGTTGCAATTACTGCGCCCTTAGTTAGAATATTTCTTCTAATAAAGTTTTTATCGGCTGGACTTGCAACTACATTAGTTATTTTTTCCATGCTATAAGTTTTAGTTTTAGGATTGTATAAGTTTACATTTTCAACATTTAGTAATCTTAATTTTGAATTGTTACTTCTTGTTCTTATTTTTTGTATCTTTACTTTTCCAACTTTAGTCATTGCAGGCATTCTACCAATTAAGTGTTGTCTCTTCTTAATAATTTTAGACTTGTATCTTGCGCCGCTAGGCTTTCTTCTTGATTTTGATTGTATTATAACCATTTTTTTTACCTCTTAGAAGGTCTCTTCCAATTATATGCTCTTAATTTTGCACTTTTACCGTATCCACAACTACTGCAAATACCAGTTGATGCATGTCTTGAATGCTTACCGCATCTTCGACATTGAATGTGGTTTTTACCACCAGATTTTTTACCCATTGATGCTGTTCCTTTAGTCATAGAAAATCACCTTAATCTGTTGGCATAACGACTGTAATCATATCGCCACGTAAAAACATAACACCTATTTTTCTTTTAACTTCGCCATCTACTCTTTCTTCAGCGTTTTCAAGTACACAATTGATATGCATGTCTAGAGCCTTTAATACTCCAACGTATTGTCTACCATTCTTTAATTCTATAATTACTTTCTTATTCTTAGCATTGTTTAATGCGTCGATTGGTCTGCTTGAATCCATTTTAATTCCTCCTAAAAACAAAATAATATATAATAAAATTAAGAACTAAAACTTCATTTATAAATGTTGCGTCTCTTTATCGCTTGAAATGCTTTAATTTTTTATTGTTTAATTGTATTTTTTATGAAATTTCGAATAATTTCCGGTTTTTCTTCGGAAAGGTTTATCTAGATTTGTGATTTACTATAAATAATAACCTTTATATATTTGGCATATATACTAGTGTATGTGATGTATATGGTACAAGCTATGATTGATATTGATGAAAAAACTAATAGGGTATTAAATATTGTTAAAGCAAAGTTTGGACTTAAAGATAAGTCTCAAGCAATTAATATTGTAGTTGAAAAATATGAACAAAGTTTTCTTGAACCAGAATTACGCCCCGAATATATAGAGACTATTAATAAGATTAGTAAGGAGAAGGGCATAAAATTCGAATCTACTAAAGATTTGAAAAAGCACATCAAAAATGCGTGAATTAGAGATAAAACCAAATCTACAAAGAAATTGTGCAATTTCTTGTTCCAAAAATTTGCTATAAAAGAGGGTATTTAATAAAGATCCAACTTTAAGACAGAGTAGGCACATTCTGCAAATTTTTGTTACTTCAAAAATTAGTTAAGTTATCAAAGAAGAATAAAGCATTATACAATCAAGTAGTTAGAAAAATTGATGAAATTCTAATTAGTGAGATACATTATAAGAATTTACGCTATGATATGAATAATTTTAAACGAGTACATATTGGACATTTTGTATTGGTTTTTAGTTACGTGGATAATAAAGTAATATTGGAAGACTTTGAACATCATGATAATATTTACAAATGATATTATTTGTAAAATTCTAAAATTATCTTGAGTTTTTTTTAAAGAACGCTTAGATAATTAAATCATCCTCTAAATTTTCGAATAATTTCCGATTTTTCCTAAGAAAGGTTTATCTAGACTTTTTACTTTCTAAATATTATTGCTTTAAGTATTATTGAGTATTGGCGTTGTGGCTAGAAACGTGTGAAAATTCTTATGTCTTGTGGCTTTTTATGTAATAAATATGTAGTTTATATACTTAACTATTTGTGGCTTAAAAAGTAAATATTTATAAAGTTGGGAGAATTACTTTAATTATGAGTTACATTGAAAAAAGAAAGACTAACAATATTGTTCGTTTGTACTTTATTAAGAGAATTTCTTTTATGGGTAAAAATTTTGCTATAAAAAGATATCTTGGCTTTGAAACTGTCGTGTTTAGTAAAGAAAAATATATCTTAGATAATATTGAAAATTTATCTGAAGAAGAATTCAAATTTAAGTCTAAATTTTTATCAAAAATAAATGATTATATTTATTTAGTAAATAATCTTGCTGAAAAAGTTGAACGTAAATCTATTAATATCAATAATTTTATTGATGGAAAGAAGTGTGAACGATTATTAGATGCTGAATTTGCAAAAGAGTTTATTTTCAACTCCAATAATATTGAAGGGTCAAAAATTCCTCCTGAACTAGTTCGAGAAATACTTTCTAAAGGAGATACGAAATATAATAATAGAAATGAAGTCATTGAAGTTCAAAATTCTATTTTAGCACTAGAATATATTAAGAACTCATTTAAGTTTAATATTCAATCAATAAAAAGATTGTATTATATTTTGACTAAAGGTTTATTTCGAGAAGGTAATTTGGCTTATCCGAAAGGATTTAAAAAACACGACAATATTGTTGGAAATTCTAAAACAACTACTCCTGAAAAAGTCGAAGAAGAATTATTAAAATTATTAGAATGGTATAAGGCAAATAAAAGTAGTATGCATCCTATGATTTTAGCTTTTGAATTTCATAGACGATACGAGTACATTCATCCATTTTCAGATGGAAATGGAAGAACTGGTCGTTTTATTATGAATAAGATATTAATGAATGCTAATTATCCTCCAATAATTGTGTACAAATCTAATAAGATTGCTTATTTTAATGCTTTAGAAAAATCTAGTGATGGTAAGATGAAAAAATATTATCAATTTATGCTTGAACAAGCGAATAGTACTTATGATTATACTCTTCAAGTAATTTCTAAGTATTAGCTGGTTCTTTGTTTTTTAATTAAATTATTCTCTAGAATTTTCGAATAATTTACGAAATAGTTGAAGAATATTCGAAGAATTATTTTCTTTTTACTGCTGCCTTTATTTGTTTGTCGTATTTTCCTGATTCTATTTCGTATAATGCTATAGCTACTTTTTTCGCAAGTTCTTTATTCTCTTTTTCAAGTTGTTCTATTCTACTCATTTGAATTCCTTAATTCTTCCAGCTTTTACATCTTCCAGACTTGCCAATAGCCCTTTTAAAAAATTATTTTCTTCTTCTAATGTTTTTTCTTTTTTATTCATGATCATATTAATCATTACTCCTTTAAATTTTTTATGAATTCTTGTAACATTTCACGATTTTTTTTAATATTATCGATGATAGTTTGCTGTTGTTTTTTATTACTTACGTCAACAAATAGTACTAATATTTCATTTTCGTATATTATAAAGTATAGTAAAAGACATAACTAATCGAACAATTATGTCTTTTAATATATCCTAAAAGACAATAGTATTTGTATGTATATTATTGTCTTTTAGTATATATTCTGAATTTATCTATCTTTAGTTCTCGTAAATTTTTATTTCCTAATGGTTTTCCAACGAAAGGATTTTGTGAGAGCTTTTGCATTCTTTGTTTAGTTCGCTCTTGTAATTGTAATGGTATGGTCTTTATGAACTTTTTTTCAAATTCTTTAGTCATATTTAATTTCCGCATAGTATTAGTAATCATAACTCCTTAATTAAATCGTCCTCTAGAATTTCGAATAATTTACGAAATAGTTGAAGAATATTCGATTTTTTTTTTTAAATAAATATTTTTTAAAAAATTAACAATAGTTTTCACTAAATAATGTTTACATCAAATATACTATTATGGTATACTAATTAGCAAATATTTATAAATAACCTTATTTTGGATAATTAAATATTAAGTTCGGGGTGACAGTGGTTAATGTATAATTATATTTTAATATATAATTTCGGTAGGTTAAATCGTTTAATTTCTGTAGTTCTAGATACATCATTAGATTCTAGATTGCACTCTAAAACAAAATATAATATTGTATAAAAAATTATGATTAAGAATTAAAAAATAATTTATGTATAAAAAATTAATATGTATAAAAAATTACGCTTAAAAGTATAAATCGTACAAAGTACGAAAATAGTATAAAGAATTAAAATTAACAAACAAAACGTTTGGTGGGGTATAAAATGAATAAAAACAAATCAGCTAATGTAAATAAATCAAATAATAATGCAAACAATGCAAAATCAAACACTAAATATAATAGATTATATAATAGATTAAATATGAATATGAATAAAACTGCAAAGATATCCCTAACTGCAATATTAATACTATCTATAATACTAGGCGTATTCTATACTATTAATGTATTTGCTGCAGAGCCAACAATGACTGCTATAAGTTCAACAACTGATGATATTAATGGCGATGGTACAATTGATAAAATTACAATAACTTTTAGCGAAGCTGTAAAGATTGTTGATGGAAATGCTGGTGATGGTTTAGGTAGTATTGCTTTAAGCGAGAGTTGTACAATTCCAAATTCAGATTATGGTTCTCTTAGTACTACAACATTAGTAATAACTGGTCTTACAGGATGTAATGCAGGTACTGGAATAACTCCTACTGTTACATATACTATTGTTGCTGATTGTACTACTGCTGGTGCAATTTGTGATGTTGCAACAACAACTCAAATGGCAGATACTCATCAAATAACATCAACTGATGGTGCTGATCCTGTTATTTCTAGTGCCGCTCCTGCAACTAATGCTTATATTAAGGTTCAACAAGTAAGTTATACTTTAAGTGAAGCTGTTACTTCTGGAGTTATTGTATTTACTAGAACTGGTGGTTCTGCTGACGTTAATGTTCATACTTGTACATTACAAGGAACTGCATTGAATACTGGTGCTCATACTGATTTAACTTTAATAACTGGTGTTAATGCATGTGCAGATTGGGCTAATCCTTTAGTTGATGGTGCTATATATACTGTAACGTTTGATGCTACTGATGTTGCAACAAATGCTGCAACACAAATAACAAAAACAGATGTTACTTATGATGTAACTGCTTCTACTGTTGCTATTACTGCTCCTGCTACTAGTACTCGTGTTAAGGGCACTGCAACATTTACTTTTACTAGTTCTGAACCAGGTACTCAAGAATGTAATATTAATGGTGGTACATGGGAATCGTGTGCATCTGGTGATGCATTCTCTACACTTGCTGATTTTGCTGGTGTTGGTGAAGTTGCATTTACTTTGAATGTTCGTGATACTGATACTGCCGGAAATGTTGGTACTGACGCTGAAAGTTTTGTAAAGGATACAACTGCTCCTACTGTTGTTATTACAACTACTCCTACAACTCCTTCCAAAACTAAAGTTTCTCTTATCTTTAGATTTGAATTTAATGAAATTGTAACAGGATTTACTGCCGGAGATATAACTTTAAATTTTGCAGGTCTTGGTGCTGGTGTTGTTGATGGTTCTACATTTACTGCTATAAATGGTAGTGCTTATACTTTAGAACTTGCAGGTCAAGATGCAACTGATCTTGCAGCACTTCTTACCGATACAACTGTTGTTGCGGAAGTAACAATGACGGGTTTAGCTGATGAAGCATCTAATGATGGTGTAGGTACAACATCGCAAACATGGACTTATGACGCTACTGCTCCTGTGATTTCTGCTGTTAGTATTCCTGATGTTGCTATGAAGGTTGGTTCTGTTGTTAATGCTATTATTACTACTGTTAGTGATGCTGATACTTATACTTTGACTTCTGGTACTATTGGTGGTTTTTCTTTGGTTAATTTATCTAGAACTGATGCAACTACTTATGTTGCTCAATTTACTGTTACTGATAATGGTGCTAATGTTGCTGCTGGTTCTGCTGTTGATGTTGCTAATTTGGTTCTTACTGATTCTGCTACTAATCCTAGTGCTGTTTATGGTACTGATATAGTTCAAGCTGCTGATGCTATTGATGCTAATTTGCCTGTGATTTCTGCTGTTAGTATTCCTGATGTTGCTATGAAGGTTGGTTCTGTTGTTAATGCTGTTATTACTGTTGATGATGATACTGTTGATGGTGGTTCTCCTTATACTTTGACTTCTGGTACTATTGGTGGTTTTTCTTTGGTTAATTTATCTAGAACTGATGCAACTACTTATGTTGCTCAATTTACTGTTACTGATAATGGTGCTAATGTTGCTGCTGGTTCTGCTGTTGATGTTGCTAATTTGGTTCTTACTGATTCTGCTACTAATCCTAGTGCTGTTTATGGTACTGATATAGTTCAAGCTGCTGATGCTATTGATGCTAATTTGCCTGTGATTTCTGCTGTTAGTATTCCTGATGTTGCTATGAAGGTTGGTTCTGTTGTTAATGCTGTTATTACTGTTGATGATGATACTGTTGATGGTGGTTCTCCTTATACTTTGACTTCTGGTACTATTGGTGGTTTTTCTTTGGTTAATTTATCTAGAACTGATGCAACTACTTATGTTGCTCAATTTACTGTTACTGATAATGGTGCTAATGTTGCTGCTGGTTCTGCTGTTGATGTTGCTAATTTGGTTCTTACTGATTCTGCTACTAATCCTAGTGCTGTTTATGGTACTGATATAGTTCAAGCTGCTGATGCTATTGATGCTAATTTGCCTGTGATTTCTGCTGTTAGTATTCCTGATGTTGCTATGAAGGTTGGTTCTGTTGTTAATGCTGTTATTACTGTTGATGATGATACTGTTGATGGTGGTTCTCCTTATACTTTGACTTCTGGTACTATTGGTGGTTTTTCTTTGGTTAATTTATCTAGAACTGATGCAACTACTTATGTTGCTCAATTTACTGTTACTGATAATGGTGCTAATGTTGCTGCTGGTTCTGCTGTTGATGTTGCTAATTTGGTTCTTACTGATTCTGCTACTAATCCTAGTGCTGTTTATGGTACTGATATAGTTCAAGCTGCTGATGCTATTGATGCTAATTTGCCTGTGATTTCTGCTGTTAGTATTCCTGATGTTGCTATGAAGGTTGGTTCTGTTGTTAATGCTGTTATTACTGTTGATGATGATACTGTTGATGGTGGTTCTCCTTATACTTTGACTTCTGGTACTATTGGTGGTTTTTCTTTGGTTAATTTATCTAGAACTGATGCAACTACTTATGTTGCTCAATTTACTGTTACTAATGGTGGTACTGATGTTGCTGCTGGTTCTAATGTTTCTGTTGCTAATTTGGTTCTTACTGATTCTGCTACTAATCCTAGTGCAGTTTATTCTACACCCATTTCACAAGCATCAGATCCAATTGATGCTAACAGACCAACTGTAATTTCAGCTACAATGAATTATAATGATAATAATAGAAATTTAACTATTACTTTTTCAGAAACAATTGATGCTAGTGCAACAGTTACTAATGGAATTTATTTAAGCAATGCTGCAGGTGGTCATGAAGTTCAATTGAGTGACGCAACTGTAAGTCCTGATGGAACTACATTAACATTTACTTTAAACGAGACTCAAAGAGCTGCTGCTGTTGTTAAATCAGGAACACCTGGTGGTGATACTGTTGCTGTTGTTTTAGATATTAATGCTGATGCTATACTAGATATAGCTAATAATGGAATTTTATTAAGTAATGGTAATGCTGTTACAGAAACTCCTGATACTCATGCACCTAGTTTGTTGTCAGTTACACCTAATGATATTATGTTGAGTGAAGCCGATGTAGGTACATGGATGCTTAATATTACTATTGTTTTATCCGAAACTGTAGGAGATGAGGTTCCAACTATAAATTTTAATCCTTCTGTAAATACTTCAACATTGAATTGTGCTACAGTTAAATCAGGAAGTACTGTAACACGTAAATGTACATTTGCTGATACTAATTTAGAATTAAGCGATATAGATGTGGTTGTAAATGGCGTATATGATTTATCAAGTAATCAAATGCCTGATACTACAGAGAATGATGTATTTAGTATAGATACTGTTAAGCCTTTATTGAATAGTGTTGTTGTTACAGATACAGCTCTTATGGTAGGTGAGACTTCTTTAGTTACTTTTACATTTAGTGAAGCTGTTACTAATTTTGCTAATGCTGATTTGACTATTGTTAATGGTGGTTTGACTGCTGTTTCTTCTGTAGATAATGTTACTTGGACTGCTACTTTTACTCCAACTGATGATTTTGAAGATGCGTCTAATGTTATTACTGTAGCTATGACTACTTTAACGGACGCTGCAGGAAATGCTGGATTAAGCACTGTCGATTCAAATAACTATGCAATTGATACTAAAGAGCCTACTTTAGTTTCTGCTGTATTTACTGATGATGCTTTGATGGTTGGTGAAACTTCTCTTGTAACTATTATTTTTTCTGAACCAATTTTTGGATTTAATAATACTGATTTGACTGTTGTTAATGGTGGTTTGACTGCTGTTTCTTCTGTTGATAATGTTACTTGGACTGCTACTTTTACTCCAACTGATGATTTTGAAGATGCGTCTAATGTTATTACTGTAGCTATGACTACTTTAACTGATGCTGCTGGCAATGCTGGATTAGGAACTGCTGACTCAAGTAATTATGCAATTGATACTAAAGAGCCTACTTTAGTTTCTGCTGTATTTACTGATAATGCGTTGAAGGTTACTGAGACGTCTTTAGTTACTTTTACATTTAGTGAAGCTGTTACTGGTTTTGCTAATGCTGATTTGACTATTGTTAATGGTGGTTTGACTGCTGTCGCTTCTGGTGATGGTGTTACTTGGACTGCTACTTTCACTCCAACTGATGATTTGGAGGATACGTCTAATGTTATTACTGTTGCTTTGACTGGTGTTGCTGATGCTGCTGGTAATGCTGGATTAGGAACTACTAATTCAAGCAATTATGCAATTGATACTAAAGAACCTACAGTAGCTATAACTTTAAATGATTATGCGTTTAAGATTGATGATACTGCAACTGTTGTTTTCAACTTTAGTGAAGAACCAGTAGGATTTGATCTTGATGATGTAACAAATGAAAGTGGTGTACTTTCTAGTTTAACAAATGTTAGTGCTACAATATATACTGCAACTTTCACACCAGCAAATATTACTACAGATCCATCAAATGTAATTACTGTTGGAACTGGTTGGACTGATATAGCTACAAATGCTCCTATAGGTTCAACTAATTCAGCTAATTATGAAGTTGATACTGTTAGACCTACTGTAACTGATGTTATTGTTGATACTGCAACTGTTAGAGATTCTGATTTAACTCAATTAGTAATTGTAAATTATTCAGAAAATATGAATACAGCTGTTAATCCAACTATAACATTTGATGTAGGTACTTGGACTCCTGGAGCTGCAGGTGTATGGGCTGATGCAACACATTATTCAAGAACATATACTTTGACAGATAATGCTGAAGAATTTACGGGTGTTAATATAACTGTAACTTTAGCTGAAGATGCTGCAGGTAATACTCAAACACAAGGCGTTGGTGCAACTGAATTTAATATAGATACTAAAAATCCAACTGCAACTGTAACTACAACTGTTGATCCAATTTATGAAGGTGGTTTAATACAAACTGTTAGAGTAACATATACTGAATCAATGAATGCTGCAACTACTCCAGTAATTACTTTAAATGGTACTAATTGGGGCGCTCAAGCTGCAGGTTCTTGGACTAGTGTAACATACACGAATGATACATATACTACAACACGTGTTCATAATGGCGCACAAGAAAGAATTGCAAATGTAATTGCTACAGTTCTTAATGCTAGTGGTGCAACTGATGTTGCTGGTAATACTGAAATAGGAGATGTTTCACCATCGTTTGTATTAGATACACAAAAACCATACATCGTTAGTGCAAACGCAACACCAGATCCTGCAAAGGCTGGAACTGTAACTGTAACAATAGTATTTGATGATTTAATGAACAACGTTAGTGCTTCACCAAATGTGACTGTAACTGGTTTAGCTAGTAGTCCTTATACTGTAGCTCAATCTAGTTTTGTTGGTACAACTTGGATAGGAACATTTACATTATTAGATAATAATGAAGAAACAACGGCAACAATTACTGCAACAGGTGCAAAAGATGTAGCAGGAAATACTATGGCTGTTAATTTAAGTGCAGGAACATTTGATGTAGATACTATTAATCCTATAAATTATATAACTAATCCGGCTGCTGGTTCAACTGTTAGTTCACCATTCCAGTTATCAGTTGATACTGATGGAACAACGGCAGGTTGTAAATATAATGAAGGTTCAACATTTAATTATGCATCACAAGGAACTGTAATGACTTCATCAGGAACAAGTTATAATGCAACAGTTAGTGTTGCAAATGGTGCTAAAACATATTACGTGGTATGTGCTGATACAGCAGGAAATGTTGTTGAAAGATCAAGAACATTTACCGTTTCAACTTATACATACGGTTTTAGTTTCCCAGATTATGGAAATGTGTTTGATACTAATATTACTGAAGGTTGGTTCTCTCAATCCAGATTTACAAGTATGGGTGGATGGAATGTTAATACAACAATGTCAGAATTTTTAACATCTAACGCAGGACCTACTGATGAAAGATCGACAACTGATGACTTTGATGTAGTGTATACATATAATGATTTAGATGGTTGGACAACTGTTGATGATGCAGATTTTGCTACATTTAAATTGGGTGGCGCAATTGAGTCATTAAATTATTTAGTATTTGATTTGGTAACTCCAGTTCCTTCAATTGCAATAAGGCATAGTTAAGCGAGAGTATTCGAGGATAAATTAAAATGAAATCAAATAAAACGATAAAATTACTCTTGTTTTTTTTTATTTTTATTAGCATTTTAAACATAGTTTTGGCAGTATCAACTGATCCTTGTTGGGTTAAAGGTGAAGTTGCTGGGGATGACATTACTGTTAACGGACTAACTGTTCAAGCTTATAAGGATAGTACGTTATTAAAAAGCGGGGTTATTGTTGATGGAGAATATAGTTTAAATTCTGTTGGTGCAAATACTGGAGATACTATTACTTTGAAAGTGTATGGTACAACATTTGCAACATTTACTTTTGAAGGATATTGTAAAACTACGGGTAATCCTTGGGTTATTGAAGATTTTACTGTTTCTAAACAAGCAAATGGTGTAAGTTGTAATAATAATGATATTTGTACATCAGGAAGATGTTCTAGTGGTATCTGTGCTTCTCCAAGTTCGGGCGGTGGTAGTTCGTATGTTGCTCCAAAATTAACTGAAACTGCAACAGAAACTCCTATTACTGGTGGTTCTTCTGGCTCGTTTGATTTTAATAAAAATGATTTAGATGTTACTAATATTAATGTGACAATTAAAGATGGTGTTAATGTTTCATCAACATTTACTGTTACTGAATCTAGTAAACCTTTACTTGCACCTTTAGCAATTGCTGGAACTGATGGATTAGTGTATAGCTACTTAGAAATTGTTTCTACAATTCCAAATGCTAATATTGCAACTGCTACAATAAGATTTAAAGTTTTAAAATCTTGGTTTGGTACTAATAATATTAATCCACAAAATATTTTATTAAAAAAATTAGTTGATAATAAGTGGGTTGAATATGCTACATCACAGGTTAGTTCTGATGGTTTGTACTATTACTATGAGACTAAGGTTACTTCCTTTTCAACATATGTGATTGTTGGCGGATATAATTTTGCAACTCCAATAGTTGCTCCTACAACATCTACTACAGTTGATGATGTTATTACTCCAGTTGTAGATACTAAGGTTGATACTCCTGCTGTTACTGATACTAATGTTGATACTCCTGTCGTTACTGACACTAAGGTTGATACTCCTGTTATTGAGACTAAGCCTAAATCGCCTTTTGATTTTAGATGGTTATTATTCTTTGCAATAATTTTAGCAATTATCTTAGTAACAATTTATTTTTCATCAGTAGCATTTAATATATGGATTAGTGAACGTAATGCAAGAATTGCTATTAAAGAAGCTGAACGATTAAAAGAATTAGCATTGCAATCTGCAAAAGTCGGAGATGTAGCAACGGAAAAATTACATCATGAAGCATTCCATAGAAAAATAAATTATGCTAAAACTAATTTGAAAAAAGCAGCTCTTGGTCATCATAAATTAGCTGATACTGAGGAAAAGAAGGGCCATCATAAAGAAGCTGAAATACATAGACAAAAAGCAAAGCATCATGAGTCTAAGCTTTAATTTTTTTAATTTTTTTTATTATTTCTATTAGTTGATTATTTGGTTTTGTAATTTTCGAAAAGTTTATATATTTCTATTCTTAAAAAGTATTATGCGGTTGGTTGATTTACTTAGAAAACTAGGTATTTATAGGTCTGGTAAAATTGCCTCTAAATATACTAATGCAAAAAATAGGCCTATTGAATTACAGGATTCAGGAGTATTTGATGCAAAAAAAGATCTAATTAAAAATAAATCTAAAAAAAAATGAAATTAAAATTTATTTTGGTTTTTATATTTCTATTAATTAATGCTAGTTTTATCTATGCAAATATTCCTGTTCCAGAAGATGATTTTCCTTATCCAAGCCTTGCTCATTGTACTAATCCATGTATATATAATTGGGATAGCTGTAATACTGGTTGTCATGCTTCAACAACTGATTGTACTGCATCAAGACCTATTGGCATGATTGATTTAGATCAAATATATGCTTATAATTATAAGTGTGAACAAAATAATGATAAAGTATATGCTCCATGTAGGAATGGTTGTGATCTTTCATATGGTTCATGTGTTAAATCTTGCAAATTATATTATTATGGTCCTAATCAAAAACCTAGCGATTATGCTTCATCGCATTCTTGTAATGAAGATAAGTTACAATCTGATGGTTGTTGTCCTGGATATAGTGCAACTAATTTAGGTGTTTGTTGTAAAAATGGGTTTGATTCTAAAACACAACCAAATGGCGTAATTACTTGCGGTCCAAAGGCTAGTAAAGTAGTAATTGATAGTGTAAAAATCTCAGTTGACAAAAATGAATTATATTTAGATAAAGTAGACTCAATAATTATTACTGCAACATTTTCTGGTACTAATGAAGACGGAACTAAAGGTCCATTAAAAAATCAAGGATTTATTACAGGATACGTTACTGATTTAAACGATTTAGATTTTAATATTATGCCTTTAACTACTAAAACAAATAATGATGGTAGTATAAAATTAAAATTAACACTCGATAAAACATACGATAGTGCATCAAGACTTGATGGAAAGACAGTTAATGTATATTATCGTGATAATCCTGCTGATAAAGCCTCGTTTAAACTTAAGGTTCCTAAAATAACTGCGACAATAAAAAAATTAGGAAGTCCTAAAGCTTGGCATAATTCTTGGAGTAATTTTGAAATTAAAATTAATGATCCTGCAAAACAATACAAGAGAATAACAATAGATGCTAATGGAGGACTTGCACGTATCGAGGGTAATGAGGGAAAAGTTGCATACGCTTCCACTAATAATAATGTTGTACAATTTGGTTGGATGGCTCCTAAAGTTTCTGAAGAGATGAGAATGGAATATACTAAACGTACATTAAAAGCAATGATTGATATGAATATGATTGTACTCGAAGATGCTATGGGAACAGAATTTAATTATAGAAAAGATTTATTTTCTTCCAATACGCAAAATGGTTTTGATGCATTTACTAAATTATTAAAAGTTGATATTCAGAAAGCAGGATACGATACAGATGTTAAAATGAATAGTAATAAGAGTGGTGTTGGACAATTAGGTGATGCGATAGGGGCTATTGCATGGACTGAAGGAACTATTGGTTTAGCACTTCCAACTGACGGATTATCGACAATAAAGATTTTAAAAGGAACTCCTGGAAATAAAGTCGTATCTAAACTTCCATTAATTACTTTATTAAAAGTTGGCGGTAAAGGATTACAACATTGGTATGCAACCGTCGATGATATGAATAAAATTGCAAATTCCAAACAAATAATACAATATCATTCATTTACTGTACTTGTAGAAACAGTCGACGGAAAACAGAAAACAGAATTAATTAATGTTGAAGTTCCTGTTGAAGGGTATGAATTTTTATTAACGGATGGATAAGATGAGAAAATTATTATTAATATTAACAATAAGCATTTTATTGTCAGGATTAGTTAATGCTTTTGAAACTCCAAAAGAAGCAATTAATGAATATTATGGTTCTTTTATCGATGAGAATATCAATAGATATATGGATGTTCAATATTTAAATCAATATTCCAAAGAAGCAATTGAAGATAAAAAAGAATATGTACTTAAATTATTTGATATGTATGATACAACAAAATTTGAACTGACTAATTTTAATGTTATTATAAATAATACTTACGCATATGCAGAATATACTATTGCAACAACAATTAAAGGAGATGAATCTTTAGCGTATACAGAAAAGATGAGTGCAATATTATTATACGATGATGGCTGGAAAGTATATCAAGTAGTTCCAACAAAAATATTACAGGCAAATATGCAAAAAGATTATGCAATTGCTCTCTCTAATGAAACTTATACTGAACCTTTAAAAATTATTTGCGAGTATCCTAAAAAAGAATTCAAGAATGCTACAGAATATAGTTTAGAAGGTTATGAAACTTTAACTAAATTAATTGGCAATAATAAGAATGTTAAAGTTATTATCGATAATGATGAATATTATTTCTCTTTCAAAGACGGAGTAATATATAAAATTTCAAAAAGTGATGTTGATTATACTATAACAACTAATAGTTGTACTATTCAGAGAATAATTGAAGGCGCAGATGTTCAAAAAGAAATTGATGATAAAAATATTATTGTTAAAGGTAATACTTTTGGTTCAGGATTAAAAATTGGATTAGGTAAATTCTTTTTTAAATTATATAAATTTTTTAAACCATCGCCTGCTGAAATATGGATTGAAGCAGAAAGTGGAAAATTAAGTGGTCCAATATCTTATTCATTTATTGGCGCAACTTCAAGAGGACCTGGGGAATTATATTTAGGTGATAAGGGTGCAACTTCCACGTACGATTTTAAGAGCGAATATACTGGAGAAGTATTTATCTATTTAAGAGTTAGTGACGACGGAGTACATAATGATGGTGCTAGAAGTGTAACTTTTAATATTAATGGTAATACTTTAACTTATAATCATAAATCTGTAAATTATGTTAAAAATGGTAATTATTGGGGATGGGAATATCTAGGAAAAGGATATGTTAAAAAAGGAGATAATTTAGTAACTATCACAAAGCCAATGCAGACTAGTGCCGCATTTACTCTCGATAAATTTGTATTGGCCGAAAAAGAATTAGTTTTGAAATAATTCTAAAATTATTTTTTATATGATGCTTTTTCAGGTGAGTAATAATATTCTTTTGAATTAGAAATATTATCGGAGAATGGTTAAATAAGAGATATTTAAAAAAATATTATGGTATTAGAATAAAGAAAAATGAAATAGATACATTTTTAAATATTCTGCCGTTACGAAATATTGAAAAGTTAGTGAGAATATAGTGAAAGACAAAAGTAAACCATAATATGTTGATTTGTCTTTCAATATTTTAGAATGCGATTCAATGGAATACTTATATCGCATTCTAATACGAGAAATATTTTATATGCGGGGATACCAAAGTGGCCAAATGGGGCAGGCTTAGGACCTGTTCGCTTAGTGCGTTCGTGGGTTCGAATCCTACTCCCCGCATTTCTTTTTTAATTAATTAAACTACTTTCAAAACTTTAGTCATTTCAAATATTGGTTCAGGTAGCATTATGTTCCATTCATTGTAATAATAATATTTTGGTCGTATTAATTTTATTCCTTTCTCTTTAAAATAGAATATTTTCTTTGTTAATTTTTTCTTTAGTTTATCTAAATCTTGGTTATCTATTTTTAATTGTATTTTACATAATTCTAATAATACTCCGACTTTTTCATATAATATTGGCATATTATATTTTTCTAGGTAATTAAGAATTTTTTTGAAATTTATTTCTTGAGGTTTTTGTTTTAATAAATTTATTAGTTCAATAAATTTTATATCTCTAGTTTTCAAGCAATCTATAATTGTTTTTTCAATATCTGTTATTTTTATTTCTATTTTTGCGTAAGGTGTTTGGTATTCTATTTTATCAATTCCTGTAGTTATTGTTTTTAATATTTTGTAAGTGTGTTTATCTATTCTTAATTTTGATGAATGTTTTGATCCTATATATAGGATTGTGTCTGTTAGGGGTTGTTTTAATAGTATTTTTAATGCTGTAACCGAACTTATTACTGCATCAGGCCTTAATTTTGACGCTATGTGTATTGTGTCTGGATAGAAGTCTTTGCTATCAAGAGGGTTAATATAATATATGCCTGCTTTTAATTGTGTTACGAGTTTTTGTTGTACAAGCCTATTAATGTTGTTTTTACAAACATCATAATTTTTAATAATTTTATTAGCTTCGCTTAATGTAAACAATTTATTTGGGTACATTTCTTTGTAAACTTTGTTCATTTAATTTACTGGTTTTTTTGAAATTATAAATTTATCGTTTTTGAAGACTTAGTAATATATTTTAGTTACAAATTCAACTTATTTGGTATATAGTTAGGTAGTTTTTGATGATTTTAGGAATTATTCATTTTAGAGTTATGAACGGCTAATTACGATGAATTTATCGTTCTTAAGGCTTAATAATAATTTAGACTTAGGGTTTAGCCAAAAGGCACCAAAAAGTTTATAAAGATTAATACTTACCTTATACCTGTGCTCAACTTACATCTAATATGTGAAGGCATAAAATGTAATTGTCTTAATAAAATAATTACAGCGTAAACTTCATATGTTAAAAATGTTGTGGGTGAAGTACACAATATAAGAGTCAAAAAGACTCAAAAGTAAAATTAGCAAACAATGGAGGTTTGTCAAATGAATAAAACAATAAAGAAAATAGTCGCTTTAGGAATGGGCGCAACAATGTTAGCAGGTACAGCAGCAATGGCTTTAGCAACAGACTTAAGCAATTACCCAGCACCTTTTGTAAAAGATGGTGTATTTGTAGGTAAAATAGTTATTGGTGAAAAAGCAGCAGCTATAGATACTATAGGCGCAATGGACATCGCAGCAAGTTTACAAAGATCCGCAACTGTAGCAGTAACTACAACAGGAGCAGCTTCAACAGCATCAGTAGCTGATGGATACAAATTCGCAGAAAGTAGTGATTTAGTATTAGGAGCAAATCTATATTCTGTAAAAGCAGTTGTTGATGATGCAAATTTACCAGCATTATTAGAATCAGGAACAGTAATGGCAGAAGATGGTACTGAATATGATTATGATTTAACATTAGACTTCGCATCTGGTTCAACAGTAGTTCCAAGCGCAAATGTTAATTTAAATAATTTAGACGACACTAATACAGAACCAGTTGTATTCTTAGATTTAGGAAATGGTGCAGCTCAAGCAGCTTATACTGCAACTGTTGACTTTGTAGATGATTGGAGTTTAAAATCAACTTCAACAAGTACTGATGCAATAAATTCAGATGCAGCTTCCATTGTATTATTTGGAAAGACATACACATTTGATCAAAATGTAGAGTATGATGCAACTGACTTAATATTGTATGGTGCAGACACTACAACTACATTAAAGAAAGGAGAATCAACTAAAATAACTTACAAGGGTAAGGATTATACTGTTGAAGTAATTGGTGGAAATTCCGCAGCAGAATCTGTTAACTTATTAGTTAATGGTGCAGCAAAGTCTGTTACTAAGGGAACTTCAACTACAATTGGTGGATTACCAATATATATCAAGGATGTATTCATAGATGATACAAACAATGCAGCTAAAGAAGTTTCAGCTCAATTATTTGTAGGTTCTAACAAGTTAGAAATTGAATTCTCAGCAACAGCTGGTGAAGTAAAGTTAGATGGACAAGTACTTGACGAAGTTACTGCAGCAACTAGTAAAACAGGAGCTAATAATTGGCAAAATGTAAATAGTATAGCATTTACTGTAACACCAAGTGCAGCATCTGATGAAGTAGAATACTTATTACCAGGAAAGAGCTACGTTGATCCAGTATTTGGTTCATTCAAGCTTAACTTTGTTGGTGCAGATGACTTAGCAAAAGGAAAAGAAGCTGTAATGTTTACTCAAAATGGAAAGAAACTTGATGTAACTTTCACACCAAAAGGTGGACAAGAAACTACTGTAAGCTTGTTAGAAAATAATTTAACACAAGATGACTTATTTGTTGGAGCAGCAACATTAAATAATTTAGTAAAGAATGATATATTCTTCTACAATGAGTTTGATGGCGATGCAGACAAAGCAGTTACACACGTATTGCAAATATCGAGAGTTAAGGATGGAGATAATCAATCAAGTACAAGTTACGAAGTAACTGTAAAAGACTTAACATTTGATAAAGAATATACTGTAACTAAGTGTGAAGTATTGACTAGTAAGATTGCATTATATCCAGAAGCAACAACAAGTGCAGATAATGTAACATTCACTACAGATAGTGATTGTTCCGGAACAGATGCAGACAATAAGATGAACATCTACACTAATGCTGGTGCACTTGTACAATTTGTAAATTCAACTGGTTCAGTTTTACCAAGTTTGAATCAATTAGTTGTAACTAGTGGCTCAATAATAGTAACTGAAGATGCACAAGATGATAAAGACACATTAGCTGGTACATATGTACTTAATGCAACATACACTTGGAATACAGCAGACACTAATTATAGAGTAACAACTACAGGAGTAGGTACACAAGTTGGAAATGATGACAACGTAGATTATTACTTAAGTCCATTCGGAACTTACGTAGTAGCAGAAACTGACAACCCAGGAAAATACGTTAAAATGTATATTCCAGCAACAGAAGTACACTACGATGCATTCTTAATGCCAGTAGCTAGTGAAGTAGTAGTTTCAACTACAACAAGTACAGGAGCAGTTAGCTTAAATGCAATTAGTGTTGGTATGGCTATATTAGACACTGATGCAACTTTAGGAGCAACTCCATACATCGTTGTTGGTGGACCATGTGCAAACACTGTTTCAGCATCTTTGATGGGTAATCCAGCAAATTGTGTAACAGGATTTACAGAAGGAAAAGCAATGATAAAGTTATTCTCTGATAAGAATGCTTTATTAGTAGCAGGTTACAGTGCTAAGGATACACAAGGCGCTTGTAGAGTTTTAGCAACATACAAGGACCATGGTTTCTCAGGTACTGAATTAGAAGTAGCAACTACTAACCTAAACAGCTTAACTGTAAAGAAATTATCAAGTTAAACACTTGATTTTATTTTTTTTCTTTTTTTTAACTTTTTCTTAAATTATTCTAATCTAAATTTTTATTCACAATTATTTTAATCAATATTTATATCAGATAATATTCTCACTGGTCAAGCACGCGTGAAGTATATAAATAAGTATAACTTTCTTTAATTACGGTGATTGTAATGGTTGATAATTTAATATTGTTTGAAAATAATAAGATACGAAGACATTATGATGAAAAAACTGAACAATGGTTTTTTTCTATTATAGATATTGTTGCCATATTAATACAACAAAAAGATTATAATAAGGCAAAATCTTATTGGACTACTCTTAAAAATCGTTTAAAAAATGAAGGAAGTGAAGTGGTCACAAATTGTGACCAGTTGAAATTTATAGCTCAAGATGGCAAAATGCGTGAGACTGATGTTGCTAATGCCGAAACATTATTAAGATTAATTCAATCTATTTCTTCTCCTAAAGCTGAGCCATTTAAGTTATGGCTTGCGCAAGTTGGTTATGAACGTATGCAAGAAATGGCAGATCCATCAAAATCGCTTGATAGGGCAAGAGTTACTTGGCAAAAACATGGTCGTAGCGATAAATGGATTCAACAAAGAATGATGAGTCAAGAGACTCGAAATAAACTTACTGATTATTGGAAAGAACATGATATAAAAGAAGGTGAAGAGTTTGCTATTTTAACTAATATTATTCATGAGGAATGGACGGGATTAACTGTTAAAAAACATAAGAATTTAAAAAATCTTAAAACACAAAATCTTCGCGATCATATGAATGAAGCTGAATTAATATTTACTGCATTAGCAGAATTATCAACAAGACAAATTGCACAAAATGTTAATGCCGCTGGAATGCCTGAAAATAAGTTAGCAAGTAAGAAAGGTGGAAATATCGCTAAAATAGCTAGAACTGAATTAGAAAAAGAGACTGGGCATTCAATTATTTCAAATGATAATTTCTTAGATGAGCCTACAAAAAAAGAACTCGCAAAAGCAAGAGCAACACCAATAAGTGAGTATACTTCTCATGAAGAGGTTAAAAAGAAATATTCAAAATGAATATTCTAACTCTAGCACTGGTCAAGTGCGCGTGAAGTATATAAATAAGTGTGATATTCTTATGTTATGGATTCATTAATTATTGTTAAACTTAAGAAAACTTTTGAAGATTATTCTAATACAAAAGACGATATAGAGTTTTGGTTTGCAAGGGATTTACAGAAATTATTAGGATATGTTGAGTGGAGAAAATTTTTAGGTGTAATAGCTAAGGCTAAAGATGCTTGTAAAAATTCTGGTTATGATATATCTGATCATTTTGTCGGAGCCGCCAAAATGGTCCAAATAGGTTCAGATACATCAAGAGAAATAGATGATATTATGCTTACTAGATATGCTTGTTATAAACCATAAAATTTATAAGTTATAGCTACTTATATAGTTACTATGGCAACAACAATACAAATAAGCACGCAATTGCTTGAGGATTTAAAGAAAAGAAAACAATATGATAAAGAGAGTTATGAAGAAATAATTCGTAATCTGATAGAAGATAGTTGTGAACTTAATGAAGAAACAAAGAAAGATGTAGAAAAGGCTAGGGCGGAAATTGCTTCAGGAAAATTCTATACTCATGATCAGGTTAAAAAGAGGCTTGGTCTTTAATGTATGCGTTAATTTATTCTTCCTTAGCATTAAAACAATTAGAGAAACTCGATCATGTTATAAGAGATAGAATATTGATTTCTTTAGAGAGATTAAGAATAAGACCCGAATCTTGTGATATAAAGAAACTTGTAGGCATGCAAGGATATAGATTTAGAGTTGGTGATTATAGAGTTATTTTTGATATGGAGAAAGATAAATTATTGATACTAGTTCTACAAGTAGGTAATAGAAAGAATATTTATAATTGATAGTTATTTTATCTTGACTTCTTATTTCTAGAATATTATATGATTAAGCAAGATGCATATAAGCAAAAGATTTTTATATTACTATTATAATTTAATAATATGAAGGTGGGTTATAAGTTATCTATATTATTCTTAATATTATTAGTGTCTATTTCGGTTGTTAATGCTGCTGTAATTTATGGTGGTAAAGTATATTCTGGTGATAAATTTGTTTCAAATATTGGTGGTAAATTTGTTGTAACTGGTACAAATAGTTATAAGGTATTTAATAATGAAACTAACAATGATGAAATTTATTATGCACGATTAGTTTTTAGAAGTGATGTTGATGAAACTGTAACTGTTAGAAATAGTTCATGCACAACAACTCTTGTTTACAAGTATTGTTATAAAAGTTCAGCAGTAGATTTCACTAATCCTAAAACATTTGATGACGATGGTGATATTTTAGCCGGAATGAGTATTACTATTGAATCATTGCCAAATCCTACTTCTATTATCACATTTTTGCGAGATACTAAAATTACTAGTTATTGTGGCGTATATATTCCAATGAATATTACTGTTACAAATGCAGGCACATTAAGTACTAATATTACTTATTCTGAAATTTTACCTCTAAATACTTTTATTGTAAATTCTGATGAAGCAACAGTTGATTCTAATGTAATAACGTTTTATAGTATGTTGCCTATAAACACTACTAAAGTTTATACTTATACTCTTGCAAATTTAGATTGTGAAGCTAAATCTTTTAATGCTAAATATTCATTTACAACATACAACAGCACTATTTCGAAAAACATTACTAATATTAGTATTAGTGTTAATAAGCATTATAATTTTACTGAATTTTTATCAAAAAATAGAACTAATAGTTTAGACGATGAAATGATCTACTTTTGGAATATTACTAATACTCATTTATCCCTTGATGCTAATATTAAGTCAATAATTATTTTGCCTAGAGGTCTAACTGTTAAAGAAGCTTCAACTGAACTAAGATTAGTCAATAATACTTATGTTTATACCGGTATATTATCTCCTAATTCTAAAGCAAGTTTATATTTAAAATTTAATGCAAATAGCTATGGTAATGCTACTTTGTTTAATGATGGTACAATCACTGTTTCTGATCATAATATTTACTATACTTCAAATAAGACCATACAAACAATATTTCCAGAGGTTAAATTATTACTAGATGTCGATACTAGCGTTAATAATTCGCTTAAAGTCTTATTGAGAGTAAAAAATTCTGATCTTAATACAAAATATTATTATTTGTATGGGGTATTAAAGGGCGTTGTTAATGATGAACCCTTATATTCTAATTTTATTGAACCTGATACTAATACTATTATTGCTAATAGAACTTATAATGTTAGTAATATTAATTTAGCAGGTGTTAGTATAATTTTTGATGGTTTATATCGAGATAAAGACACTATTGAACATAAATTATATGCTATAAAAACTTTTGATTCTGATGGCAAGGTAATAATTGTAAAGGATGATAATGATACAGTAAATATTACTGCTACTACTACTGATAATATTACAATTCCTATTGTTCCAGTTATTAATGCTAGTTCTAGCACATCTGAAGTTGAAAAAGAAACTGTACACATAACTAGAACAGATCTATTGAGTCGTATAATTGTTGGATTAAATAATTTTTTACAAGCAGTATTTGGCTAAGTCAATTTAATAAATTTGTCAGTGCTTGGCTTTCTGAAGTTAAAGCGCCATAGCCATTCACATTTTTAAGAGTTTATTGTTGGAAAAAGTTATCACTTGCAATCCTATAACTTTTTCTATATGATCTATTCGAAGATGTTCATCTTAAGGCGATGGCACTTCATTTTGCTAAGCACTTACATAAACTTTATAAAAAAATATCGTATTTAATTATTCTTTCGGGGTGTTAATGTGTCAGAGATTAGTATTACATACGATTTATTGTTCGATATTTTAAAAATAGAAAAATCTAGAGAAGATTTACAAAAATTAGATGAAAACTTCTATCGCGATGTAGTGGATTATTTAAGTAGTAAAGATTCTATAATTGAAAATCCTAATACGCCAATACGTGAGAGAGAACTTACTAAAATACAATTATCTAATGTTAAAAAATTATTAATAGAATTATACGATAGACGAGAGAAAAAAATAATTAATCTGGCATTATATAGAGTAAAAACTGGTGATGGGATAATAAATACTGAAATTTTACTTGCAGAAGAGAGAATATTTTTCGATATGTTGTATTTACAATTATCGAGATATCGAGATGATATTTTACATAATGTTTTAGATGGTAAAATTCCTGCTCCTCAAGTTATGGGTTCACTTTTGCCTTCTGTTCAATCTACTCAAATATTGCAAGATATTGAGGATACGAGTGAAGGTGTTAAATCTATTAGATTTATAAAGTCTGTACCTAAATTTTTAGGAACTGAACTTGAAGTTTATGGTCCTTTTGAAGAGAATGATATTGCCTCTTTACCTTCTAAAATTGCAAATATTTTAATAAAAAAAGATCGCGCTGAAGAAATGCGTATTAATTAAATTAGTTTCAAATCTAGTTTGTTTGTTTCTTATGTGTGATTATTTTTTCTATGGTGTTCTATTTTATTTTGAGAATTTTTTTTTCTTATATTTTTTAATAATTTAATTTTGTTAGTAAGCAGATTAATGCGTCCTCTAATTTTTTCGGCAATAGTTTCATTTTTTGTAACGTGAAGTCTCCATGCAAGTACGGGTCCAGCAGTATAATTTATGCTTTGAAGCAACATGTACATGGTTTTTTTTATTATTATACTATTTTTATATTTTCCACTCGTAAAAGATTTAATTATTGTATCTATCTCTTCAACTTCTGTTGCAGGAGTGTATCTTCTTCCTTTTCGTTGTCTTTTATGTGCATGAAATGCTTGATTAAATACTCTTGAGGCTTCTCTTACAATATCGAGTGTTCCCATATTTTTACGAACAATATATGCTTTATTATTTTTAACATTATCCCAAAAATCTTTAAAGTTTTTACCTTCGGCAATAGTTATTCCGTATCCGGGTGTTCCAGTATGATTATCGCTGCTTGAAATCATTCCTTTATTAAGTTTTAATGCAAGTCTTTGAACTATATCATTTAATCCTTTAGAATGTGAACCATTAAGTTCAAGAACATTAAAATAATTTTTTGCAAGATCCGGAATAACTTTCCAATTCAAAAATTCTTTTTTCTCGTGATAGAATGGGTGATTATAAACGTAGTCTAGATCATTTTGTTTAAAATATGTTACTAGCTCATCTAAATCTCCTCTAATTGCTATTTCTTTTAATATTATTAAATCATGATTTGTTAGTCCATATACATTAATGTGGATTGTTTGTATAGGCTTTGATAAAATTAATTTTCGCGCTATTTTTGGTTTAAATGTTAGTTCTACTGCAGGTAATATTTTAATATGTTTTTTCTTTAAGTAATTATATGCATTAATATTATCATGATCAGTTATTATTGGTATAAGTTTTTTGCTTTTTAAATGATTAATTATTGTTTCAGGACTAGTTTCAATAACATCAGGAACATCGTAAGAGAATGAACTATGACAGTGAGGATCAATAGCATAATATTTTTGTGCCAATAATTCTTGAGCAGCATTATACGTGAGTATATTACTTGATTTGATGTTAGTCATTTTATTAATCGAATTGTTTATTATTAGATATTTATGATTATATGCTTTAAATATCTTGTTAAAGTGCAGTTAGATTGGCTATTGAGAGGATTTTAATATTAATCCTTCTATCTTAGTGTTCTCTTGCATATTTTTTGTGTACTATTTAAATACTCTCCTCAATTGTATTATACTAATATATAGAAATATTTATAAATACTCGATTATTCCTTCTCATCTAATAAGACTAAATATAATTGTATAAATTGTATAAAATCTCTATTTTATAAATATGATATTGTGAGGGTAATATGAAGATTCCTAAGACACTAAAAAGACATTGTCCAAAGTGTAAAAAACATACTGAGCATACTATAAGTTCTGCAAAAAAGAAAGGTGCAGGTTCTGTTCATACTCAAAGTAGATCATCTTATACTAGATTAAGAGCTAGAGGATCATGGAGAGGAAGCGGAAATCAGGGTAGATTTTCAAGACCGCCAATAGGATCAAGAAAGATGTCCGGTAAGAAATTGACTAAGAAAACTGATTTCAGATACACTTGTAAAGCTTGTGGTAAACAACACACTCAAAACAAAGGTAAGCGTGCAAAGAAAATAGAGATAATCTAAAGTTTAATTATACATTAATATTTAGATAATAATTGTTAAAACAATAATAATTAATAAAAAATAGTAAACATAAAAAATATTCGAGGTTAAAAAATGGTTAGTATCAGAGAGCCAGTATCAAAATTCATAAAAGTTCGATGCCCTAAGTGCAAGAATGAACAAATAATATTTGGAAAAGCAAGTTCAGAAGTTGCATGCTTAGTATGCAGTAGAATAATCGCAAGTCCAACTGGTGGTAAAGCAAAAATAAAAGCTAGAGTATTAGAAGTCTTAGAGTAATTTTTCGGTCAAAAAATGTTTATTAAACGTCTAGGTTTCCCTGAAGATTCGGATTTAGTATTATGCACCGTTAATAATATTCAGCACAATTCTATATTTGTAACGATTCATGAATATGATCGTCAAGGAATGATTACTATTTCTGAAGTAGCACCTGGTAGAATAAGAAATATCAGAGATTATGTTGCTGAAGGAAAAGTTGTTGTATGTAAAGTTCTATATGTTAATAAAGAAAGAGGATACATTGATTTATCATTAAGAAGAGTTAGTGAAGGTCAACGTAGAACAAAGAACGACGAAGTAAAGCAAGAAATGAAAGCAGAAAAGATAATTGAAATGACTGCTCATAATTTAAAAATTGATGTTAAAATACTTTATGATAAGTGTGCTACAGCCTTTTTGACTCAATATTTCTATATTTATCAAGCATTTGATGATTTTTTAAATGGTAATATTCTTTTAAGTACCTATCTTGACAAAAATGTTGCAGAAGTACTTGAGAAAATTATTCGTGAAAAAATTAAGCCTAAGGAACTATTAATCGCAGGAGATTTAACATTAAATACTTGGGAAGAAAATGGTGTAGAGGATGTCAGAATTTCATTAAATAGTGTTATTAAAGAGAATGTAACTGTTAGCTATCTTGGTGGCGGAAAATATAGAATATTAATTAAAGGTACTGATTACAAGGTTGTTGAAAAATTATTAAAAGATGCAACTGATAGTGTTACTGCTTATATGAAAAAACGAAAAGCAACAGTCGAATATGAACGTGTAAAGAATCTTTCATCAGAAACTGCAGCTTAATTATTCTAGTATTTTTGTTAGATAATATAAATTAATAATATTCTATTTAATTTGTTATTCTATTTTTATAATATCTATTAATATATAATTTTATAAACCCTTAGGTTTTTCTTAAACTATTCAAAATGAAACACATATTAAAATGTCCAAAATGTAATTCGTATGGTTTATCAGAAGAATGTAGTTGTAAGACTAAACGAATCGAACCAAAACCACCTAAATATTCTCCTGAAGATAAATATGCTAAATATAGGCGTGAAGCTAAACTCATAATCGAGAATGAATCATTAGGAAATGTTAATAAAAATGAATAATAAACACACCTGTGAATGGGAAATAATAACACACAGTACTCCAAAAATAGTTAAACCAATATTAATTGAAGGAATGCCTGGTATTGGTAATGTTGGAAAAATATCAATGGATATATTAATTGAAGAAACAAAAGCAGTTCTTATAGCATCCTTTTATTCTAAATATCTTCCAAATTCAGTTTTTGTTAACGAAGATAATTTAATTGATTTACCAAAATTAAGTTTATATCATAAAAGAATAAAAAATCAAGATTACTTATTTTTAACAGGCGATGTTCAACCAGTAAATGAACATGCATCATATTCATTTTGTGATTTGATACTTTCTTTATTTAAAGAATACAATGGTAAACATATAGTAACACTTGGTGGAATTGGATTAAATATAATTCCTGATACTCCAAAAGTCTATATTACAGGTAATAATAAGCAATTTGTGCAAAGTGTTTCAAATGATTTAAAGAAAAATAAATTAGTGTTTGAAACAAAAATATATGGAATGGTTGGACCAATAATTGGAATATCTGGTTTATTACTTGGTTTAGCTAAAAAATCTAACATAAACGCTTACTGTTTATTGTCTGAAACATTAGGACATCCAGTATATGTTGGATTAAAAGGATCAAAAGCAATACTTGTAATATTGTCAAAATATTATTCTATGTCAATTAATTTTGATAAATTAAACAAAGAAATTAAACACATTGATTCACAATCAAATCTTGCAGATGATTCATCAGGGTCAAATTATAAAAAACCTCCTGAGGTAAATTATATTGGATAATTAAAATGGTAAAGAATGTAGCAATTAATTCAAAGGTTAAGTTGAGTAAAACTTCTAACATTAATGGTTTATTTGCCGGTTTATATTGCAATAATAAATTGATTGCTAAGAAAATAATTTATTGCAATGGTGTTTTACGTCAAGGAACTGGACTAATGCTGCGAACAAAAAATTCAGTTAATAATACTGCATGGTTATTTAAATTTAGTAAGCCAAGAAGAGTTGGAATTACTATGTTTTTAGTATTTTTTCCAATAGATATACTTCTACTTGATAAAAATAATAAAATAATTGAATTAAAAAAAGACCTAAAACCTTTTAGTTTCTATTATTCTAAGAATAAGATTTATTCATTTCTAGAATTAAAATCAGGAACTATAAATACTAATTTTTTAAAGATTGGTATGAAGATTGATATTGTCTGAGAATAATTTATTAGTGTATTAAATTATTTTTTAATGTGTGGTTCAATTATATCTTTTATTAATATTTTATAATTTATTTAATAAGTTTTTTTAAATCTACTTGCGCTAACAAAATCGTAATATTTATAAAGTAATTATATTGGTATAGAGATATAAGATGCATTTAAGTATCTTAATATAATTTTAACAAATGGGTTTTGAGGTGTTATTATGACTTATAATAAAAAAGGCCAAGCGGCATTAGAATTTTTAATGACTTATGGTTGGGCTATTCTTGTTGTTCTTGCAGCAATTGGTGCTCTTGCATATTTTGGTGTATTAAATCCTGCTAAATTCGCTCCAGAAACTTGTATTGCAACAAGTGGTTTTGGTTGTCAAGGAAAAGCTGTAGCATATAATAATAATATTTCTGTTACTATTGCTAATGGTTTAGGATATCCAGTAGCTCTTAATAGTACACTTCCTAGTCAATACAATTTATCTGCTCCTATACTTTCAACTTGTACTAATGTTGTTCTTTGTTCTGCAGGTACTTTATGGTGTACAGGTAGTGATGCTACTAATATGCTTGTTGATGATTCAGCATCTGTAACTATTACTGCATATGGTTGTAGTTTTACAGGCATTAATGCTGTAAAGGGAGATATAACTTTATATTTCCAAAATCCTCAAAGTAAATTGATGGAGAAAGCAATAATTTCAATAACTGCAAAGAAGTAAGCTTTCATTTTTTTATTCTTTTTTTTATCTTTTATTATTGTTCATTCTTATCTTATCTATTGATTTAATATTATATATTAATTTAGATTTCGTTTTAATTAAATTTATAAATTACTTATTCGTTTTTTTAATAAAGATGGCAGTTATAAATTAATATGTCGTCTTAATAGTATAATATGAATATATATTTATTCATAGTAAAATTTGAGGTGTTGAATTATGAAAATAACAAAATTATTTGCAAGACAGGTACTTGATTCTCGTGGAAATCCAACTATTGAAGTTGAAGCATATTTTAATGCAATTATGGCATCAGCAATAGTTCCAAGTGGCGCAAGTACTGGTAAATATGAAGCTTTAGAATTACGTGATGGTAAGAAAGATTATCAAGGAAAATCAGTAATGAAAGCAGTTGATAATGTTAATACTATAATTTCGAAAAAGCTTGTAGGAATGGAGTTTTTAGACCAAAAAAGCATTGATGATGCATTACTTGCATTAGATGGTACAAAAAATAAATCTAAACTAGGCGCTAATGCAATACTTGGTGTTAGTATGGCTGTTTGTCGACTTGCAGCAGTATTAAAACAAAAAAAATTATATGAATATCTTGCTGAATTATCAGGAACTAATGTTAAAAAATATTTAATTCCTGTACCATTTGCTAATGTTATAAATGGTGGCAAGCATGCAGGTTCAAGTCTTAAAATACAAGAATTTATGATAGCGCCAGTTGGCGCAAGTAATTTTAAAGAAGCAGTAAAAATGACTGCTGAAGTGTATCAAGTATTAAAGAAACTTGTTGAAGTTCAGTATGGAAAAGCTGCCGTTAATGTTGGTGATGAAGGAGGATTTGCACCTCAATTAACTACTCCAGAACAAGCACTAGATTTACTTGTTGAAGCAATTAAAAAAGCAGGTTACAGTGGTAAGGTTAAGATTGCAATTGATGCAGCCGCCTCAGAATTCTATGATGAAGCAAAAGGATGCTATGTAATGGATAAATCCTATAGTAAGGATGAAATGGTTGATTATTATTTCAAATTAATAAAAACATATCCAATAGTTACTCTTGAAGATCCATTTGATCAAGATGACTTTGAGAGTTGGGCAAAATTAACTGAAAAAGTTGCAAAATTAAAAATTCCTATAATTGGAGATGATTTGTTAGTTTCAAATACTGAAAGAATACAAATTGCAACAGAAAAGAAATTATGTAGTGCATTATTACTTAAGGTTAATCAGATTGGAACAGTAACTGAAGCAATAAATGCTGCAAAGAAAGCTCAAAGCAATGGCTGGAAAGTAATGGTTAGTCATAGAAGCGGTGAGACAGAAGATACATTCATATCTGATTTAGCAGTTGGACTTGGTTGTGGTCATATTAAGCTTGGCGCTCCATGTAGAACTGAAAGAGTTGCAAAATATAATAGATTATTACGCATAGAAGAAGATAAAATAAAATACGCTAAGTGGTAATCTACCTAGAAAATATTTTGTTTTAAATTAATTTTATTTTCTTTTTTTGATTATTGTTTATTAATATGTACTATTATAATAAACAAACTTATAAATAATGGTGATTATTAAAATTAAAGGTGATAAATAATGGCATCAACCCCGAAGGGACCACAAAAAGTAAGAGCTGAGTATAATTTAGACAAACCAACATACGATGATTTTGTTCGAATGTGTAGCAAGAAAGGATTTGCTCCAACTATTGTAATTGAAAGATTAATGAAAAAATATAACGATCAAGGCGGACAAATATAATTATTGATATTATTTAGTCTTGTTATTTTTTTATAAAATATTATTTTTATACTTTATTTTCTTATTATATTTTTCTAGAAACATTCATGTCAACTTCTTGTCTATCTTCTTTTGATTCATCATCTTCACGTAATTCGTTAATCATATCTCTTGCTTCTTTGAGTTTATGTAACGCAATAGAATAAGTCTTTTTTTCCAACGCTTCTTCTGCTTCAGAGAGCATCTCATCAACACTCAGAATACAATCTAATAATTCTTCATTGGACATAAAATTATAAATAAAAAAAGTGAAATGAGTTTATTTACTCATTCCTAATATTTTATACATACCAGTGCCACATTTCTTGCACTTGCCTTTTAAAGCCTTTCTACCATTTTTCATAGTAGTTTCTTTTGCATCAATCATTTCAGCCTTAGCCTTGCATTTTACACAATATCCTTCTGCCATAATTTCACCTACCTATTTTTTGTTTCCGAAATAAAACATTTTGTCAATTGCGACATCTTGACTTTGAAAGTTACCTGTACGTTGATTTACAGAATATTCATCTTTAACTGGAGCTTGAGTACTAGTAGTTTTATTCTCTTTCACTTCAGTTTTTGGAGCATCATTTTCTGTGTGTGATTCATTTCTTGTTTCATGTCGTTCGACATTTTTTGATTCAGAAATTGTAACTGCCATCTTATTTTGAGTTTGTTTAATTTCAGTAATTCTAGCATCTAAATCATTAATTGCACGAATTATCTCATTCATTTTTGTAGTTAAAACATCTACATTTTCGGTAACTTTTGCTATTTTTCTATCAATATTAATACTTTCATCCATATTCTTCGCCTCTAATTGTTCTTGTGAATCGTTATTTTTTATTAATCCGTGTTTTACATGATCATCAACTTCATCAGGACCATATATTTGATTAGCTTGTTTTATTGCTTCAAAGCTTGATTCTGCAAATCCGTGCTGCTTTAATTCACGCGTTAAATCGTTAATTCTTCGCATACGTTCAATAGAATCCATCATAATCACCTACATTTTATTAATAAATATAAAAATATAACTCCGATCGTAATGTTTAAAATTATTTAATACTTTATTACTACGCATGCTTATTTATAAAAGTTATGTTTTTACACTACATAATAATAGAAAAAAGACTATATTCAAGCACAAATAGGGTGTTATTGTTGATAATTATTGTGGTTTTCCTTTTTTAATATTATACACAACTATTTCTGCATTTGAGCCTATTCTTATTGGTGGGCCCCATGTACCTACGCCTGAAGTTACATATAACATAAAACTATGGTCTTCTGTTGTAATATATTTGTTTCGTATTGCATTACCTTCAAGAACTGTTAAATAGATAAATGGCCATATTTGGCCACCATGGGTGTGTCCGCTAATCATCATATCAACGTATTTACTGGCATCTTTCCATCCTATCGGTCTATGATTCATTAATATGGTGAATTTTTTATTAGTTTTATAATTGTGTTTTGTTGTAATTCTAGCTAACATTTCTCTAATATTATTTTTATTTCGAGTATCATCTAGTCCGATTATATTAATATTTTTAGTTCTTATTAGTTCATTACGTAACCATTTAATTTTAGTGTGCTTCAGTAGTCCTTTAACCATATCAATGCCTGCGTATTCCTCATGATTACCGCTACTAAAATAAATTTCAGCATTAATTTTATTTAATAATTTAAATGTATTAATATCATATTTGTATCTTCCATCAATCATATCTCCTGTTATTAGCACTATGTCTGGTTTAATGTTATTTATTTTGGCAATAATTTTGATTAGATATTTGTCTTTTGTTATTGCGCCTAGATGCAGATCGCTTATTTGTACTATTTTTAATTCGACATCTTTTTTTGTTGATACGGTTATTTCTTTTATTCTAAGTGTGTATGCATTAATAATTCCGTATATAGTAACTACTATGACTATAATTAGTATTATTATGCCTGTAATGGGCATTGTTATTGGTATAATTAAATTTAATAATTTATATATTAGTAATATTATAAAAGAGATAAATAACATTCCCATCCATACTGATGCTAAAGTGTATAATTGTCTAAAAAAATAATTGTCAGCATAAGATTCGAGTGATGCTGCAAAAATGTATGAAATTGTAAGTATGAATAATACTATGTGAAATCCTGTGCTCATAGGTATGTTTAATAATTTAGCAAATTGAGATAATACAAATAAGTTTAAGAAATAATATACTATTAGAAATATTGTAAAAAACGTTATGAGTGTAAGATATTCTTTTAAGTGCGTTTTAATATTTGACATTTGTGTTTACTCCTTTTTATGGTGTTAATTTTTGTGTTTAATGTGATGTTATGTTTTATTGATGTTGTGTTTATTCTACTTATTTGTTTTATTAATCATAATATTTGTAGGCACTATTTAAATACGTGTCCTGTTTTTATCGACCATAATACCAAATCTAGTTCATCAACGTTATATTTATATTTTTCAGCATATGCTTTTATTTGTTCTTCCATTTCAAGATATTTTTTGGCTGTAGTTGGAACATTTAGATCGTTGAAAACTTTTAAATCATGCATGAGTGTTATTACGTGTCTATCAATTATGCATAAATTGGTATAGCCGATATTTCGTAGATAGTGACTAGCTTCTTTATACCCAATGCCTTTGATATTTTTAACTAAAAATTCACGTATTGCTAAAGAATCTGTGCTTATGTTTTTATCTATTGGATTTCTGGAATTCTTATTAGATTTTTGTTTGAAATTTTTTAATTCATATATTGTTGAAATATACTTACGAGCGTTAATTATGTGTTTTGCTTTATTATTGTGAAATCGAGTATTTTTGCGAAGCAATTCTGCAAGTTCCTCTTGAGGCAAGTTTACAAGCTTATTTATATTGTTCTTATTTATTACTTGAGCAACTTTTACTGCTTTACTTTGCGGCGTGCATATACAAAAACATAATTCTAAGAATAGTTCTTTATCTGTCATATTTTTAGAATTGATTGAGAATTCTTTTAATCTTTTTCTAACTTCATTTTGACGATTAGTATAATGTATTTTAAGTTTTTTATGTGTTAACATTGAAAATTACTCTAATTTTGGATAAAAATGAGAATATTACCTCTGCCTTTTTTTATTTTACGTATCATGCCTTTATCTTCAAGATCGCTTATAATGAGGCTAATCTTAGCTTCAGATAATGGTATTTGGCTTCTTATTTCTTTTTGTGTTGTACGTTTTTCTTTTTTAATAATATCGAGTATTTTAGTTTCGTATTCATCTAGGTCATTATTGTCTGTTGTATTAATTACTGTTTTTTCTATGTTCGAATTATTTGTCGCGATGGCTACTGCTGTTTTGATTTTTTTTACGGGTTTTTTTAGTATTGTTTTGTGCTTAATTGTTTTTTTAATATTTGATTTAGCTTTTACTTTAGTTGTTTTAGCATAAATAAAAAGGAATATTCCTGCCATTATAAGAATAATTATTAATATTAATCCAATAATTAAAGCTAAGTTTAATTTAGTGTTAGAATCATTTGGTATATCAGTACTAATACTCAGATTTTTTTCATCTAATGTTAAATCAGTGTTTGAATAAAATGATTTTTCTTCAAGAATAATATCTAAAGTATAATTGCCGTCATCTTTCACAATTAATGATTCTATCGCTTGAGCAGTTGTAGTGTATGCATATAATGTGTAATTCCCATTTTTAACGTTAAATAAATAATCGCCATCTTTAGAAACCATTACTTGTTTTGGAAGAGTATTTATCTCTATAACTATGTTTGATTCTTTTTGTAATGCTAAATCGTATATTGAACCTGTTATGATTGCAGCATTAATTTTTGTAGAATTAATTATTAATATGTTCAGCATGATAATTAACAATATGGTTAATTTTAATATGCTTTTGAGTGTGCTTTTGTGTATTCTTCTTGCTAATTGCGATTTATGCATAAACTTAACTCCCCTGAACTATTGAACAAAATTCTAGTTTAAATATTTTGTTAATAACATTATGTTAATTCTTAAAAGACATATAAAATAAGATGATATTGATCTTATTTTTATTTTAAAAGAATTTATTTAACGCCATAAAGCTTTAAGAGTTATTAGGAAGTTCCTTTAAGCATTAGGGTATTTTATGAACTTTTAATTTATTGCTTTTGAAAGTATGTTTATAAATAACCTATGCTTTACTAGTATTTGAAGCAAAACAAAACAACAATCAAAACAACAATACGAAACAACAATAATATGATTGTTTTTTTTAGGCTTAATGAAATTAAATGTCGCGAATTTTACGCGTGGAGGACTAAAATGAATATAATGAAATGGTTTGGAATGCTTGCAATTATGCTTGCATTAACAGGATTTGTTATGGCTGAAGGTACAGACAATAATACAGATGATTTAAACGATGTACAAGGTCAAGCATTAAACGTAAGATATGATCACTTGCAATGCAAGGTAGACTTTACAAACACACAGATAGATACATTAAATAAGTATGTTACACAATTAGATCAAAGTGCTAATAAAGATGTATTAGTAACAGACATGAATAATTTAAAAGTATTTGTAACAGCAAATAATAAGACTGAATTTGATGCATATGTGACTAATACACTAATACCTGACTTAAATAAGGCATCACAAGACTTATCTACTGTAAAGACAAACTTTAAACAATACAATTTATCTAATGAAACAAGAACTGCATTAATTAGCGAATTAACAACTGCTAAAAAAACTTATTCTGCATGTATTGCTGACAAAGAAGTAAAAATGTCAAAGGTAATGGAAAAACATATGGAAAAATGGAGTGATCATTTAGAACAAATAATGGAAAAAATGGACAAGAAGAATATTACAACTGAAAACATGACTGCTATAATTGCTGAAATGACTGCAAAACATGATCAATTACAACAATTGATTAATTCAGGTAATATTACTAAAATGAAGGAATTCATGAAGGAATACCAAGATTTACAATTCCATTATGCTGCAAAGTTTGAAGTTGCAAGATTAAATGGATATAAAGATAAACTTGAATCATTAGCTGATAAATATAATCAATCTGATAAAATGAAAGATATTGATAAAAAAATACATGATCTAGAAAATTATACCAAAGAAGATTATAAATCTAAAGGAAGCGAACATAAAAAAGTTTTAGATGATATCAAAGCATTAGAGAGTAGTATGAAAGATACTGCTAAAAACATTAATAATGAAAGATTAAAGGAAAGATCTGAAAAATTAAATGAAAAAGAGCAGAAGATAGAAGAAAAGATGAATGAAAAAGAGCAGAAGATACAAGAAAAAATGAATGAGAGAGAGCAAAAAAGATTAGAGCAAGAACTAAGAAATAATATAAGTAATGATGATTCTGCTGGCGAGGTTGATTAAGATGAAAATCGTAGCAATATTATTAGTAATACTCGTTGTAGGATTGGTAGTTACTGGATGTACTAAATCTACTCCGGTAGCAACTAACTCTGCTAACTCGCAAGCAGCATCAGTAGCAAGTACTATCGATGATCCAACTGAAGATACAGCAATGACTTCGGACATTGGTTCATTAGATAGTGCTCCAGTATCTGAAGAATTACCTCAGTAAGGTATTTTAGTTTTTTTATTCTTTTTTTTAATTATTATTTTCTAGTTTGGTATAATTTATTTCTCAGAAAGTTTATATTTGGATTAATTTATTATCTTAATTAATTTAATTTATGTTGAATCTGTTAAGGCGTGATGGTTATGAGTATTGAAATATTTATGAAAAATGCTTTGAAAAATACATTTAAAAAAATGTTTGATTTAGATAAGTTTGAATTTGATAAAATTGTAGTGTTACGAGAAGTTATAGATAATATTACTATATTATCAAAAGAAACACATCCAAAAGAATTCCTCGCATTTCTTGATGGTAAAATAAAGAATCGTACTTTAGTAATTGATGGATTATTGTATCAAGAGTATCATTCTTCAGAGAATAGTGCTGCGCCAATATTTCATTTTCCTGATAAATCCTTTTATGGAAGTGTTCAT
>CAVZPN010000014.1:0-17749 GCA_963777125.1 uncultured archaeon | reverse complement strand
GTGGGAGGTAGTCTGCCTGCAAGCAAAGTGCGAGGTTGAAAATGACCCGCTTGGCCGTAAGTTGGGTGAATACCTATGGGCCGAGCATGGTTAAATCGGAAACACTGGGCACAGTTTGAGAAAAATCTTCGCACATGGAATGCCTTGTACCAACAAAGGCCGTCACCGCTTGAGGGTGATATTTTCAAGCCGGATAAAATCACGATAATTACTGCAATACCAATTTGCCATATTGAGTGGGTACGCGGCTGGGACTTCGCCAGCACAACGACGGGCGACTGGACGGCTGGCGTGAAGCTTGGTCAATTGCCAGACGGTAGATTGCTGATTGCTGACGTGGTGCGGATAAGGGTAGGGCCTGATGACCGTGATGCTGCGCTGGTTAATGCGGCTGCGCGCGATGGAGAAGTATGTAGGCAGTCTCTACCGCAGGACCCCGGGCAGGCTGGAGTAACGCAAATCAAATATTTGACTAGGCAGCTGGCCGGATATCGAGTGCACTCTTCTGTTGAAAGTGGAAACAAGGAGGTGCGCGCAGAGTCGATAGCAAGTCAGGTGAACGTTGGCAACGTGCTGATGCTCAAGGTTGAGTGGAATGATGCATTTATAGGTGAGTTGCGCACCTTCCCGTCGGGGACGTGGGACGATCAGGTCGATGGGTTAAGCCGCGCCTTTAGCCTGCTGATAGGCCGCAACCCATCAGAGATATTCATTCCGGACACAACGGATGTCGGCGCTGACGTGGCCGCTGAGATATCCGCCATGGGCACATGTGGCCGCTGTTCTGCGTATGACAAGAGCAGCGGGCTATGTGATATATAATTTACATTTAGTATTTTTACTTGGTGTTTTTTGAAATCTATTTTTAATTGAAGAAATAATGCCTGAATTACTACTATGGACAAAAATTAATATTTTCATAAGGTTATATTCTTTTATTAGTTTAAATATGTTTGGATTTTTATGTAATTATGATTGTTTATTATTTTTGAACAGTTATTGTAACATCTCCTGTTTGATTATGTAAGTTACTAGAGCCAGTTCTACTAAATGTTAATTTTAATTTATATTTTAATTTATCACTTACAGATATTTTAGTGCTACTAATTTTACAATAAATATCAAATGTTCTTCCAGGTTCAATAGCGGTGTTAGGCGAAATATCATTTATATCACATATAACCGTACCATAATTTGATTTTACTGTTGTTTCATTGATATCTATATCTACACCAAAATTGTTTCTTAATTGTACTCCAATAGAACCATTTTGATACGCTACATAATCTTCACATGTAAATTGGTCTCCAAAATAACATGCGTCACTAATGTATCTTTGTGTATTAAATATTCCGAAATATGATAAGGCTCCAATAACTATGATAGCACTCATTATGGCCCAGCCGTATGTTACTAGAAATTCTATTGCTGCTTGTCCTTTTTTATTTTGCATATATGTCTCCTAAAGATATTTGATCATAGCCATTTCTAACTTTTTTATATGTTAGACTCATTCTTATTTTTGAATCAGGTTTTAGTTTAGTAACTGTATTATCACATGTTATTGTTACTCTTTCTTCAGCTTTTAAATTGGTTAAACTTACAGTACAATCATTATTTATCGGATAAGTCATGTTAGCTTGTAAATCGTATATTGTTTGTCCAAGATTATTTCTTAGTGCTACTTTGAATTCAGTATCTGTTAATTCAGTTCCTAAACATGGTGTTGCCGGGCTAAATACGCATTTATTGCTAGTAATGCTTTTGGTTTGAGGAGCAATATATATAAATACTCCTGCTATTGCAACTAATGCAAGCATGGCCCACCCATAGGTCATTAAAAATTCTATTGATGCTTGAGCTTTTTTTTGTTGTTTGAAGATTAACATATTATTTTTAAACAATTTTATTGTACTGTTGTATATAATTCTCCTAATGATACATGTGTATATGTAGAAGAAGGATTTTTAGCGTAGGATATTGTTAGTTTAAGTTTAATTTTTTCTTTTTTATCATAGGTTTCAGGAAGAGTACTACAAGTTATGTTTAATTGTTCTTCAGGTTCTAATAATGTAGGTAATCCTGAAATAACACAAGCAGCTTCAGTATCTGTAAGTTTAGCAGTAATACTAGGTACTCCATATATGGATTCTCCTGCAGTATTTATTAGTTGTAATTGTAAAACCGTACCATTTAAGTAATAATCTTTACATTCGAAAACATTTGAAAATAAACATTTATCAGGAAGATTTGTAGCAGGATTTGTCATACCAAAATACGATAGTGCACCAATAACTAACATTGCAGCCATAATTGCCCAGCCGTATGTTACTAGAAATTCTATTGCTGCTTGACCTTTTCGTTTAGTATTCATATATTACACCTTTAATTTATTAAAACATGCTTTAATAATTAAAACATAATTAAATTACAATTAATTTATTATCTTATATTTTAATATTGGATTTTGATTTTATAAATGTATTTATTATCTTATTCTGTTTATATTATATTGTTATATTTAGCTATTTATGTTAGCCGCCACTTATACCTCCGAAAAAGTATGAAAAGGCCGTAAGGAATATAAAATAAAATAATACTGATGAAATCATAAATGCAGGAATGTATTTGATTCCTCCTTTTATGTCTCCTTTTTCTATTAATGATATTATTAATGCTGAAAATAATGATATTATAAGTAATGTCATTACAGAGAATATTTTAAAATCTGAAGGGTTGATACTGTTAGCAGAAAAATTAAGAGACATACCTGTTGTACTAACACCTGCTAATTGTGTGCTAAAACCGATCATTACATTTAATAAATAATAAGATAATGCAAATAATCCTGGAGCAATAAGTATAACTATTACAGCAATAAATATCATGTATGTTAATGTCGAAGCACTCATTTCTTCTTTTAATAATTTAGTTTTTCTAATGTTATCAATTACTTTATCAACTATCTTTGCTATTTGTCCACCGCTTTCAACTTCTCCAACAATAAGATCAAAAGATCTTCTAAGTATTGGTGAATCATACTTTTCTGTAAATTCCTCTAATGCTTCTGTTAGATCATTACCGGTCATAACTTTTTTGTAAACCATCGTAATTTCTTTAGCTATGACTCCAAATTCTGGTCTAATTGCTGACCATAATGCTTTTTCAAAAGATAATCCTCCTTTTAAATTGGAAGATACAACCTGTAAATATTCTGGAAGAATCATATCTATTTCTTTAGTTCTATAATATATTTTAATATTTAAGCTAAAGTATAAATACATTATTGTTAGAAATAATATTATAATTTGTATGATAACCCAGCTAAAAAATGTTATTAATAACATATTAAAGCTATTTGATGAAAGTACGCTAATTTTAGGATATACAAGTAATATATAGATAAAATATGTTACAGCAAGTGATGCGTAAAATAGCCATCCAAATAATTCGTATGGTACATCTTCATAACCTGATTTTAGAAAAAAACCTCTTATTTTAGGTCTAACACTTTTGAATACAAATGCTTTTCCGAATTCTTCTGCGAATAATGCCATTAATTCTCCTTATTATTATTTTAATTTATATTAGTTGATTGATGTTATTTTATTATCTTTTTTTTATTATATTAGTATATTTTGTATCATATATTAAGATTAGGTCTTATTCCCTTAATTATTGAAATAAATATTATTTGTATTATGGCTATGAAAAATAATATTACAAAAAATATTGGTAAGTCTATTTTTATTGAAACCATTGATGCAACAATACTAAAAAGTGTTATTCCGAGCGATGGAACAACTATTGCTGCAAGTAAATAAAACATTATGATAGAATTTAACTTTTTACCGTATCTTTGAATTTCAATAAGTTGTTCTTGTGATATTTCTTCAAGTATTAATTCTAATGGTGCACTTACATCAACACCTATTTTTAGTGAGGTATTAATTTGAAATAATATTTTTTTAAATTTTTTAGAAGGTGTTGTTCTATATGCTTTTTCTAGTGCTTCTTCTAATGGAGTTCCTATTTTTATATCTTCAACAATTTCTCCAAAATATTCTCCTGCAACACCATAACTTTGTGATGCTTCAAATATGGCATTTATTAATGGTTTTCCACTATTTAATTTTACAAGTAAGAATCTACCAGCGAATAATACGTCTCTATCTATTTCCTTTTCTCTTTTTTTAATAAATACTCGTGTTCTTTTTAACATTAAAAAAAAGAATGCACCGTAAGATATTATAAAGATTAATATGACTAAAATTATAGGCAATTCATTTTTTAGTATTAAAAATGTAGCCATAAAACTAATCATTAATGCTAACATGAATGCATTTTTCATTGATTCATTAACGTATTCAGCAGGTCTTTTACGAATTCCTGCGCTGCGTAATTCATCTTTTAGATTAGGAAGTTTTGCAGCTATGCTGTGAGCAAGACTCATATTTACCTCTTTTTTTAAAATAATGTTAAATTAAGTTGTTTTAGTAAAGTATAATATTGTATTTTTGTATAATAAGTATTTTATAGATTTAATTCTTATTTATTTATGCAGTGTTTAATCAGTTTTTAAATTTCCCATATAATATTTAGACATTACTGCTCCTATTTGATTGACATTTTCAATGTTCTTTTTTACCATCCACTTTAATATTCTTACCTTTTCTTCTAAATCTTTAGCTATATCTTCTGTAGTCCATCCAGTATAAAGCTTTAATCTTTCAAGCACAGTGTCTGAATCGTTTATTTTTTCTAAAATATCATCCGCTACATTTAATTGCATTAAAATTCTAGCATCTCCGGTTGATGTAACTTCTGCTATTTGTAATGTTCTTCTTTTACCGGTACGTCTATTTCTTGACTGAGCAAGTATTACTGATAATGATGATATCATTGGTTTTGGAATATCAATAGGAGGATTAGTTAATCTAACAATTACTTCATCAGCGTTATTTGCGTGAATTGTAGCGTATACTGAATGGCCAGTGTGCATTGCTTCAAGTACTACTTGAGCCTCTTTTTGTCTCCTAATTTCTCCAACAAGAATTCTATCTGGTCTCATTCTTAGACTATTAACAAGTAAATCGAGCATAGTAATTTCTCCTTTACCTTCAGGATTTGATAATCTTGTTTCCATAGGAATCCAATGAAGGTTCTTAGGTAGAGTTAATTCTCTTGTATCTTCAATACTAATTATTCTTTGATTAGGCGGGAAAAAATTACTAATAACATTTAACATACTTGTTTTACCTGAACCAGTACCTCCAGAAACTAACACAGATAATTCATTTTGTACTGCAAGCCATATAAATGCTGCGGCGTCAATTGATATAGTATTATCTTTTATGAATTTGGTAATAGTCCAAGGATCAGCAGAAAACTTTCTTATAGTAATAGTATTACCTTTACTGCTAATTGGAGATAATGTGGCGTTGACTCTATCTCCGGTTGAAAGGTGAGCATCCATTAAAGGATTTAATGTTGTAATTTCTTTACCTACTTCTCGACCAATCATAGTCGCATAATGTCTTATTTTAGATTCAGTTACTAATTTTATGTTAGTTAAAAGCCATCCGTGTTTTCTATGATAAACCCATACTCCTTCTTTATGATTATTAATAACAACTTCTTCTAGATATATGTCTTTTAGTAATATTTCTATTTTTCCCATACCTAAATTTTCTTGAACAATATAATTTACAAGCATATTAGTAATTTCTTCGTTTGCTGAAGGGAAATATTTTTTTATTAATCTTGTTATTTCTGCTTGAAATTTATCTTTATTTTCGTTCGGATTTTCATTATCTTTATTTTGTTTTTCATCTGAACTAGTTATGAATTCTTGACGTATTTTCTCTAGAATAAGTTTGGTTGCATCACTGATATTTGTTAGTGATACTAAATAACGTGGTGTAGGTTCATCTTCAAATAATACTATATTTATTTCTACAACTATATCGTTTATTTTAAGTTTATACTTATCAAGATAAGTTTCTATTCTTTTATTTTTTTCTGTTTCTTCAAATTGTGTTGGAAAATTTGTATCAGGCATTACTAATTACCCCCTGGCATTCTTGTAACCTTATTTTTGCAGCTTTATGCTCGGGTTTTATTCTTAATATTTCTTGGAATAATTTAGCTGCTTCATCATAATTATTTTGAAACATAGTGTATATTGCTTCTTCATACATTTTTTGTAATTGCGCGTATCCTACTTGATGTTTGGTAAAGGAATCGTAGTCTTTATTTACTTTAGGTTGCGTAGATTCATATTCAATATTAGTATTTATGATATTATCTTGGTTATTGATATTAATATTATTGTTTTTGATAGTATTATTATTCTCTATAGTATTTTTTACTTCTTTTTTTAGATTAGTTGTTTTTTTATTATGTGTTTCTTTAGGTGTATTAATCTTTTCGTTAGTTGTGTTAGCTATCGTTGATTTTTTGTTATTAGATAATTCTAAACATTCGTTTAATCTAATATTTGCAGCTTTATTATTCGGATTAGATTCCAATATTTCTTTAAATAAGCTTACGGCATTATCGTATTCACGATTTATCATGTGTGTTCTTGCTTTATTGTATGTCAAATTTGATTTATTGTCAATATATTCTTGGTTATTAATTAGGTTATTTTCTATTTTATTTGAGTTAATTGATTTATTTTCAATTTGTGATATTAATTGTTCAGGATTTGATAATTCTATTTTAGTGTTAGGAGAAGTAATGTTGTGTACTATTTCTGTTTGTGATTTATGCTTATAGTTTTGGAAATTATCTTCGTTAGTAATAATATTTTTTGCTTGTCTATATGCTTGATTTAATATTTCGCCTTTTAAACTTTCTAAACTACTTAATGTTTGTTCTTCTTTTCCGAAACGTTTATCTAGTTCCATGATAATATTTCTCATGATGTCTTTTCTTATTGTTTCTATTTTCTTATTAGTTTCAATATTTTGCTCATTCATTTTTTGATGCAAATCATTTACGATTACTTCAATAATTTTTGTCTTTAATTGTTCTAAATGTATTGTGCCTTCTATTATTTCATTTTCTATTTCGTTTATGTCTGTTGAGTCAATATCAATATATGTTCCCCTTGTTTTAGTTATTTTTCTTATTTCAGTACTTTTTTTTATCGGAGAAATATTTTTATTTTTGCTAATAAATACGTTTTGTGTTATGATTTCTGGTTCTTCCTTTATTTCACTTTGTTCTTCATAATAGTTATTATTATGTTCATTTTTTATCATACTTGTGGTGTTTGATTCAATGTTATTTTGCGGTTTATATCCTTCAAATTCTGGTTCTAAGTGTATTTTTTCTTCTTTTAGTTTCGGCTTTTCATCAATTTTTTTAGAACTTATTAGCATATCTTTATGTGCTTCTGAACTAGTCTCTTCATTTTTCTGAGTATTACTTTCAATCGTTTCTTTCTTATTTACTATTTCTTTAAATACGTCTGTCTTATCTTTTATTATTTCACTGTTTCCTTGTTTTATTATCTCAATTTTTCCTTCTTTAATTTTAACATAATCTTGTATTTTATCATACATTCTTTCTAATAGGAGGTATATTTTTTTACGCTCTTCACTTTTAGTTGGCTGATTAGAATATATTTTTTTTAATTCATCAAATATCTTTTTTGCTTTTGTTAATTCATCATTATCTAGCGCATAATTTAATTCTTTAAGATAATCTCTTGTTAAATATAATCCGTATTCTTCTTCTCTATCTATATTAGAGCTATTTTTATGTTGCATTTTACTATCTAAAAAAGCTAAAATGTCTCTTTCTAGATATTGTTCGAATTCCATTTTAATATTAAATTAGTTCTATGATTTATTTTGAATATTACTTATGCGTATTGTATTAATTCTTTATATTCTTGCCATAATTTTTCCGGATTTAATATCTTTCTTTTTTGTACTTCAAAGAAGAAATATTTTTTTTGTAATTCTAATGCTTGTGTAATGTGATTTCGCCATAGCATTTCTATTTTTGGTTCAGGAATATTATTTGATTTGGCTTTTTCCCAGAATTTTCTTTTAAAGTATTGTATATTATATTGTTGTTCACTTTGTTCTTCATTCTTTTTAATAACTTTGTTTAAATAAATGTAAGGTGTTGTAAATTTATATTCAATACCCACAATATTTTCTTCTACTAGAAAGTCTATCCATGTTTGTACTACTTCAGCATCTAATTTAAGTTGCGATGCAACTTCTGTTAATGCTAGTTTGGTGTTAGGATTATTTGCTAATAAGTCTAATAATTCATCCACCCCTGTTCTAACTACTTCTTCTCTCATTTTTATAATTTAATTACTATAATATAATAATATTCTCAAGGACCCTATAAAAAGTTTGTTGATTATTACGTAGTAGTAATGATTGTTTGTTGTTTTTTTGTCAAATATCAGGATAAATTTGTGAATATTGTTTCATCCCGTAACGTTACAATATATTAAACTAGAATTTGTAATTTGATATCTTGAAGCAACGCTTTGATCTAAATGAACATCATCAGAACCTATTATTACACTTACTATTTTTTGACCTGTTTTACAAGTATATGTGCCATCCCAGTAATGATTATCTATGTAGCTGTTGTTTACGTTATAGATAGGATTTATATCTGTAATTGGATGTAGAATAGTTTCAAGACCACAGCAACTAGATGCATTCATATTATTCCAGTAGCGATTTAAAAATGATGCTCCATTTTTGTAATATCTAGTACTATTAGTTATATAAAACTCTGTTACGTTTTCTATATTCCAGCATGATTCATTATATTCGCAAATTCCGCTATATCTAACTATTGTTTTATTATAATAGTTGGTAGAATCATTAAGATATCCTTTAGGATCATATAATCCGATTATTGTAACTGGTTGAACAATTACTTTTTCTTTAGTCCACTTAGCATAGTACAATGAAGATTCAGTTGAAGAATTATCTGTGATATTATATGAGATATTAAGTGTAACTTCTACTTCGAATGCATTTTCTTGCGATACCTTAACAGAATTTATTGTATATTGCGTTTTAATATTAAGTTGAGTTTCAGATAATTGTGTGATGCTGTTTAATCTTGCTGTCAAGTTATTTGATTGTATTCCGCAATCATTAAAGGGTTTTCTATCTAGACAATCAGTATATCCACAAATCATGCAATTTTCAAATGTATCATTAAATTCTTGAGAATCAATAAAAAATCTATTACTATTATGTTCTCTATTGTAGATTGTGATATTATTTAATGCTTTATATGCTGATATTTTAATACTTTCGCCAATGTATCTTTCAAAATTTCTGGTATATGTGTCCATAACTTTAATTCTGATGTTGCTACCAGGAATTCTATCTTCATATAATGTATTAAAACTTTGTGAGAATAATGTTATGAATAGTATTGCAAATAATACTGATATTAACGAAAATAATACTGCCTTTCTTTTAAATTTTAGTCTCATTTGCATAAATTATATCCATATTTTTATTTCTGTAATTGCCGGTCCAAACATAGTGTTGCTATCTATTTGAATAAATGTGATCTTTTTTGAAGCGATAACCATTTTAGCATCATCAATATTTATGCTGTTTGTTGCAGTTCGATTATATATATTCGTATTATTAGTTTCTGTAATTATTCTGTATGAAAACCCATATTTTGAAGGTATTAATGATTCTGTTAAATTTTGTATCATTTGTTCAGCAGCAGGTATGTTGTTATTATAATAAAATATATCTACTTGTTCCATTATAGTGAGAGTCGGATTAGTTATATTTTTGTTATTGATTAATTCATTAACACGTGGATTATTTAAATCTTGTATTTGCGTTTGTAATATAAATGAACCATATTCTTCGGCTAGTTCATAGTTGTATTGTATTTTTGTGGGTTTAGTTTCTTGATTTAATAGAACGATTATTGTTAAGAATATTATTATGCTGCCTATTAATGCATCAACAACAAAATAATATCCTCTTTTTTTTAATTTTTTAAACATGTCCTTTGTTATTAAGTATTAATGATTAATAAATTTATAATAAAAATGGCGCTAAAACGCCGTGTTTTAGCCCGGAGATACAGCGCCATTTTTAGTATCCTAAAAATTCGTGATTAAGAGAGCGTCCAGTCAAACCTCGCACTTTAGTGCGAAGTAGACGCTCTCAGCGAATTTTTATGATATTTTATTGTAATATCAGAAATTATTTGGGTTTTATTATGTTGTGTTTTTTACCAATAAGCTATAACTACTTTTACAGGAACATCATTGTATCTTGCAATCTTTTCCGTTTTAATAAGATTTTTTATATTGTTACCATTAATGTATGCTTTATAGTAATATTTTGTGTAAGGTGTACTGTCGCAACATCTAATAAACCATGCTTTAATGTCTGAATCTGGTCCTAAATATACTTCCGTATTTTTAATTTTATTATTACAATACTCTTTTACCGTACTATTATAAAATTTACATGTAGTTGTATCAAAAGATATTCCATCACATGCAGCATTACATCTATTGTAACTATTTGTACAATCCTTATGACAACTGCCATTTTGTAATGTGAAATCCATTCTTAGAATACTTCCTCTAATAACAGTTCCTTCTATTAGTTGAGTATCATAACCATCTTTTGATGCACTAAAATAATATTTTCCACTAATAAAGCTTGTAGAATTATACATTCCATCAGTTCTAGTTGTAGCATTAGTATCTAGGCTTGAACTAACGTTCCATTTTATTGGGTGACTAGTAACTACTGCTCCTTCAAGCGGTTTTCCGCTACTACTGTCTGTTACATAACCCCATACATAACCGCCACCCGAACTTACAGTACAATCAGGGTCTGGGCATTGACTACAATTACCATTAACAGTAGGAGTTTGTGTTGTATCTTCGAAATCTTCAGGACATATAAGATCTAAATTATTATTACAACTAATGATAATGGATTCTGCTCCGCCAAGTACCACTTGACCATATCCTTGAGAAGAATTAGGTGTATGTCCACAAACACATTCTGTTTCAGTTGAGCCATCACTACAAGAAGTTGTTGCTAAAACTTTGTTTGATGTTATTGATAATATTAGTGCTAGAAAGAAAATAATGCTTGTTACCATTAATAATTTAATTAAGGTATATTTCAATATAAACTCTGTATGCCCCTTTTTCATGATGTATTTTAGAACACGTTATATTTAAAGTTTGTGACTTTAATGTTTTTGTAAAAAATAGACTATTGTGAAATCCTGTGCATCACCCTACTCCGAGCGTTCTCGATAAAACATCAAAGCTCGACTAAGGGGTCGCTCCCTACGGGAAGGAGAGCTTAGAGTGTAAATATTCAATTAGCGAGGATTGGTGATGACGGCGTTAGCCGAGGGTTTCACAATAGCCTAAAAAATATTTATCTATCTTAATCACAAAAATTTTAAAAGACACGAATTATTCGATAGGTATGGTTGAGTATAATTCAGAAATAACAGAGCTTGAAGCTCAAATAGCTAAAGTTAAGTATAATAAAAGTACTCAGCATGCTGTCGGATTAATGAAAGCTAAACTTGCAAAGCTTAAAGACAAACGTGAGACACGTGGTTCAGGCGGCAAGAAAATGGAAGGCTACGACGTTAAAAAGAACGGCGATGGAACAGTAATTCTTATAGGTTTTCCTTCTGTTGGAAAATCGACATTACTTAATGATTTGACTAATGCCGAATCAAAAACTGCAGCATACGCATTTACAACATTAACAGTAATTCCAGGAACAATGCATTTTAATGATGCAAAAATTCAGATATTAGATGTTCCAGGAATTGTAAAGGGTGCAGCTGCTGGAACTGGTAGGGGAAAAGAAGTCTTATCTGTTATGAGGTCTGCTGAATTAGCATTACTTGTAATTGATGTTAATGCTCCAGAACATTATGATGTGTTAATGAAAGAAATATATGATTCTCATTTAAGATTAAATAAAAAAAAGCCTGATGTTAAGATTATTAAATGTTCTCATGGTGGGATAAAGGTTGCAAGTACAATAAAACTTACTAAAATAGATGAAACTACAATAAAATCTGTATGTAAAGAATTTAGAATAATGAATGCAGATATAGTTGTAAGATCAGATATTGATGTTGATGAATTTATTGACGTGCTTGAAGGTAATAAGAAATATATTCCTGCACTTATAATAATTAATAAAATTGATTTAGCAACAGATAAACAGGTTGAAAGTGTAGTTACTGAATTAAAAGCTGATTTAGCAATAAGTGCTAAAGATAAAATTTATATTGAACAATTAAAAGAATTAATTTTTGAAAGATTAGATTTAATAAGATTATATCTAAAAGAACCTAGTAAAGAAGCCGACTTAAAAGTTCCTTTAATAATAAGTAGAAATTCCAAAGTTGAAGATTTATGTAATAAATTACATAAAGATTTTGTTGCAAAATTTAAGTTCTGTCGTGTTTGGGGTAAATCATCAAAATTCCCCGGTCAAAGATTTATGCTTGATCATAAATTACAAGATAGAGATGTAATCGAGATACATTTAAGATAAATAAGATGAAACTATTATCGGGTTTAGAAGAACAAGAAGCAATTAAATTTATGGAACTTACTGCAATTATAGCAAAAGATGCTACTTGCACAAGATCGAAATGCGGTTCTATTATAGTTTATGATAATAAAATAATTGGGCAAGGAATTAATACTCCGCCAAATAATTTAGAATCACAAAGAAGATGTTCTAATTCTAAAGAAATTTATAATAATAAAGTTACTGATAAAACTTGCTGTGTACACGCAGAACAACGGGCAATAATGGATGCATTAAGAAAAAATTCTGAAAAAATAATTGGTTCTAGATTATATTTTATTAGACTTGATAAGAATACTAATGAAAAATCTTACTCTGGTAAGCCTTATTGTACTATGTGCAGTAAAATGGCACTTGATTCTGGTGTTAAAGAATTTGTTCTCTGGCATAAAGAAGGAATAACAGTTTATGATACTAAGGAATATAATGATTTATCGTTTGAATATAAAGAATAGAATAGACACATATTGATTTATATGTATTTATAATTAATAAACTATATAAATAATAGGCTCAGAGGTTTATTATAGGTGAATAATATGACAGAGACATGTACAAAGTGTAAAACTGAAATGAAGAAAGGAACTAAATTAAATTCTGGTAATAGCGTATTTCAAGAATGGGTTTGTCCACATTGTAATAATAAAACGATGAAAGCTGTTGGCGTAAATTAATTTATTTAATTTATATGATTGATTAAAAATGGCAAATAAAACTATTAAATTGGATTTTGATCCTATAATAAATTATTTTAAACATCTAAGTAATGATTTGATTATAGCTTATTCTGTAATTGTAGTTGGTCTAATGTTAGTAATTGTTTCTTTTTTAGTTTAAATTTTTTGAATTATCCTTCTGGTTTTTTTTTATAGAAATATTTATATTGCATTAGATTATCATATTTTTATGGAGCAACAACAAATAATAGATAAAACAATCGATTTTGTAAAACAAACTTTGACTGATGCTGAAGGTGGTCATGATTGGTGGCATATTTATCGAGTGTGGAAATTATCTAAACATATTGCTGATATTGAAAAAGTCCATAATATTAATATAGATTTATTTGTTGTGGAACTTGGAGCATTACTTCATGATATTGCTGATTCTAAATTTCATGATGGTGATGAAGCAATAGGCCCAAAAAAAGCAAAAGAATTCTTGAATTCATTAAATGTATCCAATGAAATAATTTTACATGTAGAAAATATTATTTCTAATATATCGTTTAAAGGCGGAAAAGATATTCAGAAATTTAAATCTATTGAGCTAGATATAATACAAGATGCAGATAGACTTGATGCTATTGGGGCCATCGGTATTGCTAGAACTTTTAATTATGGTGGCTATAAAAATAGAACTATTTACAATCCCGATATTAAACCTAATTTAACTATGAGTAAAGAAGAGTATAAAAAAAGTGGTGCCCCGAGTATTAATCATTTTTATGAAAAATTATTGTTATTAAAAGATTTTATGAATACTCATTCTGGAAAAGAAATGGCTCAACATAGACATAATTTTATGCAACAATATTTAACTGAATTTTATGATGAATGGGAAGGTAAATCATAATATTTTTTGTTATTGCCTAATTTTATCGAATTAGTTTTGTAGTTAGTGTTGGTATTATTATGATTCTTTATTTTTAAATGAACACTTATAAATAAGCTACAACTATCGAGTGAAATAGAAAAGCTTAAATAGGTGGCTAGTTTTATGAACTTTAGTACACATTATTTATATGATAATTTGTTAGGGGGATTAAAATGGGTCAACAAGAAGTATATGACTTTTTATGTAAAAACAGAGGTGTATGGTTTACATCTCGAGAAATATCTGAAAAATTAAAGGTTTCTATAGGATCAGTTACTATGAGTTTAAAGAAACTGCGTAAGACTAACATAATCAAATACAAAAATACAGGTAAGAGAAATACCTTCATGTATAAAGTTGATAAGAAGTAAAATTCTTATTTTTATTTTCTTTATATTTTTCTAAGTTTGATTTCTGATATGTTTTGATAGTGTTTATACTATATCGTTATATAACGATAAAAAAAAGATATAGTAGTTATGCTTTTCTATTTTTATGAAAACAAATAATCAAACTGAAACAATTGACGCTATTATATTAAAATCACAGCAAAATATTCATGATGCTATAGATTATAGAAAAGACCAATTATTTAAACAAATAACTACTGACACAAAAAGATTTGAAGACAACTTACAAAACTTAACAACGCATTATACAAATATAGATAATGTTGTAGAATCAGAAGTTAAGAATAGGATATATGAAGGATTTAAGAAAAATAAGGAAGATTCACTTTATAAATTCATGTTCGGAGCATTATATCAGACGGGGAAACTCGGTTTAGCATTTACAGGAATGTATTTATCTCGAGATTTAGATCATACTTCTATACCGTTTGAAATAATTTCTGGAATGAGTATTTTAATTATAGGAGATGCAATGGGTGTAATGTTTAAACATGTTATATGGAATAAATATAATTTTTCTACTTATGCGAAGAATACAGGAGATGGAATAGGTAATATTTATAACAAATATTTTACAAAAGAGAAGGCATTAGTTTCTTCTCAGCATTCCGAAGGTGAAACTGGAAAGTAGAATGAGAGCAACCAAACTCTTTAGCTAATTGGACAATATCAACTTTTCTTGGATAACCATAATATCCTTTATCTACTGCTAATTTAAATGCTTGTTTTTGTTTTTCAGTAAGATTTGGTGTAGATGTGGTAATTTGTATTCCTGTTATCTTTTTTTGTTTTATCCAATTTAATTTAACATTTTCTATTCCATATGCATGATATACTTTTATTAATTGTTCTCTTTTCCATGCAGCAATTTCAAATATGTATTCTCCTTTGTTTGTTGTAATTCCTGGTTTTACATACAGTAGGCCTGGTTGAAATAAATCTTTATTCATGAGGTGTTGTTTTACGTCTAATATAAAATAATTTTCCTGCATTTCTATATTTAATAGCCTATTATCTTTTTTTAAGTCTTTAATAGCATTTTTAATATTTTTATCATCACCCAAAATAACTCCTGAAGTTAATATTCTAATGTGATCAGAATATATAGTATGAGAATGAGGATAACCAAACATTGTAATGTTATTTGTTTTAGCAATATGCCCGAAGAGAGAACTTTTACTGTAAGGAATAGTTATATTTATGACCCACATGCTGGTTATATAATAATCTGGATATTTATAGTTTGTTGTTTTGAGTATTTCTTTGTTTTATCTTAAATTAAAAAAATCGACAACATATCTAGGATCAAGTCTATAAGAAACATTACCTTCAAAAAAATGATGATGTTCTATTAAATGAGGCATCATATTCGAATAAGAAAGTCTCTTTTTGTCATCTCTTTCTATATGTATTGTAGAATTTCCCGAACCACAAGTAATATTTTGTGGATTAGATAAATAAATATTGTCTTTAACTAAAGTAAATGGACAATATTGTGAACCCATAGTGAAAGAAACAAGTAACTTATAATTAAAATTATTAAAGTTAATCTCTTTTTCTAAATTTGATTGTTCAGTAAAATAAGTTAATACATCTGCAATTTGTTTATGGGTTATATTTATCTCTTTTAATGTTAAATCATCTTTACGTATTAGTTCAGATAAATTATCCGTATCGGAAATAAATCCCTTCATACTACAATAAGTTGTAATAGAACGTTTTATGGAAGTATTAATTACTTTTTCTTCATATCTAGAATCATTTCTATTATCTAATTTTCGCATAATATATTCTAAATATCTAATTTTATCTTCGGATAAATTTTCTAGAAACAATGATTCGTTTTTATTTTTTGAATCTAAATCGAACATAGTAATAGAGCTATTTAATCAAATATAAATATATCGATATTTCCGTAATCTTTTAATACTGGTGTTTTATTCAATTTTATACGCGTGTTGTACTCGCGTAAAGGTGGAAATATGAATAACGAAAATAGTTCTGTAAATTCTGTTAAAATAACTTTTCCTGATGGTAATTCTAATGAATATCCTGTCGGAACAACTGTTCTTGAAGTTGCTGAAAAGATTGGTCCAAGACTTGCAATGGCGTCGCTTGCTGCAAAAGTTAATGGAAAATTAGTTGATGTATCGTATCAATTAAATGAAAATTCACAATTACAAATTTTAACTAATAAAGATAAAGAGGGAATTGATGTATTAAGACATAGCGCAGCACATTTGTTTGCGCAAGCAATGCTTCGGTTATATCCTGAAACAAAATTAACTATTGGTCCAGTTGTCGATAACGGATTCTATTATGATTTAGATTCAGATAGAACATTTAGTACACAAGATTTTGCTGCAATCGAACTTGAAATGGAAAAAATAGTACGAGAAGATTTGCCTGTAACAAGAGAAGAAATATCAAAATCTTCGGCATTAAAATTATTTGCAACTAATCCTTACAAAGTTGAAATGATTGAAAATATGGAAGAATCTGATTCATCAGATAAAATTTCTATATATAGACAAGGAACATTTTTTGATTTATGTAGAGGCCCTCATGTTCCAAGAACCTCTAAATTAAAAGAGCCCACATCGACGCAGATCAGCGCCAAGCCGCTGAGCCTGACCATCCACATGCACTTTCGCGACAAGTACGTGTGGAACGAGGACTGGCCGGTGGCCAAGGAACTGACCCGCCTGACCAATATCAAGCTGATCAACACCGCCAGCAAGGTGGCCACCAACAGCACCGAGCAATACAACCTGCTGATGGCCACCGGCAAGCTGCCCGACATCATCGGCGGCGATGCCCTGAAGGACAACTTTATCCGCTTGGGGCTGGAAGGCGCCTTTCAGCCGCTGCCGCCAACGGCTCATCCTTCTCCACCTTAAGTCTATTGATAATAAACTCCTGGCGTTCGGGTGTGTTTTTGCCCATGTAAAATTCGAGCATGTCTTTGAGGTGAGAATCTTTGCCAATCACAACAGGTTCGAGGCGAATATCCGGACCGATAAATCCTTTGAACTCCTCAGGTGAAATTTCTCCCCAATCCCTTGAAGCGTGTGATCTCCGGTTTAACTCCCAGTTTCGCAATCGCTGCCTGACGCTGCT
>CAVZPN010000013.1:0-8943 GCA_963777125.1 uncultured archaeon | reverse complement strand
AGAGTATTGATCCAAAAGATCCATTTCATGGAACTGTCAAGGTTCGTGGTAGAATATTTACTGGAACAGTTATTAGTGCTAAAATGCAGAAAACTGTAACTGTAGAATGGCCTAGAAAACAATTTAATAAGAAATACGAGAGATTCGAAATGAGAAGAACTCGAGTTAAAGCTCACAATCCAGAAAGTATGGATGCGAAAGAAGGAGATCTTGTAAGAATAGGAGAAACAAGACCATTATCTAAAACTAAAAATTTTGTTGTAATTGAAATTGTAAAAAGAAACGAGGAATAAGTTATATTAAACTTAATTGATTCAAAATGAAAGCATTAAAAGCAAACATCGTCAAGGGATTACCTGTTGGTTCAGAAGTAGATACTTGTGACAATAGTGGAGCTAAAACTGTTAGAATATTTTCAGTATTTGGTCATAAGACTGTAAAAGGACAAAAACCTGCTGCAGGAATTGGCGATTTAGTTATGGTTTCCGTTAAACGTGGTAAACCAGAAATGAGAAAGCAAGTTGCATTCGCATTAGTTGTAAGACAAAAGAAAGAATACAAAAGAAGTAACGGTATGAGAATTAAATTTGAGGATAATGCTGTTGTAATCTTAAAAGATGAAAAAGGTAATCCTAAAGGAACAATATTTAAAGGTCCTATTGCAAAAGAAGTTGCTGATAGATGGCCTATGGTTGCAAAAGTTGCAAGTATAATAGTATAAAATAATATTCAGGTGTCATTATGAAAACATTTTCAAAATCGTGGATTTCAAGTAAGAAACCAAACAAACAAAGAAAGTATAGATTTAACGCACCATTACATATTCGTGGAAGTTTTTTAAATGTACACTTATCTAAAGAATTAAAATTAAAATATAATACAAGAGCTTTAAGAGTAAGAGTTGGCGACAAAGTTAGAATAATGCGTGGTCAATTTAAAAATCTTGAAGGAAAAATTGAAGAAGTTAATTTGAAAAATTTAAAAGTATATATAACAAAAGCTGAACACGTTAAAAAAGACGGTTCTAAATCAAGATATCCAATTCAACCATCAAACTTATTACTTGTCGAATTAAATACTGACGATAAAGAAAGAATGAGCGGTTTACAAAAAGATAAATCTGTTAAAGTTGAAAAAGTTAAGGTTGAGAAAGTTAAGACTGAAAAGCCTAAAGCTGAAAAAGTTAAAACTGAAACAACTGTAAAAAAGACTGTTAAGAAAGCTACTAAGGCTGAATAAATATTTAGAGGATAATAAACAATTATAATCACGGAGTAAAAAATGGTTAAAAGACACTTAAAAAGAATTAACGCACCAAAGACGTGGAAAATTCAAAGAAAAGGTATAAAGTTCACAACTAAAGTAAATCCAGGCGGTATGCCTAAAGCTTTAACTATGCCTGTTGCTAATGTATTAAAGTATGAATTAAAAGTAGCAACCACTGTTAAAGAAGTTAAACATCTAGTTTTTACTGGTGAAGTATTAGTTAATGGTGTTAAAATTACTGATTATAGACATCCAGTATGTTTTACTGATGTATTATCTTTACCAAAAGTAAATAAATATTATAGAATGTTAATTAATACTAATGGTATATTAAGATTAGTTGAGATTACTAAAGAAGAATCAGCATTAAAGATTACAAGTATTATAGGTAAAACTTTCATAAAAGGTAAGTTACAATTAAATTTACTTGATGGTAGAAATGTTTTATTCGATAAACAACATTACAAAGTTAAGGATTCATTATTATTAACATTACCTGAACAAATAGTTAAAGAGCATTTATCTTTTGAGAAAGGCGCTCTAGTATTATTATATCAAGGTAAACACATAGGAAAAATTGGTAAGTTAAGCGAGATTAAGAGCGATAACATCATAGTTAAGACTAAGGATGAAGAGTTCGAGACTAAAACTACTTACGCATTAGTTATTGGTAAAGATAATCCGATACTAAAAATGAATATGTAATTAAATTATATTATTATATAAAATAAAAATCAAAAATAAAATTAATTTTGAAGATTAAAATGACACAAACAAACCCAATGTTAAAAATCAATGTACAAAAGCTTACATTAAATATAGGATGTGGAAAGGATCAAGTAGCTTTAGATAAAGCACAAAAATTACTTAATACTATTAGCGGTGTAACTTCAGTTAGAACTATAACTCAAGAAAGAATTGCTGCTTGGGGCTTAAGACCTGGTTTACCAATTGGTGTTAAAGTTACTTTAAGAAAAAAATTAGCTATGGATTTAATTCCTAGATTATTATATTCAAAAGATAATAAGTTAGCAGAAAATAATTTTGATGATAATGGTAATATTTCTTTTGGTATAAAGGAATATACTGACATCAAAGATGCAAGATATGATCCTGACATTGGTTCTATGGGACTTCAATGTTCTATTACTTTAGACCGTGCTGGTTCAAGAATAAAGGTAAGAAAATTATTAAAGAAAACTGTTCCTGCTCATCACAGAGTTAGTAAAGTTGATGCAATGAAATTCATGAAAGATAATTTCGGCGTGTTATATGCTAGTGATGATGAAGAGAAGAATTAAGGAGACGAAATGACAACTACCGATCATACAAAAGTTATAAAACAATTGCAAAATAAGCCTGGAAAGCTTTTGAAGCATGCAAAGTATTCCGTACCTAAGAAAAGAACAGGAAGTGTACTTGATAAGAAGTGTAAGAGATGCGGAAGAACTGGCGGTCATATAAGTAAATACGGTATTAACTTATGCAGACAATGCTTTAGAGATATAGCTACTAAGATTGGCTTTAAAAAATATAACTAATTAAATAAAACAATAAAAACAAATTAATATTTTAAAATAATAATATTCAAAGGTGTAAAAAATGTTAAACGATCCGTTAGCAAATGTGTTATCATACATAAACAATCATGAGAAACTTGGAAGAAAAGAGATTCTTGTAGGTAACAATTCAAAATTCATTAGACAAGTATTAACTATCTTAAATGAAAATAATTATGTTGGTGAATTTAAGGAAATAGAAGATGGTAAAGGAAAATTACTTTCAATTAGTCTTATTGGCGCTGTAAATAAAGTTGGCGTAATAACTCCAAGATTTAACGTTAAAAAAGATAATTTCGAAAAATTCGAAAAGAGATACTTACCTGCAAAAGATTTTGGAATAATACTTGTTTCAACATCAAAAGGATTAATGACTCACATTCAAGCTAAAGAACAAAGCTTAGGTGGAAAATTAGTTTGTTATTGTTATTAAATTATATTATGATTTTACTAGAGTTGATATTATGAAACCTGACCAATGGAAATACGATTTAAAAATCCCGCAAGGCGTAACATTAAAGATAGATAATGGTTTATTTATTGTTAAAGGACCTAAAGGAGAAATAACTAGAAAATTCATTTTTCCTAGAGTACAAATTACACATGTTGGCGATACTATAACTTTTGAAGTTAAGAAATTTACTAAGAGAGAAAAAGCAGCTGTATTTACTACATGTGCTCATCTTAATAATATGTTTCAAGGCGCATTACATTCTTGTGTTTACAAGTTAAAGATATGTTCAGGACACTTCCCAATGAAAATAACTTATAAAAATAATGTTATGGAAGTAAAAAATTATATGGGAGAAACAGTTCCAAGAACATTAAAAATAAAACCTGGTGTTGATGTTGTTTTAAAAGAACCAGATATTACAGTTACTAGTCCTAATAAAGAGTTAGCAGCATTAACTGCAGCTGCAATAGAACAAATAACTCGAAGATCTAACTTCGATAGAAGAATATTCCAAGACGGAATATATATAACACACAAAGATGGTGTTGATATTAAATAAATTGAATAATAATATTATGTAATAACGTTTAAGGTGTCAAATGACTGAAAAGAAAAAATTATTGGAAATCCGAAAGAAATCAAAGGATAAGAAACCAGACTTCAAACAACAAAACTTTGGAACAAAAGTCAGAGTTAGTGATAGATGGAGAAAACCTAGAGGTTTACAGTCAAAGATGAGACACAACTTTAAAGGTTATAATAGAACAGTAACTTCAGGATGGAGAAGTCCAGTTGAAGTTCGTGGTCTTGATAATAAAGGATATGATGCAATTATGGTTGCTAATGTTTTACAATTAGATGACTTACCAAAAGGTAGCGCAGTTATAATTTCAGGTGCTGTTGGTAATAAAAAGAGATTAGCTATTGTTGAAAAAGCTGAAAAATTACAAATTGTCGTAACTAATATTAAAACTGATAAATTTAAAGAACAAATGGTCAAGTTTAAAGCTGATAAAGAAAAAGAGAAAGAAGCTAAAACTGAGAAGAAAAAGAAGAGTATTGAAGATTCTTTAAAGAAAGCAGAAAAGAAAGAAAAAGATAAAAAGAAAACAACAGAATCAAGTGAAGCAGTATCCGAAGATACTTTAGAAGAAGAGCAAAAAGCACAAAAGTCTGAAGATAAGAAAGCTAAAGACGATGTTTTAATGCATAAAGATTAAATTAATAAAATAATTGATAAATAAAAATTAATAATAATGAGTGATTAATATGGATTTAAAGGTTCAAAAACGTTTAGCAGCACAAATATTTGGTTGTTCACCAGATAGAGTAGTATTTGATAACGATAGACTTGATGACATAAAACAAGCAATCACTAAGAGAGATTTAAAATTATTAATGGGCGATAAAGCAATTACTAAAAAGCCAGGAAATTTCACTTCAAAAGTTCGTGCAAGAGCTCTTGCAACTCAAAAGAGAAAAGGTAGAAGATCAGGCCCTGGTAGTATGAAAGGAAAGGCCACAGCTAGATCCAATCCAAAACATAATTGGATGAATTTAATTAGAGTTCAAAGAGAATTTTTAAAATTATTATTAGATAAAAATATAGTTACTAAAAAAGCATATCGTGAATTATATTTAAAATCTAAAGGCGGATACTTTAGAAGTATAAGACACATAAAATTATATCTACAAGATCATGCTGATTTATTATCTAGTAAAGATAATCTGATTAAATCAGATGCTGAAACTAAAGTTGCAGCTAAAAAATCAAAAAGAGTAATCAAGCAATAAAGGTTAAACATGAGACACGCAATAAAAGTTTTTAAATATCGTAGAAAAGCTGAAGGAAAAACAGATTACAGAAAGAGATTAAAATTATTAATTAGTGGTATACCACGGTTAGTTATTAGAAGAACTAATAAGCACATGGTTGCTCAAGTAGTTGAATATTCTGAAAATGGTGATCATGTTATTGTTACCGCTAACAGTTCAGAATTAAAAAAATTAGGTTGGAAACATGCAACAGGAAATCTTCCAGCAGCATATTTAACAGGAATGTTAATTGCACAAAAAGCTAAGAAGAAAAATGTTAAGAAAGCAATTGTTGATTTAGGATTACAACCAAAATCATGTTCAAGATTATATGCAGTAATTAAAGGCGTTAAAGATAATGGACTTGATGTACCTGCATCAGAAGATATATTCCCAAGTATGGATAGATTAACAGGTAAACATATTGCAGCATATGCATCACAAGGCAAGTTTAAAGTTCCACCAACTGATATAGAAAAATCAGTAAGTGAATTAAAGTTAAAATTAAGTAAATAAAATTATTGTTATATAAAAAAAGTATAATAAAGGTATAATAAAATGTCACCAAAACTAATTGAAAAAGAAACAGAAAAAGTATTAATAGTGCCTATTGAAGAAGAGAAAATAGAAACTATAAAGATATCTACTGATCTTGATAGATGGCAACCTAAAACTGATTTAGGTAGAAAAGTAAAATCTAGACAAATAACTACAATGGATGAAGTTATTGCTGCTGGAAAACCTATCTTAGAGCCAGAAATTGTTGATTTATTATTACCTAATTTAGAATCAGATTTATTATTAATAGGTCAATCCAAAGGTAAATTTGGCGGTGGATTTAGAAGAGTATTTAGACAAACACAAAAAAAGACTAAGGAAGGTAACAAACCTAAATTTTCTACATACGCTGTTGTTGGTAATAAAGATGGTTATGTTGGTCTTGGATTTGGTAAGGCTAAAGAAACTGTTCCTGCAAGAGAAAAAGCAGTTAGAAAAGCAAAATTAAATATTATTAAAGTTACTCGAGGATCTGGTTCATGGGCTGACGCAAGAACTGCTCCAAACAGTATTCCATTTGCAGTTATGGGTAAATGTGGTTCTGTTACAGTAGAATTAAAACCTGCACCAAGAGGAACTGGATTAAAAGCACAAAAGGAAGTTGCAAAAGTATTGAAACTTGCTGGTGTTCAAGATATATGGTCTAAAGTTCGTGGCCAATCAAGAAACATGATTAATGTTGTTAAAGCATTAGAAGATGCATTACACAATTTAAATAGTACAAAAGTACAAGATAAATATGTTAAGAGTTTATCAATAATAAGTGGCGGAAAACCACAAGAAAACAAAGAAAAGAGTACTGAATAAAAATAAAATTATTTATTTAATAATTAATGGAGACTAAGATGGATAAAATCGCAATCATAAGAATAAGAGGAACAAATGATGTGAAACAGGGAATAGAAAATACTATGCGAATGTTACACTTACATAAAAAACATACTTGTTCAGTATATCCTGATACTCCTGAAACAAGAGGTATGTTTGAAAAATGCAAAGATTATGTTACTTACGGTATCATAGATGAAGAAACATACAAATTACTTGTTGAAAAACGCGGTATGAAAAAAGAAGGAAAATTAGTAAATTATTTTCATTTACAACCACCACGAGGCGGCTTTGAACGTAAAGGAATAAAAACACCATTTACTTTAAAAGGTGCATTAGGAGACAGAAAAGAAAAAATTAATTTATTAATAAAAAAGATGATATAATTTTTTAATTATGTATATTCAAAATTTTAAAAAAATATAATATTTATTGAGGGCAAAAATGTCATTAAACCGAAGAAAAAAATCAATTAAATTCCGTGGAGACCATACTCATGGTTATGGTAGTAAGAAGAAACATAGAGGTAGTGGTCATCAAGGCGGAGTAGGTATGGCAGGTACTGGTAAGAAAGCAGACCAGAAGAAAACTAAAGTTTGGAAAGACGTAAAATATTTTGGTAGACACGGTTTTGCTTCAAAAACTAATCTTAATATTAAAGGAATTAATATATTCTATTTCGAAACTCATTTAGATGATTCTGTAAAGTCAGGTTTAGTAAAAAAAGAAAGCGACACTTACAATATTGATTTAAAAGATTTCAAATGTAATAAATTACTTGGATTTGGAACTGTTACTAAGAAGTATGTTGTAAAAACAGACTATGCTTCTGCTGCTGCTGTTGAAAAATTAGCTGCAAAAGGCGGAAAGGTTTTGTTAACACATCCAAAGGAATAAATTCTATAATTTCTTTTTTTTAAATTAATCTTTATATTAATTATATTTAATTTTTAATATATTATCTATGAATTATAGATTAATTTGTCTTCTGATAATTTTGTAAAATTAGCTTGGGTTATTTTTTTTAGGTATTTTAAATTCAAAATCCCATTTTATTAAAAGATGATGCGCGTACTCTGAAAATTCTACTTCTAAACATTCTATAACCGAACGTGATTTTTCATAATGTGTTTGTGCTGATTGTTCAAGATTTGTAATAAATGTTTCACGTGCAATATCGCGAATTTTAATTTTATCACCTATGTTTAAATCTTCTTCAATTATGTTATTAAGATTCTTTATCGCATGTGGTAGATATTTGCTTATATTTATTTTTTCAGCATATATAACCTTTATCTCTGTATTATATTTGGTTTCTATCTCTTCAGTTACAATTGCTGTTTGGTAAAAATTATTATTATATTTTATTATCTCTGACAAGTTATCGCTTTTTATTGGTATTCTTGGATAATTTTGTAAAATTTTCTCTAAATGTTCTGTACTTGTTGTCTTTGATATATCATCAAATACTCTTTCATATAAGTTTTCTGATTCGTTCGAATAATCTATGTCCTTATTCATATTATATATGCTATTATAATGCGGATCAACAATTAATATGTTTGTGGTCATAATTATTATAAGATTAATATATTTTTAAAGGTTTTTATGGTTTATAATTCTTTTCTGGTGTGATAAGAGTGCATATTAATTTATTAGTGATTATCGTGCATAAACTTTAAATAGTTACATGGTTTTCTTAGTGTTATGACTCCTGATAAAATGACTTTTAATGGGAAATATAAATTCGGATTATATGATTCTGCTTTTAAGATGATTTCGCGAGAGTTATTAGAAGATAAACTTGAAGTTGTTGATGGAGCGCCTGCTGAATTTCAAATTGCTTTTGGACCTGTAAAATGGTACGAGAATACTTTAAATGAAGGGTATGTTCTTGAAATTAAATACAAAGATGTGGATAAAGCAATTCAAAGAAAAGTTCCATCAGAAGGATTTTTTTCTCAACTAATTTATGATTATATTAAAGCCGCAGATAATGTTGTAAAGAGGTTTTGTCAAGAAAAAGACTTAGTTGTTGTTAATCATATTAATTCATGGCCTGTATATCAAGCAATTGTTTTGAAGAAAGTTTAGAAGTGATAATTATTTTATTATATTGTTTTATTTTGTTTTTTAGTTTGTATGATCATATTTTGCTATTTCTTATGATTTTTGTCCTCGATTCGCATATTTTATGTTTTATATATATGTCAATTCCCTCTTGCAATATTCCTTGACATTAGATTGTATTTAGAGAATGCTCATGTATTGATGACAAAAAATAATTTTAAAATATCTACGATACTATTTCATAATCCAAAAGATTTATATATATGATTTGTGAGTGAGATAGCATTATGTCTATGCCAGTCTATAAAATAAAGGGTGTGAGTAAGGTCTTTGATAAAAGAGTAGTTCTAGATGGAGTTAATTTAGACGTTGAAAGCGGAGAAATCTTAGGTC
>CAVZPN010000012.1:0-25857 GCA_963777125.1 uncultured archaeon | reverse complement strand
TTTTGGCCAAATTATGATACCCTTTTTTATTTTTAGCAAGAAGTACAATTTGATATCCGTTGTCTTTTCTGGACTTATCTTTATGATTGTCACACACGAAAAACTCGCAGCCAACAATAGGTTTTATAATAGTTTCCGAAGGAATTTCTCCAGCTTCGACTGCTGCAGCATTTTTGGCTTCTGCCGCTTTATTATGGTATAAAATATCACGAACAAAGTGAAAAACGCCCATCATGTTTCCGATATCGGTCATGGCTACGGCTGGCATTTTATTTTCTATTTCATTTCTTAATTTAATACCACAAAGTATTGCATTTTCATCAGGAATTTATGCAGCTATCGGAGTAATAATAGGCGCAATATTAATGTATATTATAGATAAATTTATTCCACATACTCATCCTGAAATAATTGATTGTAAAGATGAATATTTTTGTGATATTGATAGAAGTTCAAAATATATTACCATAGCATTATTTATTCATAATATTCCTGAAGGCATGGTTATTGCTCTTGGTACAATAACAAATAATGTGTTAGGAATAATTGTTGCCATTTCTATTACAATACAAAAAATTCCTGAAGGAATATGCACTGCCGCGCCAATTTATTATTGTAATAAAAATAGATTAAAAGCATTTCTTATTGCATGTTCTACATTAATTCCATTATTAATAGGATTCTTTATTGCATACTTTGTATATCAAAATGTATCTAATACTATTATTGGACTAATAATTGGAATTACAGCAGGATTTATGATCTATATTTCAACAGATGAATTAATTCCAACATCATCAAGAAAAATGAGTCATCATTCAACCATAATATCATTAATTGTAGGAGTATTATTTGTTATGATTCTAAATACGTTTATCGGATAAATTAACCGTTAAATCAAGTCGCAAAAACTCTCAATAATCTAAAACGTTGAAGATTTATTCTTTAAATTATATAACTTAAAGATGTTTTCAGTAATATAATCTTTATTTGAATAACCGAGTAATTTTGCAACACGTAAAATATTGGCCTCTTTGCCTTCTATTTCAATAAATGGCGGAACATCAGCTGTAATTAATATTTCAACTGAACAAGAATATAATGAAAAATATTCTCTTTTAATTTCAATAACGTAAGCTGGATTAAATCCTTGTAATAATAACATTTCATGGCCTTCTTTATAAGAAGGAATTAACATCTCATATTCCTTTCGTATCTTATGATTATTTTTAATTATTGCAGGAGACTTTACTGTTAGCCAACATTTCTTACCTTCTTGTCTTAATCTCACAACAACCTTATTGCTTTTCACATAATCATTAGAATAAATTATATTTCTTTGAAAAACCTTCTTAACTTTCTTTGCATTATTCAAAAGAAGAGTCTTTCGTATAAGTTTAGGATCAATATTTAAAATTTTTATCTCTGTTTCAGTATTCATATTGATACAATTAATATAAAGAAATTATAAATGTTTCGAGGAAAGGATAAATACTTTAAACATACTCAACTTTTAATCCCGGAATGTTTTGAAAATGTTTCTTATTCTTTGTAATCAAAGTCGCATTATGCGAGATACAAATTGCTGCTATCATTAAATCTTTTTCTTCAGTAAGTTTTCCTTTGGATTGTAAAAATTTGTAGATTTGACCATATAATTTACATGATTTGATATTAAAATCTAAAAAGGTTGCAGTTGATATAAAATCTTCAACCAATACCAATGCTTTTTCCATCCTATTAGATTTATAACATCCCTCATATAATTCAGATGCAATTATTGGAGTAATACAAATCTCTAAAGTATTAAATACTTCTAATTTAGCAAGGGTAATGGAATCTCCTCTCAATATATCTACAACAATATTTGTATCGAAACAAAACATTAGAACTTCACCTTTGTTGTTTTAAAGTTTTTTCTATTACGCTCTATATCTTTAAATATTATATCTAAATCATCAAAATCTTTTCCTTTCAATTTACCTGCAAAATCTTCTAGTCTAAATTTCTTCTTGTCTTTCTCTGCAAGTCTTAAAACTACATCAGAAAATGATTCTCCTTCGACTTTCATTTTAGACAATACCTCGTAGGCTTCGTTTGATAATGATACAGGCTTTACCATATACTATACGTATACATATATACTTATAAAGTTTATGAAAATGTATAAAAAAAATAAAAAATATTCTATTATCAACACTTAAGTTCTTATACTGCAGCTTCGAGGCATCCTTCTTTAACAAAGAATGCACATTCACCATCAGCAAGATTGGGAGCATCTACAAGTTTTGCAACTCTTGAACCCTTCTTACCTTTACGTAAATAGATTCTAAATGTAGAATTGTGTCCTACAATATTTCCGCCTATTGCTTCAATTGGATCTCCAAAGAATGAATCTGGTTTTGACATTACTTGATTAGTTACATATACTGTTAAATTGTACATGTCAGCTAGTTTTGCAAGTATGTGCATGTGTTTGTTTAATTTTTGTTGTCTATCAGCAAGTGTTCCTCTGCCAACAAATTCTGCTCTAAAGTGTGCTGTTAATGAATCAACTATTACAAGTTTTACATTCAAACCATTTTTGATTAATTCTTCAACTTTTTCAGCAAGTAACATTTGATGGTCTGAATTATATGCTCTTGCAACTTTAATATTTCTTAATACTTGATCTGGATCCATGTCAAGTCCTTTTGCAAATTGTACGATTCTTTCTGGTCTAAATGTACTTTCAGTATCAATATAGATTACTGCAGCAGTTGGATCTTTTTTCTGAACACTAACAGAAAGCAAATGTCCTATTTGAGTCTTACCACTACCATATTGACCAAAACATTCTGTTATCGCGCGAGTTTCAAATCCACCTTCCATTAATGCATCAAATGGTTCACAATATGTTGATATCTTATTTATTGTGGCTCTCTTTTGCATTGCTTCTTCACCAGACATAAATCCCATATCCATGCTAGCTCTTGATGCTTGAATTATTTTTCTTGCAACAATCTCACTAACACCAGATGCTTCTACGATTTCTCCAATAGTTGCAACAGCAATTGCAAGTAAATTATCAAATCCTGCAAGAGATAATTTCTCAGCTGTTGATGCACCAACACCTGGAAGACTCATTACAGACATATCTTTAGTCTTCTGAACAGTTTTCAAATCAATATTTACATCTTGATCCAATTCATTTTCTTCTACTCGTTTTCTTGCCATATTTTCACCCGTATTTTTTACTAAATTTAGTATTTTAACTATTAATCTCACATAGCTATCGCTACATGTACTATATTTTAAACAAAAAAAATAAAAAAACTTTTAAAATTCTCTAATTAGATATTAATTAGTATATATCGTCTTCATCCGCGTTCAATGCTAAATGCTCATATGCTTTACTTAGCACAAGTATTGCTTTAGGTATGTCTTGCGTTCTAAGAGAATTTGTAGACTGCCATTCATCATTTTTATCTTTGTAGCTTCGCTCAAAAGATACTGATTTATAGACAACCTTTTTTCCGTCTTTTACTGTTTCGTTAGCCCATATTGTGGCTGCAATTGCTCCAGATCTAAATTTTGTTTCTGGCAATTTTTTACCCATCACGTCATTGACGGAAGGCAACTTTATCTGTGTCTTTTTCGGTTCCATTTTGGCCTCTTGCTTGTCGCATTTTATTTCAATCCCTTTATGGAGTTATAAACAATTAATAGCAATTACGCATACATTTGTTTACACTCAGGGGACGAGGTATTGGGAGATATTAGTTAAATACCACCCAATAAAAGATATAAATCTCTTTGTATTTAAATACCCTATGCTCGCTTGTCTAGTGTGGGGAGTGAGGCAATCATATACGAGAAACAACAAATTATAACAAAAAACTAAAGCGAAGAAGAAAATATCTATCAAAATCAAAGTATTTAAATAGTGGTTTTTACTAACTTTTTACAGTTAAGTAAAAGAGGAGTATCAATTGAAACAACCTATACCAAAGTTACGCGCAATATCACCTAGATATAATAAGAAAAGATGGAGACACTTTCTTAGCCAAGATAACGATGGAATAATGTACATTGAAGGAGTATCTGTTAAAGTACTAGAAAAAAAGTACGGTACTCCAATATATGTTTTTGTTGAGCAGGAAATAAGAAATAAACTTAAAGCTTTCAAAAATGCCTTTGATTACAACAAATTTAGACCACAATATGCATGTAAATGTAATTCTAATCTTGAAGTATTAAGAATTGTACGTGAAGAAGGATTCGAATTCGATGCCAGTAGTATTGGTGAAATAATTCTAGGACTACTTGCAGATTTTGAACCTGAACAAATAACATTTACAAATTTATACAAGACAGAACAAGACATATATTTTGCTTCAGAAATAGGCGTAAAAGCTATAACAGTAGATTCTCATGAAGAATTAAATAGAATAATAAAAGTTGCAGAAAAAGGAAAAAAAATCATTCCAGTAATGTTACGTGTAAATCCTATGATTCATAAGGGCAAGTATAACACTAAAACGCAAAAATATGGAATACCCTACAAATTTATTACAAAAGCTATAAATAAGATATTAAAATCTGATAAAGTTACTTTGAAAGGTTTTCACTTTCACGGATCTAACGCAACAAGTCCTAAAGTATACCATTATGCATTATCAAAAATTATGAATCTTATAAGATATGCAACTAAAAAAGGAATAGTAATAGAAATACTTGATTTAGGCGGAGGATTTCCTGCAGAAGCTCCTAAATTTGGTCCAGGAAAATATTTTAGTCCAGAAGAATTTGCTCCTAAATTTATGCAATTTTTCAATAAGATATTCGATAAATACCACATTGAAAAACCAACATTAATATTTGAACCTGGAAAATCAATAGTGGCTACATCAGGAATAGGAATAATAAAAGCAGTAAGTACAAAGGAGCTAGAGAAAAAATACTCCATAATAACTGATGGCTCAACATATTCTATGTTTCCAGATGTTCTTGTAGCTAAATGTTATTATGATTTGCTTCCAGCTACAAGAATGAATCAAAGAAGAACACAAAAATACGAAGTTGTTGGCTCAACCTGCGATTGCATAGATATAATCGAAGATAATGAGAAACTTCCATGGATTGAAGAAAATGATTTACTGGCAGTAATGGATTGTGGAGCATATAGTTACGTTATGGCATCTAATTTTAATAATCTTAAAAGACCTCCAATAATTATGATAAAACATGATGGTAGTACTAGAATTATACGTAGAAGAGATAGATATTCTGATTTATTCGGCCCAGAACTTGACGTATTAAAACTTGCAGACCCATATGAATTAAAAAAATATTATGATTTAACTCGCGTCAATATGAAAAAATTATGGGCTGGAAACGAGAATGATAATTTAACAGAGAGCAACAATAAGAAATAAATTTATAAATAATTAAACCATTAAATTATTAATGCATCCGTATATTACTAAACAGATTAAAACAATATTAAATGGATCAATCGATAATATGATTTCTAGTTGGGTAGAATTAAATGAAAAATATTCTACCACAGAAAATAGAACAACAAATATTACAATAGGTAAATATCTATCTGAACCATACATTTCTTTAGAAGACAACATGTATGTATTAGAATTAATCAAAAATAAAATATTTAAAAAAGAAATTGCGCTAAGTAAACCGAAACTAATTCTGGATCTTATGAATCAATATTGGTGCTATGCAGAGCCTGATCAAATAATGGATCTTGAATACAGTACAATCTATAAAGATGCAAATGCCATGGACCTATATCAATCAATTGTTGCACAAAAAATGTATCCTGATGCAGACCCTTATTTTAAAATTAATCCAGAACATGAAGTAAAACAAGCACTAGAATATGGAGTTAATAGGAATTTATTTAGTCAAGCAGACATAAATAAAGCATTAATAAATCAGAATAAAAATTCTAGTTTGTATAAAGAAATGGATAAATTATATTCGCAAATATATAGTCGAGAACATCTACCCTTTGGACAAAAAGAAGGCATAAACTATAAGGATTATGGATTTCATTTATTTATTGGGAAAAAAAATTGCGATAATATCAATACCTTAACAGCAGATGACTCTTTATATGTGATGGTAAATTATAATAATACTTATGAACTAGAAACAGGTATTGAACTAATAACTAAATTATTATGGAAAGCCGTATGTAAAAATCAAAAAGTATTATTAACAAAACATCCTGCAGATGAATTTAGCACATTATCACCAAATGAATTATGCGAATTATATGAATGTTATTTTAAGGATTCAAAACACCTAGAATTACCTGATCCATTCTTAAATCAACCTAAATAATTAAATCATAAATTATTACTTTCTGTTGTTTAGCACCATACATTTTTCCATCTTCGGGATTAATTCTTCCTACTTGAGGTTCAATTGAAATTATTCCTTTCAATTCGCTATTCCGATATTCTTCACTAAGAAATAACCTATCCGATAAAGGAGTTTTATCAACAGATTGACCTATATGTACCTGAAAAATTGAATGTCCCACATCATTTCTTGAATCAAGAAGTTTTAATCCATACTGATTTATTAAATTCATACTAAAATCAAAAACATCTCCAATAGTTTTTGCTTCCAACTTAGCGTATTCATATGTTTGATTAACTATTTCATTGCAATCATCACAAAGTTTCTTGTAAAATAAGTTATTTCCTATACAAATCGTTCGACACCAATTACCCCATACGGTTTTATCCATAGGTGTAGAATCTATAAATATAATATCATCATTCTTAATAATCATATCTTTAGAAGGTAAATGTACTTTTCGAGTAATAGGTTTTCCTGTCCAATCACCAGAATAAATAAGTATAGGATACCAATGATTTTTTAACCCGACATTTTTTAACATTTCATAATATTTATCTGAAATCTCTTTTTCACTCATTCCGGGTTTGATTTGCAAAATTAATAAATCAGTAATTTTTATAATCTTTTTTTGTATTGAGTTAAACTTTTTTAAATATTCTTTATTATCAAGCATACTGCGTGTATAAATTAATTAATTATAAATTTTGTGTTAGACCATAACTAATTCTCAAATGATATTTAACATCATGATTAAAAAGTAGGTGAGCGATGTAGAACTAGTGACATCTATATTTTATTATAAAATTTTTATATCCACAACTGCAATCTCATAACATTTATATTCTTAAAGAATATTTAAATAATATGACTGAGAAATTCAAAGATATTCGTGTGGTAATATTTGATTTATACGGAACCTTAATTCATCCTGCTACTGAAGCAAAAGTTTATTCTAACATATTTACAGATATTGGTTTAAACAATCCTAAAGAACTTAAAGAAGCGCGAATAATAGCTTTAACTGAAGATTTTGATAGTCTTACAAGCTTAGTTAAAAAATTGAAACCTCGTGTTAAAATAGATATTAAAAAATATGAACAAGAATTAAAATTAGAAATAAATTCCACAAGACCATATCCTGAAGTTACAACCGTTTTAAGATATTTAATTGAAAAAAACATTAAATTAGGATTAATCTCTAACTTAGCATCATCATACAAATCTGCTTTTGCTAGATCAAATTTAACAGAATATTTTAATAATATATTATTTTCATGTGACATAGGTTTAAAAAAGCCTGACTCTAGAATTTATAATATAATGATTAAACAATTTCAAATTATTCCGTCTCAAGCATTAATGATTGGAGATAATATTTATACTGATGTAGCAGGTCCAAAAGCTATTGGAATGAATGCAATTCATCTAGATAGAAATAAACTTGATTCCGACCAATCTGATAATAGTATTAAATCACTAGATGAAATATTTAAATATATCTAAATTATATTATATTAAAAACTCAAAACAATATTAAACTAATTAAAAATGGAATCTAAAAACTTTACATTAATTACCGGAGCTTCTAGTGGCATTGGCCTTGAATTTGCTAAAATATTCGCTAGAGAAGGACATAACCTGATCCTTGTAGCAAGAAGCGAAAATACGCTTAAAATACTAGCAGAAGAATTAACAAAAGAATATGATGTGGAAATTAAAGTAATCGTTAAAGATTTAGAATATTATTCTTCACCAACAGAAATATATGATGAAATTAAGCGCGATAACATTAATGTTAATATTCTAGTAAATAATGCTGGATTTGGAACATACGGTAAATTCAATTATACAGATTTAGATAAAGAATTAAGAATGATTCAAGTAAATATTACGGCATTAACACATTTAACAAAACTCTTTTTAAAAGACATGGTTGAAAATAACTCTGGAAGAATATTAAATATTGCAAGCGTTGCAGCATTTCAACCGGGACCTTTAATGGCCGTCTATTACGCATCAAAAGCATACGTTTTATCATTTTCTGAAGCAATTGCTGAAGAATTAAAAGATACTAAAATAAAAGTCACAACACTTTGTCCGGGTCCAATTAAAACAAATTTTTCAAAAATAGCGGATACTAATAATGTTAGAGTATTTAATGAAAATATTCCTACAGCAAAAGAAGTTGCTGAATACGGATATAGAGCACTATATAATAATAAACGTGTTGTTGTATATCAACTTAAGTATAAAACTGCAGTTCAATTAATAAGATTTATGCCAAGAAAGCTTGTTACTAGAATTCTAAAGAAAATACAAGAAAGTAGAAATAAATAATACTGAAAGTATCAACTCGATACTACTTCGTAGTGATTAAATGAGTAACATTTATAAACCCTCTTTAACTATCACAAACATGAATAATGGAAAAATCATAACATACTTAGGAATAGCAGGGCTAATTCTAACACCATTAAAATCTGAAAGAAATATTAACGAAAATACTTATTTCAAGAAAACTAAAAATATAGAAATAGCACTAACTAATTTAAAACCTATAATCCGTACAATCGAACCTGCAACAATAAATTTAGAAGCATTAACAGTAAATACGGAACTAGAAAAATATAATAATTTAGTTGAGTACGCACTTAAAAAATCAAAAAAAGAAACCATAATATTAATTAATAAATCAACATATACCTTAGAAATTATAACTAAACAAAAAATCATAAAACAATACCCTATCGAATTAGGACGTAATCCCATAGACACTAAAGAAAAAGAAGGAGATAATTGCACACCCGAAGGAATATATCATGTAGAAAAAAAATTACCTTATGGAATTTCAATATTTCATAAAGCATTATTACTAAATTATCCAACAGATAAAGATATAAAAAAATTTAAAGAAAAAAAAGCATCAGGATTAATAGAAAATGAGGTAAATATAGGTGGCTTAATAGAGATTCATGGAAAAGGTTCCGGATACAAAGGAAATCAGTGGGGAAATAATTGGACGGAAGGATGTATAGCCGCATCAAATACCGACATGGATGAAATATATAAATATGCATCATTAAATACTCCAATTATAATAGTAAGATACACTAATAAAAAATATTAAAAATAATAAATTCTATTGGCAATAGTTAAAATAGCAAATATTACATTTCAAACAAAGGATAAATCTGCATTTTCCTTAATTTTAAAAAATAATTATAAACATTAAGAACATTGAAAATAATATTTGAAATACACTCATTTCCGCAATATTTAAAAGTAGAATCAACTATAATCTTAAAAGAGGATTAAGAGGGTGAGTGTTTGAATATAAATCCAGAGCATTATTTTGTTCTAAGTGGAGATAAAGTACTTAAAAATTTAGATGAACTAGTGACTGCTCTAAAAAATATGGATAAAGCTACCTTCGAATATCATGTTAATGATTCTAAAAACGATTTTGCTAACTGGATAGCGCATGTCTTTAAAGCAAGAAAACTCGCTGAAGCAATATCAGGTACAGCATACCAAGATACACCTATGATTAGAAAACTTATACAAAAACATTTAGACGAATTAAAAATATTAATTATTAATGGTGGAAGTTCTTCATTAAAATTTCAATTAATAGAATTTAATTCAAAAGATATACTAATCAAAGGAAATATTGATGCAATCGGACTTGACAGATGTACTGTTAATATAACATTTGGTGATAAAAATATTTCCAATAATATAGATATAAAAACTCCTGATGAAGCAGCAAAGCTACTAATAAAAACTTTAATGGAAAATAATATTATTGGTGATCTTTCTGAAATAAAAGCAGTAGGTCATAGAGTAGTTCATGGTGGAGAAAAATATATCAAACCTACAATAATAGATGCTACAGTATTAACTGAATTAAACGAACTTACAAGTCTTGCACCATTACATAATCCTGCAAATATTTCATATATTAAAACATTTATGAATATATTTACATGTCCGCATGTAGCAGTTTTTGATACGGCATTTCATTCAACTATTCCTAAAGAAAAATTCTTATATGGATTACCCTACGAATATTATGAGAATTATAAAATCAGAAAATATGGTTTTCATGGTTCAAGTCACAAATATTTGTCAGGATTAATACATGATTACTATAAAATACAAAAGAAGAAAAATCCTAAAATAATTATATGTCACCTAGGAAATGGTTGTAGTATCACTGCAATAAAAAATAATAAATCGCTTAATACTAGCATGGGATTTACCCCCCTTGACGGATTAATAATGGGAACAAGATGCGGAACACTTGATCCCGCTGTCGCATTACACCTAGAAAAAATATTAAACATAGGATACGAAGATTTAGGCAAAATATTAAATAAAAAATCAGGATTACTCGGAATTAGCGGAAAATCAGATATGCGAGACTTGCATAAAACACAAAAAGATCCTAAATCTAAGCTTGCAATAAATATGTTCGCAGATAGAATAACTCATTACATTGGCGCGTATATTTCTGAATTAAATGGTGTTGATGCAATAGTATTTAGCGCCGGAGTTGGAGAAAATGCGCATTATATTAGAAAAATCGTACTTGATAACTTTAAATATTTAGGATTAAAACTTGATAACAAAAAAAATCATAAAAACGAATTCATAATTACAGATAAAGATTCTAAAATAACAGCATTTATTATACCAACAAACGAAGAATTGCAAATAGCCATAGAAACTAAAGCAGCATTGAAATTATAAATTATTAATCAAATTCTATATATACCTATATCAGAAATGAATATCAGATAATTTTATGCATAATTATTACTTAAACCACAATACCTTAAAACCTTATCCTTTAAATTTTTCTCAGTCAAAAATGTCTCGCATCTAGATACACATAAATCAAGAGCAACATCTAAGTCTTCATCAGAATTCCACAATCCTAAGATTAAATCAGAATATTTCTTTCTTAAATTGAGTAAAACCACACAAGAAATATACATATCATCCATATAACCATATGCTCCATAAACATCTTCAGGTACAACATCATTTGGAACAAGTAAATATCCAAGAGATGCATTAATCATTAATCTTGATTCTTGATCAACAGCATCTTTATCTAGCAAATTACATAGTAAATCAACGAAATCCGGAAAATGTAATATTAATCTATCAAAATCTTCAGAACTATCTTCTAAATCCTTTAATTGCACTCTTAAATAATCAGTAAATGTCTTATTCATAATCTAATAATAATATGCCAGTATTAAAAGGTTATTATCTAATCTAAAGAAAGTATAATAAAAGTTATAAAAGACTAAACATATCTAAAATCATGTTAATTAAACACGAAGCCGAGGATTTTATTGTTGAAGAAGTTCCGTCTAAAGAATGGAATACTGATAATAAAGATAATGCCAATAATAAATACGTCATATTCAAACTAACTAAAACTAATCTTAATACAGAACAAGCATTAAATATTATTACTAAAAAATTTCATTTAATACCTGAAACCATAAAATATTCTGGAACTAAAGATAAACATGCAAAAACTACCCAATATGTGAGTATACCTAATAGAGCTGGAATTAGTCAAATAAAAGTAAATGAAGAAAACATTCTACTAGAGCACGTGGGATATAATGATGAACCTTTAAGTCTTGGCACATTAAAAGGAAATAAATTCTCAATTACACTTCGAGAATTAAACCAAACTGAAATAAATCTATTAAAAACTACGCAAACACAAATAATTTCTAATCAAATAGAGCCAGGCCAAAAAAATATACTTATTCCTAATTACTTTGATGAGCAAAGATTCTCAAGTAACAACTACACTATTGGTCTTAATATTTTAAAAAAAGATTACAAAAATGTTGTTAAAGAACTATGTGAAAATAATGAACCTTATTCTATTAAATCAAAAGAATATCTAGATAAAAATCCTAATGATTACATCGGCACGTTAAAGTTTATTCCAAAAAAAACACTATTAATGTTTATTCACGCCGTTCAATCATATTTCTTTAATACGACATTATCTAACATATTACTCGCAAATGCTAAAGAAAAAGATATAAAATATGTTACTGTCGCCTATAGTCTTGGAGAATTAATATTCTATGAAAATAATTCCGATTATGAAAGCATACAAAAAGAAATAAGCGAAATTGCATTAATTGGTTTTAATAGTCTTGACATAAATATTCACATTAAAAAACTACTAAGCGAATTAAATTTAACATCAAGAGATTTTATTATACGTGCAATACCTGAACTTAGCGTCGAAGGAACAATGCGAGACATAATAATTCCAATAAAATATTTAGCAATTCAAGTTGATGAAACTAACAACACAGCCAATCTTAACTTTGAATTAACTAAAGGATCATATGCAACAATAGTAATAAAAGCGTTAACTAATAATTAATATTTTACTTTAACATCGAATCATTCTAAAAAAAACTTTGCAAAATTCGCTTCGCGTTATTGCCGGCTCGCATTCATATTATTAATTTTGAGAAAACTCCTCTCTTGCTATCTCCGTCGCTTTTTGATTATGTGATTTATGATGCTCGCAAATAGGCAATAATCATTTATGCAAAGTTCTCCAGAGTTCGCCAGGTAGCACTTAATAGAATAAATTATATTTAAACAATCTTCTTTAATTTACCTGTGCTTTCAATTTGCAAAGCATAGAAAAATATTGTTTTATCAGTTTCTTTTAATGAATACGTCTCGCGAACTTTAGAAATTACTTCTTTCGGAATATTTTTTTCTAGATCTAAGAAATGTTTAATATTATTTAAATCATCATCGATTATTCTACACTTACGATATAATCCGGTTTTCAAATATTTTAAGATTATATTTCTTTTTTTCTCAGCAACACTACCTTGAGTTATGTTTCCAGAACGTTCAATATAAAATACGCTTTTATCTTTTACATCTATACCATTATCTAAAAAAGTTTGTAAAAATAATTCTTTATCTTTAAAATCAGCTCTTGCAGTTAATAAAATTATTCTTGAAGAACTATTATTTTCTTTTATCTGTTTAATCATTTTTTGTATGCGTAACAAAGTAGAATTAATCGGTACTGAAGTCTCATTAAACAATTTAGCATCCCTAAATTCAGAAAAATCAAATGTTTCGCCTGTTTGTAAAATATAGTTATTAAATTCTTTATTAGATAATTTTTTAACAACAACAGCGTTTTTTACTACATGAATCTTTGCAAAGGTATGAAATAGCGTTTCATCTAAATCTACAAAAGTTATACCATAATTTTTATTTGATGTTTTTTGCGAATTCATATACCCGGCCATTATTAAAAATTTATTCAGAAACATATCTTTGAGTATGTCTTTCATCCTCAACGAACACATTTAATACTGAAGCATGTGTTCTTAATTTTTCAATTAATAATTTAATATCTAAAGCAGGATTTTTTCTTAAATCAAGTGTTATAATTAATCTTCCATCTCGCCCAACACGAGCATTTACTGCATTAACAATATATTTTTCTTTTGCAACAAAGTCTAACATCTCACCAAGCATTCCAACTTTATCGAGTACATCAATTCTTAATGGGTGTGTATGTATTGTATCAGTAAATGATTGTAATTTTACTTCTTTAATCATATCGCAAGTGTAAACGTTGGGACAATCAATCTTATGAATGACAACTTTGCCATCTTTCATTTTAAATGCTCTAACTTTTTCTGATTGTCTTGGAATACAACATTTAGGAATCTTAATATCATATTTTTTACCTTCAATAAGTAATTCATTTGGAAAATCAGTATTATCTTCTGATAATTCGGATAATTCATGTTTTTTCATACGTGTATCTACATCAATATTTAGTGCATTACGTATCTTTGTTCTAGTATGAGATGATTTAACAAAAGATAGCCAGGATCTTGAAGGAGTTGAATTTTTTTGTGTTAAAACTTCAATAACATCTCCTGAACTTAAAGTATAATCAAGTGGTACAACAACACCATTAACCTTAACCTGTTTACAATGATCGCCAATATCAGTATGTACGGCATATGCAAAATCTATTGGCGTTGCATCTTCAGGCAGAGCAATTGGATCACCTTTTGGTGTGAATACAAAAATTTCTTTTTCAAATAAATCTACTTTTAATGATTCAATAAATTCATTAGCATCATCACTATATCTTTGCCAATCAAGTATTTGTTTCATTAAAGCAATATGCCTATCGAACTTTTTATCCCGTTCATCGCCTTTATATTTCCAATGAGCAGCAACACCGCCCTCGGCCGCAGCATGCATTTCTTTAGTACGTATCTGAATTTCAAGTACACTACCATGACCAACAAATACTCCTGTATGTAATGATTGATAACCATTAGCTTTTGGCAGAGAAATATAATCTTTTAATCTTCCAGGCATTGGTTTCCATAAATGATGTACAATTCCAAGAACAGTATAACATTCTTCCACCTTATTCACAATTATTCTTATTGCCATAAGATCATATATTTCATCAAATTGTTTTTCTTCAGATATTAACTTTTTATAAATACTATAAAAATGTTTAGCTCTTCCCTCAATATCTGATTCTATTCCTTGATTCGTAAGTGTTGTATGAACTTGAGCAATTATTTTTTTAATTTCTTGATCTCTTTCTCCACGTTTTTTTGCCACACTTTCTTTTAATTCTAGGTATTTAGCATTTTCAAGAAATCTAAATGAATTATCCTCAAGTTCTGCTTTAATTGAATACATTCCAAGTTTATGTGCAATTGGCGCATATATAGTCATGGTTTCTGTTGCAATTACTTTTTGCATTTCAGCAGGCAAAAATTTTAATGTTCGCATGCTTTGAACTCTTTCAATTAATTTAATGATAATTATTCTAATATCTTTAGAACTTGCAAACATTATTCTACGAATATTTTCAGCTCTTCTTTCAGCTTCAGCTTCAGGGCCAAGGTTTCTATCAACATTTTTTAATCTCGATAATGCAAGCAACATTGCAACTATTTCTTCATCAAATTCTTTTTTAATAGTTTCAGGCTTAACATTTGCTTCCTCAATTACTGCAAGTAATAATCCTGTTGCAATAGTATGAGAACCAAGTTTAATGTCAGCTAGCATCATTGCAATATTATACGAATGTGTAAAGAAATCTTCTCCAGATAATCTTTTTTTCTCATGTAAGTGTAGATAAGAAAATCTTACTGCCTTATCGATTAATGCAGCATTCAAATTAGGATTATAACTACGAATCTTCTTTAGTAATTCTTCACATTTTGCAGCTAAATATTCCTCGTCCATACTAAGATTAAGAACACACAAATATAAATTTATCTTTTTAGAAAATATACAGATAAAACTAAATAGAATAAATATAAACAACCGCCCATTAGTAAAATATATATAGGATTATATTAAAAAACACATAGTAAAAATGAAAAAATCAATGGACTTATTTGGAGATGCATTAGTCGCATACGAGAAAGGTAATAGAATACCATTTTATTTTATCGTAGGTACATATAAAGATCAACATGATTTAAGCAGATATTTTAGAAAAGCTGTACAATTAAATAAAATAGAGTATAAATTAATCTCTTTATGTAAAGGAAATATTTTAGATGTAGGATGTGGTACGGCTAATTATTTTCCGAAGCTAATGAAAAAAGGAACAGTTAAAGGAATAGATATTTCTCCTAAAATAATTAGTATAGCAAAAAATAAAGGCTTTGATTGTGTTTCAGGAAATATTTTTAAGTTTAAATCAGAAATAAAATATGATACTGTAACGTTATTTGAAAATAATATCGGTATGGCAGGCACTATATTCAAAACTAAAATATTACTTAAAAAATTGTTTTCTTTGATGCATAAAGATGGCCAAATACTTTTAATACTGCGTAATGCTAAAGGTAAAAATTTTGCTCAAGTCAAACTTCAACCAACATGGAATGGAATTATCGGAGAAAAATTTAACTGGATGGTATACGATAAAGAGTATCTAAAAATATTATGTTCAGAAATAGGTTTAAACCTTAAAGTTCTCATGTCGGAAGATAATAATTATCTTATTAGAATCACAAAAAAACAAATTAAAGCATAATTAATAGAATATACTACTAAAAAAATAAGTATAAAAAAATAAACTAAAACATAATTAAATTATCTAAAAGGACTACTTTAAAGAATTTAATACATGCATCACATCATTATTGACTATTTCAATTGACTTACTACCATCAATTACATGTAATATTCCTACTTTTTTATATTCTATTTTTAATGGCGCTGTTTGTGAATGATATATTGCAAGTCTTTTTCTTATTTCAACTGGTTTATCATCATCTCGAGTAATAAGAGCTGCATTATCAATATCACAATGTCCATCGATTGCAGGTTTTAACCACATTAAATTATAATTTTTACCACAAGTTGTGCACATTCTTCTAGATGAAATTCTATGTACTGATTCCTCATCTTCGATATGTATTTCAAGTGCTGCATCAATCTTAAAATGTTTTTGAACAAATAACCATTGATTGTAACTTCTTGGATAGCCATCAAATATTACACCGTTATAAGTCTTATCAGAACTAATAATATTATATTTACTTAAGACAATATCGTTAATTATATCATCAGATACTAATGAACCTACATTAATAATGTTCTTAACTTTTCTACCTAAATCAGTATCGTTTTTTATCTCTGATCTAAGTGCATCGCCAGTTGATAAATGAAATAAATTTAATTTCTTTGAAATTAATTCCGCTTGTGTTCCTTTTCCTGAACCTTGTGGTCCAAATAACAAAATATTCATACATATCCCCTCAAATAATTGTTTTTTATTATAATAAATGTATTGTAAAATCTAATTATCCAAAATATTGCGTAGATTTATTTTTAGGTGAGCTCTTTAAACTAACATCCCATGAATTCTGCATTTTTACAACAATTTTAAGTATTGTAGGTTTTAATTTGGAAATTTCTTGATATACTGTTTCTATTGTTTTTAACATAGTATCTTCTTCATTAATAATTTCTGATTTTAATAATTCTCTATGTAATATCATTATTTGCTTATACAAGTCTAAAAGTGCCTGTTTTTCAAGCTCAGTAAAGACTAAACACTCGTACATTGAATGAAATTCTTCTGGTTGAAGTATTTGTTGTATTATTTTAATATATAATTCAGTATGTTCAGCCAATTTTTGTAAAACAATCACTGGCACTAGTTCTTGATCGGATAAAACGTATTCTTTCTTAATAAGTTCAAAACTTTTAATTTTTGTTAAAGCAGAATTATTAACCTTAACATCCTTAACAGTATCTTTTTTTACGCCTTCTTTAGTATTTTTCTTTGATTTAGCCATATAGATAGGTATTTGTATTTTATTTTTAAAGTTGATGAATAATAAGAATTATAATAAAATTAAGGTAAATTAGGATAGAATCATAATAGTAACAGGCCAGAATAGAACAAGGTAAATTAGACTAGAATCATAGTAGAATACGATTATAAAGGTATTTTACCATAACAAATTTTATAAATTTCAGAATATACTACGTAATATGGTAATTTTTTCGAACAGTTTTAAGATTGAAATGAAACGCGTTAGAACTCTTGCTCGAGAAAAATTAGTCTATGGTTTAATCGACCTTGTCATAATGGATAATTTTGAAACAGCATACAAAATATCTTTTTATCAAATTCTTGCAAATATTGCAACAAAATACGATAATTTGGGAAAAAAAGCAAGTGAAAAAAGAGATAAACAAGTCTCTAATGAATTAATTAATGAATTAATGACTATTAACCAATATATTTCTAAATTATCACAATTAATGCATAGACAATCAAACAACAACAGTACAATCGATACTAACTTAGAAAAAGATATTACAGATTATCTAACTCAAATAGCAGTAATTAGTAATAGAATAATTATAAACCATGCAAGTGAAATAAAATTATTAGAATCACAACCAATACTTGCAAAGATACGTAAACAAAGTTGGTTATCAAAACTATTTCTCGGAGCCGCATTCCTTAATACAGTATCAAGCACATTAAAGTCAGATAGTAATAAAAATGCATCTACACCAAATATAGTTCAAGTGCAAATACCAAAACCAACTAATACCAATAATACTTATCAATTTGCTAAAGCAAATGCACCTACTCCTCCACCAGGATACGAATATTGGAAAACAGTGGGTAAAGAAAATACGAAAATTACAGCATATACTCCAACTGGCAAAGGACTTATGGCTAATGGCTTTAAATCTAGAGGGCGAACATCTACTAATTTAGACGCAAAAAAAGATTTTTATGGAATAGCAGTAGACCCTAGTATAATACCTTATGGATCATTATTATTTATTGAAGGTATAGGTTGGAAAATTGCAGATGATACTGGAGCATATATAAAAAGAACTACAAAAGAAGAAGGCAAATATCATCTTGATTTAAGATTTAAAAGTTTAAAAGCAGCAAATATCTTCGGAGAAAGATATAACACACATAAAATTCACATATTTTTAAATAATAGCAATCAAAGTATTCAACAAAAAGTGTTAGCGGCTAGAAAAATATTACAAAATTTTAAAAAAGTATAATTAGTAGAGGTAACAAATGAGAACAATAAAAGACATGAATCTTGACAATAAAAGAGTTATTATTAGAGTAGATTATAATGTGCCGTTAAATAAAGTTGGAGAAATCACATCAGACAATAGAATAAGAGAAAGTCTGCCTACAATAAAATATATTCTAGAACACAATTGTAAACAAATAATTTTAATGAGTCATCTAGGAAAACCCGACGGTAAAGTAATTGAAACATTAAAAATGAATGCTATTGCAAAAAGACTTGAAGAATTACTAGGATTAAAAGTTACGAAACTAGATGATTGCATAAATACAATTATTCCAGACGAAAAAGATGCTAAAATAGTTCTACTTGAAAATTTAAGATTCCATGCCGAAGAAGAAAAGAATGATGAAGAATTTGCAAAAAGTCTTTCCGCACTTGCAGATATTTATGTTAATGACGCATTTGGTACAATGCATAGAGCTCATGCAAGTACAGCTGCAATCACTAAGTTTCTACCTGGATGCATAGGATTTTTAGTCGAAAAAGAATTAAAATATCTTAATTTATCAGAATTATCTGATTCACAAAGACCATTTATTGCAATACTTGGCGGCTCAAAGATTAGCACAAAATTTAGTGTGATAAAAGAATTATTAAAAAAAGTTGATTACTTATTACTTGGCGGCGCAATGATATTTACGTTATACAAAGCTAAAGGATATAATGTTGGTAAAAGTTTATACGAAGAACAATTTCTTTCAGAAGCTAAAATGTTATTAAATAATGAAAAAATAATACTTCCAGATGATGTATTAGTTGCAAAAGCCATAAGCAATGATTCCGAGACAATGATTGTTAGCGACTTTGATATTCCTGAGGATTGGATTGGACTTGATATTGGTCATGATTCAATAAGATTATACAAAGATTATATTAATCGAGCAAAAACAATATTCTGGAATGGACCACTCGGATATTTTGAAATTCCAAAATTTGCAAATGCCACAAATGAGATTGCTGAATATTTAGCAAATAGTGGAAAAACAGTAATTATTGGTGGTGGAGACACGGAAGACGCAATAATGCCATGGAAAACTAAATTTACTCACGTATCAACTGGCGGCGGCGCAAGTTTAGAATTTATTACAGGAAAAGAACTTCCAGCAATAAGAGCATTAAAAGAGAACGAGATTGAGTTTCATGATGTGATATAGAATATTATCGACAGCAGTGTATAGTACAACTCTTGAAAACATTTTTATATGCTTACATTAATTAAGTATTATGTGGGTTTTAAAATTAAAATTGAGTCATAAAAACTTCTTACTAGGGAGCCTTGCATATAAATTTAATGTAGATCTTACTGGATACCCTCTAGGATATTATAAAGATAAAAAATATCTCTATTTAACAATGGCCGGACTTGTTTTAGGTAACGAAAAAAATAAGAAAGAATTTTTGAATGTGCTTAAAAAAAGTAATGAATTTAAAAATATTGAAATTAATGGAGATTTTATTGTAGCTGTTGCCAAACAGCCACTATACCTTGAACCAGCATACAATCCTAAATTCATAAAACCTGTTCCTGATTTCATTTCACATGAAGGATATCATATTTGGGAAATGGCAAGTTGGAACAAAGATGAATTATTACCAGTTATTAAAATAGCCGAAAAATATTATGACGGCAAAATATTAAAGCTAAAAAAAGAAAAATTAAGTAATATATCTTTTACTGCGTTTTTGCCAAATTTATCGGATAAACAAAAGAAAGCATTTGAACTTGCTGTAACAGAAAATTATTATTCTTTTCCTAGAAAAACAAACGTTCACAAATTAGCAAAATTTATGGGCATATCCTATTCTACATATCAAGAACATTTACGAAGAGCAGAATCTAAATTAATTCCGAATCTTAAAAAGTAATTATACCGATCATAAACGGGTAAAATTTAATATAGTTATTAGTACTTCTTAATAGTGGTGATAAACATGACAGAAACAAATACTAAAAGAAACTGGTTGAATGATGTTGGAGGCGTAAGCAATTGGATGGGGAATTATTGCAGAGACTATCTACGTAAAAATCCTGATTTGAAAGAGGATAATGATATTGTTGTAGTCATGAAAAATCTGACCTCTCAACAAAAAGTATGTATTGAAGGAATATTAGAGGAAAAAGTGGAAAAGAATAGATTAGCAGCGTATGTATATATTGAAGAGGCATATGCAACAGGAGCATTAAAAGCATTCAAAGCAAAAGATTATGCCTGTTCCCTCATTCATCACTATATCGGCGCCAAAGATTTGAAAAAGATACTACTAAAATAATATACAATTAAAACAGACAACAATAAAATGACTGACCAAAACATATCTAAAATTGATGCTGAAAAAACATTAGGAGTATATCCGTTTATTAAGACCTATGCAAGTATCGATACAAATTATAGTGAGTGGCTAAGAGATTTGAATGAAATAATAACGAACGGAAATATTGTTCATCCAACATTTATTAAAGATAAGTTCAGACCTTTAAAATATAAAGAAACTATTGAAGCAATGGTTAACGATTACGAAACAATAATTAAGCCTGATGGCAAAATAAGAAGCGACAATGAACGAACCAACTTGTTTAATAAATCTTTAACAACATGTACTTCAATTTGCACTAAAGCACACAGTACAAAATTTAAAATTAATTTATTGTGTGAAAAATTATTGCTTACAGAAAGGCATACATATGATCCAAATAGCAGCCATAACGACGAGTTTGCAAGCAAAATAGGCAATGTAGATTATGATGAGTTTACAGGAGTTGAATTTGATTTATCTGAAGAATTATTTAACTCTAAAATTAATAAAAATAACTTTACTAATCATAAAATATATAGATTTCTATATGTGGATGATATAACATTAATGAATACTTATTTTAATATTCGACACGCATTAATGTCTTACAGGTCAGATGAAGAGAAAAAAGAATTAAAAGAGTCATTAAGAGGTTTCTATATACATCAAACTAAAAATAGAGATACATATAATCTATTACACGTGGGTGAACCAGCATCTTATTTTGAAACAAAAGCAGAACAAATCTCATCTTGCTACGGTTATGGTCTTAACTCAATAATTATATCTCAACAAAGAACTTATCAAATGTAACCACAATAACAAAAAATAATCTCGAACTATTTCACAAAATATTAATTAATCATGATACTTAGATTTACCATTACTCTTAGCGCGTTTATTTCTTCCTTTTTCATCTATTCTTAAGTATCTGCCTTTATCTAGAATGTGTTTAATTATTAATGTGTCTTCCTTCTTAAAAACACCATAACCTAAGTTTTCATCATTTTCATTTTGAACCATTACTAATCCTTCAAATAATTTGTTAGGATTTCTTGCAATAGAATCTGATAATACATTTCTTCCACATAAGAATAACCATTCTGCTTTCTTATTTATGAATATCTTTTTTGATTGAACATCAGGAAATTTAGATATTAAATCTACTAATGCTGGACTTGGACTAAAGCCCATCTTTTCTTCGCCTAAAAATAATCCTAGTGAATAAATGTCTCTTGTAACACCATTTTTAATATCCCATAGTCTTTCTTCTGCTTGATAAAAATTTCTACCAACTCTTCGAATATTTGTCATCTCAGTAGTTGTAAATTGTTGTGTAAACTTATTGAATAATGTTAAATCTGAACTCATTTTAATCCCCATTAAAAGCATAAAATAGCCAATATAATTCTATTGGCAGCTATTAGCTACATATTATTAGAATAAAGCCCTATTTATATCTTTTATGATTATTAAGAACTATTAGAAAAATACTGTAAAGTAATTATTTCTTCTTAGTATCCTTAGCATCCTTATCTTTAGCTGTAGCATCTTCTTTTTCTATGTTCTTCATTTCTTCACTACCAGCAACAGCAATAGGATCTTTAGCTTGAACAATATTCATTGAATCAACTAATACTGCAAGCATCTCCTTTCTAGTCTTACATTTACCAATTTTTTCAGAAAGTGTTTTATTCTTGTTTAATTTTAACCAAGTTTCAAAAGCATTATGTTTTTTATTGACATATTGTTCGAAATCTTTATCAGTCATTGTAGTTAATTCATCATACAAATCTTTTGTACTCATTAATACTGTACCGTTCTTTAATTTCAAATATTTCTGCATTGTCTTTTCATCTTTTTTAGATGCAGTCTTAACGGGTCTACTACTTATGAAATGTATTTTTAATGCTTTTTCAATAATCATTACTAATATGAATAATACTACAATATATGCTCCAATTAATATTAAGTCCATGTATATATCATTAAATGATGTATTAAACATTGTTAATTTCTTGAGTAATTCTGAACATAAAACATATGGATTATATTTTGAAATATTCTGTATTATTGGCGACATTGCTTCAATTGGTAATATTAAGTTAGATAAGAATAATAATACGCTTCCAACACTAATACCAATCATTGTTGCTGAATCTTGATTATTTGATGCATAACCAATAACCATTCCTATAAGGATAAATAAGGATATTGCTTCAAACAATAGTAATATGGTAAACAATGGTGTACTTAAAATTGCAGCGTTTAAGAAATAATAAGCAAGAGCCAAAATAAATACTAATTGCAACACTACAACAATAAAACTAGTTAAAAATATTGACATAACAAACGTTAAGTCTTTTGTTGGTGTAGTAAAGTTTCTAAAATATGCTCGACTAGTCTTTTCCATAATAATAAGATTACTACTAAGCATTATACCAATAAATACTATTATTAATATAATAAAGTAAGGGAATATGAAACTCAAGTTTCCAGTTTTAGTACTAACAGGTTTAATTGTAGTTTTTATTGGATTAACAATACTTTCAGCATTAGTAATTTTTAATGCATTAATCTTTGCATTATTTGATTCAATTGATGCTTTCAAATCATCAACACTTGTCTTAATAGTATTTAATGTCTTAATATTTTCAGATATTTGACCACTAGAATCGCCTGTTGCACTCTTTATCTGAGTTAATTTAGTATTTAATATATCGACGTTAGCAGTTAATGTATCGATGTTATCTAATAAAGTTGTTAAATAATCGCCAGTAGCATTAGAATTGACAGCGGTTTTAAATGAAGATAATTCGGTATTAAAAGAACCCTTTACACTAGCATTACTACACTGTCCTTTAGAATAAATTTCATTTCCTGCAGTAATAATATCATCTGCAGCAGAATTCAAATCATTAATACTACTTTTTAAATTATCAGCACTATCTTGAAGATCAGTTGTATCTATCTCTGTTCCAGAAAAGTCCATTTTATCAAGTTTAGATTGTGCTAAACTTAATTTTGATGATGCGTCACTTAGTGCTGCTTTTAATTTTATTAGACTTGCAAGTTGCAATTCATGAGTTTTTTTAGTATCATCAATTACATTTATCAAATCTGTAGTCATTTGATAACTTAGTTGTGTACTTGTAACATCGAGTTTTGAAGAAACAGTATCAATTATAGAATATACGAAATTTATTCTAGATTGATCAACATAAAACTGTAATTCGTTACTTTTATTATTTTCTAACTTAAAATCATTAGGGAATATTACACACAAGTGTACTTTTCCTTGCTGTATCATTTCAACACATTGTTGTTCAGAAGAATAATTAATTAATACAAAAGAGGGATTCTCTCTTAGAGTATCTATAAATGAAGATGTTAATTCAGTATTTTCGCTAGAATAATATCCAACATTTAATTTTGAAACAGAATTATTGTTAAATGCAAAGCCAACTAAAAGCATTATCATTAATGGTCCTAGAACTATAACTAACATTGAAGTTTTTGATCTCATTAACAATTTTAAATTCTTTGCAGTTACTTTGAATACTTTCATGATTATTACCAAATTTATTTATTTTGTAGGCTTATGTTTTTTATGTTCTTCAACTTCTTCTTTTTCTTCAGCCTTATATTTATCATCACCAGCAATATTAATAAATATTTCATCAAGTGATGGTCTTGTAACTTTTAAATCAATTATCGTTTCTTTTAAATCCTCAAGCCTTCGCATGAGTGCATTTAATACAACTTCGGGCTTTGGAGTATAAATAATTAATTTTGTTCCTTTATCTTCAATATTTACAATATTTTTTAATGCCTCAGCATTCTTGATATTTGCTATTTCTTCATAATTGCCAGGGAATGTTTCAAGATGTATCTCTTCATTTTGAGAGAATCTTTGTTTAATTTCATTTGGCGTTCCAATAGCTAACATTTTCCCTTCTTTTAATATCGCAATTCTTGAACATAATGATTCTAATTCAGAAAGATGATGTGATGCAAGTATAATTGTTGTTCCACGCTTATTGATTTTTCTTACAAGTCTCCAAATATGATTTCGAAGTACTGGATCTAAGTCAGCTGTTGGCTCGTCGAGTATTAATATCTTAGGATCATGAATCATTGCGCAAGCAATATCTAATCTTCGTTGCATTCCACCAGAAAGATTTTTTGCAAGTTTATTTTCAAAACCTTGTAAATCCATTAAATTAATTAGTGTTGTAATGTTACTTCTCATAACATCATTAGAAAGTCCATATAATGCGCCAAAATATTTTAAATTTTCTTTAACAGTTAATGTATTATAGAATGATGGAACTTGCGCTGCCATTCCAATAATTCTTTTCAAATAGTCTCCTTCTTTAAAGACAGATTTAAATCCTTTATCCTCGCCAGAATCAAGTAAGTGTTCACTTCTAAACATTATCTCTCCAGCATCTGGCTTTAAAAATCCAATCATGATATTTAATAGCGTAGTTTTACCTGAACCAGAAGTTCCAATAAG
>CAVZPN010000011.1:0-3583 GCA_963777125.1 uncultured archaeon | reverse complement strand
AAGACCTAAGATTTCTCCGCTTTCAACGTCTAAATTAACTCCATCTAGAACTACTCTTTTATCAAAGACCTTACTCACACCCTTTATTTTATAGACTGGCATAGACATAATGCTATCTCACTCACAAATCATATATATAAATCTTTTGGATTATGAAATAGTATCGTAGATATTTTAAAATTATTTTTTGTCATCAATACATGAGCATTCTCTAAATACAATCTAATGTCAAGGAATATTGCAAGAGGGAATTGACATATATATAAAACATAAAATATGCGAATCGAGGACAAAAATCATAAGAAATAGCAAAATATGATCATACAAACTAAAAAACAAAATAAAACAATATAATAAAATAATTATCACTTCTAAACTTTCTTCAAAACAATTGCTTGATATACAGGCCATGAATTAATATGATTAACAACAACTAAGTCTTTTTCTTGACAAAACCTCTTTACAACATTATCTGCGGCTTTAATATAATCATAAATTAGTTGAGAAAAAAATCCTTCTGATGGAACTTTTCTTTGAATTGCTTTATCCACATCTTTGTATTTAATTTCAAGAACATACCCTTCATTTAAAGTATTCTCGTACCATTTTACAGGTCCAAAAGCAATTTGAAATTCAGCAGGCGCTCCATCAACAACTTCAAGTTTATCTTCTAATAACTCTCGCGAAATCATCTTAAAAGCAGAATCATATAATCCGAATTTATATTTCCCATTAAAAGTCATTTTATCAGGAGTCATAACACTAAGAAAACCATGTAACTATTTAAAGTTTATGCACGATAATCACTAATAAATTAATATGCACTCTTATCACACCAGAAAAGAATTATAAACCATAAAAACCTTTAAAAATATATTAATCTTATAATAATTATGACCACAAACATATTAATTGTTGATCCGCATTATAATAGCATATATAATATGAATAAGGACATAGATTATTCGAACGAATCAGAAAACTTATATGAAAGAGTATTTGATGATATATCAAAGACAACAAGTACAGAACATTTAGAGAAAATTTTACAAAATTATCCAAGAATACCAATAAAAAGCGATAACTTGTCAGAGATAATAAAATATAATAATAATTTTTACCAAACAGCAATTGTAACTGAAGAGATAGAAACCAAATATAATACAGAGATAAAGGTTATATATGCTGAAAAAATAAATATAAGCAAATATCTACCACATGCGATAAAGAATCTTAATAACATAATTGAAGAAGATTTAAACATAGGTGATAAAATTAAAATTCGCGATATTGCACGTGAAACATTTATTACAAATCTTGAACAATCAGCACAAACACATTATGAAAAATCACGTTCGGTTATAGAATGTTTAGAAGTAGAATTTTCAGAGTACGCGCATCATCTTTTAATAAAATGGGATTTTGAATTTAAAATACCTAAAAAAAATAACCCAAGCTAATTTTACAAAATTATCAGAAGACAAATTAATCTATAATTCATAGATAATATATTAAAAATTAAATATAATTAATATAAAGATTAATTTAAAAAAAAGAAATTATAGAATTTATTCCTTTGGATGTGTTAACAAAACCTTTCCGCCTTTTGCAGCTAATTTTTCAACAGCAGCAGCAGAAGCATAGTCTGTTTTTACAACATACTTCTTAGTAACAGTTCCAGATCCAAGTAATTTATTACATTTGAAATCTTTTAAATCAATATTGTAAGTGTCGCTTTCTTTTTTTACTAAACCTGACTTTACAAGATCATCTAAATGAGTTTCGAAATAGAATATATTAATTCCTTTAATATTAAGATTAGTTTTTGAAGCAAAACCGTGTCTACCAAAATATTTTACGTCTTTCCAAACTTTAGTTTTCTTCTGGTCTGCTTTCTTACCAGTACCTGCCATACCTACTCCGCCTTGATGACCACTACCTCTATGTTTCTTCTTACTACCATAACCATGAGTATGGTCTCCACGGAATTTAATTGATTTTTTTCTTCGGTTTAATGACATTTTTGCCCTCAATAAATATTATATTTTTTTAAAATTTTGAATATACATAATTAAAAAATTATATCATCTTTTTTATTAATAAATTAATTTTTTCTTTTCTGTCTCCTAATGCACCTTTTAAAGTAAATGGTGTTTTTATTCCTTTACGTTCAAAGCCGCCTCGTGGTGGTTGTAAATGAAAATAATTTACTAATTTTCCTTCTTTTTTCATACCGCGTTTTTCAACAAGTAATTTGTATGTTTCTTCATCTATGATACCGTAAGTAACATAATCTTTGCATTTTTCAAACATACCTCTTGTTTCAGGAGTATCAGGATATACTGAACAAGTATGTTTTTTATGTAAGTGTAACATTCGCATAGTATTTTCTATTCCCTGTTTCACATCATTTGTTCCTCTTATTCTTATGATTGCGATTTTATCCATCTTAGTCTCCATTAATTATTAAATAAATAATTTTATTTTTATTCAGTACTCTTTTCTTTGTTTTCTTGTGGTTTTCCGCCACTTATTATTGATAAACTCTTAACATATTTATCTTGTACTTTTGTACTATTTAAATTGTGTAATGCATCTTCTAATGCTTTAACAACATTAATCATGTTTCTTGATTGGCCACGAACTTTAGACCATATATCTTGAACACCAGCAAGTTTCAATACTTTTGCAACTTCCTTTTGTGCTTTTAATCCAGTTCCTCTTGGTGCAGGTTTTAATTCTACTGTAACAGAACCACATTTACCCATAACTGCAAATGGAATACTGTTTGGAGCAGTTCTTGCGTCAGCCCATGAACCAGATCCTCGAGTAACTTTAATAATATTTAATTTTGCTTTTGAACTGCTTTTTCTCTTGCAGGAACAGTTTCTTTAGCCTTACCAAATCCAAGACCAACATAACCATCTTTATTACCAACAACAGCGTATGTAGAAAATTTAGGTTTGTTACCTTCCTTAGTCTTTTTTTGTGTTTGTCTAAATACTCTTCTAGATCCGACCGCCAAATTTACCTTTGGATTGACCTATTAATAATAAATCTGATTCTAAATTAGGTAATAATAAATCAACAATTTCTGGCTCTAAGATAGGTTTTCCAGCAGCAATAACTTCATCCATTGTAGTTATTTGTCTAGATTTTACTTTTCTACCTAAATCAGTTTTAGGTTGCCATCTATCAAGATCAGTAGATATCTTTATAGTTTCTATTTTCTCTTCAATAGGCACTATTAATACTTTTTCTGTTTCTTTTTCAATTAGTTTTGGTGACGCCAATCGTCATGGGTTCCTCATTCGGGTTGCGTGGGCATGGGCGCGGGTTCTTCGATCGTGTACCTGCACCAATGTCTACCGTGAAGTGGACGAAAGTGCAGAACCCACGACCGTCTGCAGCAGGTCTGTCGTTGTGAGCGTGCAACGGGGCTGCAGGCGGTGTGCCACGCTCACAACATGGCTACTGTTTGATCTTGCTGCCGGTGGGGTCGAACGGGGGCTTGAGATGCAGCGCCGCGGCGGTCAAGGTTCCGCCGGCGTTGATCTGAAATTCACCGACGAGGTCGTCACCG
>CAVZPN010000010.1:0-3551 GCA_963777125.1 uncultured archaeon | reverse complement strand
GCTGCTGAAAAATTATCTATCGCATCCGCCCATCGGAAAAAGAATCCAGAATATAAATGATTTCTTCAGCGGGCAAGTTTAAAACAGCCTGCACAGAGATTAAGAAATGTCGGGCTAAAGCCCAACATACTATTACTGGACAACAAGCATTGATTCTTAAGGTGACTGTCCGAGTCCAGGTTCATTCCTGACGTAAAGACATAAAGCATCAGCCGCCCTTGAATCCGAGCCAGCCGCTTATATTGAACTTGTCATGGTCCATTATCTTCCTGCCTAGGTTCAGGAGTTTTCCGTCCTTGACATGCGGGTGGTTTTCCGATTCGAGGTGGCTGATGAAGCTCTTCCTCAGCCGAGCCATAAGCTCCTTGTCGCCCACGAGATTGTGCTCGTCAAACGGATCGCAGCTTTTGTCAAATATTAATTCGGCTCCATCGTCGGCGAAATAGAGGTATTTGTATCTTCCATCATGGAACATGTGCTGGTTGTCGATCTGCCCGTGGAGTTCGTTCCTGATGGTTTTCCTGTGATCCTCGATCAGCGGAAGCAGGCTTGCCGGTGACATCATCGGGAGTCTTGACTCCGGCGATATCACAGAATGTCGGCAGGAGGTCGGCAAGTTCGACAAGCGAATCACAGCTCCCCCCTCCCCTGCGCGGCTTCATTGACGTAGGACATCTTATTATAAGCGGAATCCTTGCCGCCGACTCGAGCATGGTTCCCTTGAAGTAGGTGCCGTAGTCTCCGAGATGTTCACCATGGTCGGTGGTATAGACGATGAGTGTGTTGTCCCATAATCCGTGTTTCATGAGGGCGCCCATGAGTCTGCCTATCTGATGATCGACATTCGTGATCATCCCATAATACACGCCCCTCGCTTTCCTGGCCTCCCTGTCCTTCATGTATGAATGCGAGTTGGCGTACCGGATCTTCCTTATGGCATATGGCGAGGCAAAGAATATACTATAATTTATTCAAAATTTAACAGTCATAATATAACTTCTTAATGACTCAATTAGTTCTTCATCAGTATTATGGGAATAATAAGACACAACAGCACCACATAAAGGTTCACTCTTAGTATGATCTAATCTATGTACTCGCATAAATCCTTTCCACGGACCAAAAAGACGTTCTTTCTCGAAAACAAGATAAGTACCATCATCCAACTTATCAACCTTAATCAGATTAGAATAATTTCCATCTCCACCCATAATTACTTCTGCAATAGATCTATTATCTTCTTGTTTAACCATACATTTGCAAATTAAATCCGAATTATAAAGGTTATTTTTATGTATAATAAAAAGATAAATTAATAAGAAAAAAGATAATAAAAAGTAAAAGAAAATATTAAATGAAAAAATAATTAATAATCTATTTTAGATTAGCGCCTTTCTTTAATGCAACAACCTTGTCAGTCTTTTCCCAAGTGAAATCAGGATCTTCGCGTCCAAAGTGCCCATATGCTGCAGTCTTTCTATATATTGGTCTCTTTAATTTTAATTGTTCAATTATGTCTTTTGGTTTTAATGGGAATGTTTTCCAAATTAATTCAACAATTTTTTCTTCTGGAATTTTATTTGTACCAAAAGTATCGACGAATATTCCCATAGGATTTGCTACACCAATTGCATAAGATAATTGTACTTCACATTTATCAGCTAAACCTGCTGCAACAACATTCTTTGCAATATATCTACATGCATATGCTGCGCTTCTATCAACTTTACTTGGATCTTTTCCTGAAAATGCTCCACCACCATGTCGTCCCATTCCGCCATAAGTATCAACAATTATTTTTCTTCCAGTAACACCAGTATCTCCTTCAGGACCACCAATTACAAATCTTCCTGTTGCATTGATGTGAAATTTAGTATCTTTATCAAGATAAGAACCACATACAGGTTTAATTACTTTTTCAAGAATTTCTGTTCGTAATACTTTTTCATCTTTTTCTTCTAGATGCTGTTGTGCAATTACAACTGCACTAATTCTTTTAGGCTTTCCATCGACATATTGTACTGTGACCTGAGATTTACCGTCTGGACCTAAACTTTTAATTATTCCTTTTTTTCTAACTTCTGCAAGCTTTGCAGTTAAACCATGAGCAAGCATTATTGGTAAAGGCATTAACTCTTTAGTTTCATTACATGCAAATCCGAACATCATACCTTGATCTCCAGCACCTTGTTCCTTACTTTCTCCTTTTCCCTCTGTTACACCTTGAGAAATATCCGGACTTTGAGCATGTATTGCAACCCATACGCCAGCATCTTCAAAATCTAAACCATATCTTGGATCAGTATAACCTATTTCTTTTAAGGTTTGTCTTGCAATCTTTTGAACATCAGCATAACCTTTTGTTGTAACTTCTCCTGCTACATGAACACTTCCTGTTGTTGTTAATGTTTCAACTGCAACACGAGAATTTGGATCTTGTCTTAATAATTCATCAAGTATTGCGTCACTTATTTGATCTGCAACCTTATCTGGATGTCCTTCTGTTACACTTTCTGACGTAAAATCATAGTTCTTCATATAAATCACCCGAATTAATCATAGTTCTATCTATTTTATTATTTATCTTATTACTAGTACTTATAGAGCATATAGTCAACAATTACTCACTACTGTTCTAATAATCGCCCACAAACTCACTAACATAGTAATAGTAATACTTTAGATCAAGATAACTTATTTAAAAAGCCTCTTGACAAAAATATTCCGAAAAGAATAAATACTAGCTAATATTTATTCCTAGTATGGAATATGATATCAAAGACATTAAAAGAATACGAATACAATTAGGCTTGACACAAACAGAACTAGCAAATAAAGCAAACGTATCACAATCTTTAATTGCAAAAATAGAATCCGATCTAATTGATCCTAGTTATTCAAATATTAAAAAAATATTTGAAACACTCGACATATTAAAATCTGAAAACGAATCAATAGCTAAAGATTTAATGCAAAAACAAGTAATTGTGATGGAATATAATGCAACAATTAAGTCGGCAATCGATAAAATGCGTAAAAGTGCAATTTCTCAACTCCCAGTAATGAAAGATAATAACATTATCGGATTAATAACAGAATCAGATATTTTAGAAGCAATATCCGCTAATTCAGTGGATAAGAATAAAAGCACAGTTTCAGAGATTATGAAAGATGCACCCCCAATAATTGCAGAAACAACGAGAATAAAAGTAATACTTAATTTATTAAAATTTTACAGCATCTTAGTTGTCGTAAATAAAGGAAAATTTATTGGAGTAATAACAAAAGCAGACATATTAAATAAAATGTATTAATATCATAATTTAAGATCGTAATTAAATATAGTTAGATAATTAAAATACTAAAGCATAATTATCGAATAATATTTCAAAGTTAACAATAACTTTTTTAAAGCACAATAATATATTAGCTTATATGTGTGCACTAACTAATATCCCTAAAGAAAAAATTCTAGAAATAGTTAGACTTGGCCCAACATTCCCATCAAAAATTGCAAAGCAATTAGGAAATGGCGCAGATACTATGCTAGT
>CAVZPN010000009.1:0-4123 GCA_963777125.1 uncultured archaeon | reverse complement strand
TTGAATTGGGAGGAAATATCTCTTTATAGATACCTATCTAAATGGTCAAATGTTTTCGATGATACCTTAGATACTTGATAGTCTCAATAAGAAAAAGAGAGGACTTTATTCTTTTTAACATCTAAGAAATAACTGTATTTAATTTGAATTATAACATCTTTCTCAGTGAGTTGCTTTTTATCTACATCATTGTCACTTATGTTTGTTATGGTTTTGAATCTAACCTCGAGTGGTTTGTCCTTTATCACATCTTCTGAATCAATTATTGGATTAAATGTGAATAATTCCTTTTTATAATGTATTGCGGATTTAGGATATAAAAACGCTTTATTAATATTCGAACGGTCTATGTAGTGATATATAAAAATTTTCTTTTTGTTTAATTCAATAAACTCTTTAGAAGAATTTATTCCGTACTCATATTTAATTAATGCCCTTATTTTAGAATTGAAGGTGTAAGGACTAAGCAATATATATTCGGTATTCTCAAATTTGATGTCTTTTTGGATAATATTTTCAAATATTTCATCTTTCAAATCGTAGTTTTGAGATTCTTTATTCAATTCTTCTGCAATTAAATAGGATTCATATCTTGCAAAATCGCTTCCAATATTTGAACCTATACTATCTGTCGAATATGCTGTTGTACCTGCTACATCTACAAACCAGATTTTATCATGCTTGGTCTTACTATATAAAGGAGTGTATGGCTTTTCAGAAGTTTCTGGTGTTGTGATAGATTCTATGATAGATGTTTTTTCATATGTTTGAAACAAAGAATCTATAAAACTAGTTATTTTTTCAGAGCTTAAATCTTTAAGCCTGTCATTTTCTGCGATTCTAGAGTCAAAATCATTAGTTATTTTAATTAGTATAGTTGTGAATTTAGCGATTGATGGTATTTTCGTCTTTAGAATGTCTCTAAATTGAATATCAATATCTTCGCATCTTCTTTTTAGAGTTTCGAAGTTTCTTTTATGAAGCATAATGGTCTGCATTCGTTTAATGTTGATTTCTGTAGTCTCATTAAGTGAAATGAATAGTTCTTTAAACTTTTTTAAATTGCTAATTTTATGAATTTTGATTATTGACAATAAGAAAAATTCACTTTTAATGTTTTCTGATTCTAGAAGTTGATATTCGGCGGTAGCTAATAGATCTATCAAACTATTTAAGTCATTAGGGATAAGTGGTTTTTCTCCGATTAGAACATACTCTTTCGGTTTAGAAATAGAATGTTCATAGATGATGGATAGATATTCGTAATAATTTTTTTCTAAGCAATAACAACCTAAAACATAAAATAACTTAGATAATAACAATGGTTCTATGGTCTTATAGTCTTCGAAAACACTCGAATCTTTATAGAATTCAATTGCAGCATCAAAAATATTTGTTTTATACTTCTGAGAAGATGCTGAAGACATTATAATGCGAAAACCACGGTCAAAATATTTCTTATATATTGTAAGGTATTCTTGTTTTATAAGCGTAGCATTATCTAAAGATGCTTTACTAGGGTCATATATTTTATCTAATACGTCTCTAAATGTGTAAACTAAAATGAATGCTAAATCTGATTCTTCATCCACACAAATTTGTATATATTCTGAATGAATCTCGAATAATTGTTCAATTAAACCGCCTTTATTATCTGTTCTTAACTCCGTGAAAAATAATTGTCTTAGATTATCGATAATTGCCCTGGCATAAACCTTCTTTTTAGTTTTGACAATTGAGCGAAACAGCGTTTTTAAAGCTGAAAATAGTTCTGCATTGGCAATGTCTTGTTTATATAGGATAGATTCATCTATTTTGTTAAGTTTAGCCGTAATTTCTATATTATCTTCTTTTTTATATTTTAGAATGAATCTAGTATTATTGAACCAGTTTAGTAATAGTCTATTTCTAATAAAATGATTGGATATTTTTTGGATGATTTCCATTAATTCACTAGACAGAATGTTTTCTAAGCTTATTCTGTCAATAAAGCGTCGATAAAATGTCATAGAGTTTAAAAATTCATTTTGATAATTTCCTCCTTCTGTAGATTCGGATGTTTCGGGGAGTATTTTATCTAAGTAATAGCTCGTATTGTCGCAATATATTCTAGATAAAATAACTAGACCTTGTTCATCTCTATTCTGAATGGCGAGAAATATTGCTTTTTCTAGAGTATAATTTATTCTTAAAAAGATGTCTGTAACATTATTATTTTTATTAAGAAATTTATAATCAGTAATCAATAAAAAATCTTTAAGTTTATGCAACTGTTCGGAACTATATTTTTCCGACAATGATTCTACTATTTTATTTGCTTCAATAAGAAGTAATTCGTAAACCTTTTCTTTATCGTTTATCATTTTTTTAACTCCTTATTGAATTCTAACAGTTTATCAAAAGCTTTATTCGTCAATACTTGATTACCATCTTTTATTCCTATAGTTACATAGTCGCCAATTTGTTTAATTTCTTTTTTGGTCTTTTCATCATAGTTCCATTTTTTTTCGTTTATGATTCCTACTGCCTGTTCGGGGTCAATAAAATCCAATATGTGCCTCCAATAAAAGTACAGTCCCACTAATAAAATAATCATTAAAACAACATCTACAAAAAAGAACGAATAATTTTTATGGTAGAAAATTACCTCCAAAACCATTATGGTTGCAAAACCAAAATAAAGAAGTTGGGTTTTGAAGTCTTTTGTCAAATCACGTATGAAGTTTGAAGGATATTTTGATGAACTGTTAGCAACTATTGTTATAAGTATTGAAAACAGAATAGCTAATACCGTCGCAATAAGAGTAATAAATGACTCTTGTAAACCTGTATTGGGCTGAGTAACTAAAAGATTTTTGACAAAGGCAACGACATAGTAATTATCTAATACCATTTTAAGATACTACCCCCACTACTCATACGATAAAAACTACCCGCATTTATAAATATTCTCGAATTATGAAATAATGCCTACAGAAAGTTGAATAACAAATAGGATAATTATTTTTTAAGCTTTTCAACATATTCATATAATCCAACTTCTTCAAAATCCTTCCCATTAGAATAATCATATTTTCTGGTTTTTTGAATAATAATGCTTCTCAATTCGTCAGATATATTTATATCATAAATTTGTATTAATACAGCGACGCACATAAATAATTCATTAGCCATTGCATAATGGTCTATACCTTTAAGCGGATTATGTAGAAAATTATTTCTTTGTAATTGAATATAATCTAAAATATTTTTGATTCTCAAATGTTGAGTTTCACTAATTTTATTCTTTAAGTCTTTTACTAGTTCTTGTTTTGCGTATTCAAAACTGCGTTTCTTATGGTCTTGTAGATAAGCATTAACATAGTTATTCCAATCCATTTTTAACACGCATATTTTGATTAATAATTCAAAGCTTAGACCCATAACACCATAATAAATTTGCATCTCATCTATATAGGAATAATCAAACTCGACTAATTGAAACATTTTAGAGATTGTTTTGGCTTTATCGCGGAAAAATTGTTCTTTATGAAATGCGTTCATATTCTTAACAGAATTAAAATCTTTGTAGAACTCTTTAGATTCTTCTATTATGTTCTCAAAATCTAAATATTCATCTTTCATTAGTCACCGCCAGTTTTTCTAATCGATTTCTAACGTGTTTGTTTAGTGTGAAAGTTTGTTTGCTTTGGCGTTTGTTTTCATGTAGTATTCTCTCGAGTATCCTTTTTTTCTGTTCTGCGTAGCTGATTTTTAGTATTTTTTGTCTTATTTCTTCGCTACTTGTTCTGTTTATTGTTGTTTCTGGCATAATAAAATTTAATATTTTTTTTACATAAATTATTAGGCATTGTTAAAATCCTATTTTATTTAAATCTCCATTTCATGTTTATTGCTATAACTGACAATATTATGATAATTTGAATTATAAATAAAACAGAATCCCATTTTTTTAATTTTAATATTTTTTCTTGATTGGTATTTAATTCTCTTGTTTGTAATTGTTGTGCTTTATCTAATATAGCATTTTTGCTAAATTCGTACGTCTTATTAGAATTACTTATATCTGTGATTGTAGCTTCAGTTATACCTCCATAAGATTTAACCGTAATACCTGCGTCTC
>CAVZPN010000008.1:0-40512 GCA_963777125.1 uncultured archaeon | reverse complement strand
TATGTTACACTTACTTGGCATTTAGCGTATTGCTTGCTATTTATGGTGGGATATTATTAATTACAAAAGAAGTAACTATTGTAGACATAAACTCCTTAATTTTAAGAAAAAAATAGGTTATTAGGTATTATATTGAATTAATTTATTTCTTATGATAAGTTGTTGGTGTTATTTTTTAATATCTTCAAGCTTTCAGGTCCGTAATTAAATAATAAATCTATCACTCCCATATATGGTTGAAAATCTTTAAATGCTTGATTATATACAGGATGTTTGTAATGTTGAAATTCTACTTCTATTTTAGCTTCTTTGAATTTTTGTATCTCTAAGTATTTTTCTCCATCAGCTCCTGATATATATTTTGTCGCATTTACTGCTTTACATAAATCAATTAATGCTTGAGTACTTTTAGATTTTAATTCAGGTATTAATTCTGATGCTCTCACTAGTTTTGTTTTAATTCCAAATGCATCTCTTATTTCCGTTATTAGTGCTATATTAAAATCATTAAGATTATCCCATTCTGTATCGTAGATTTTTTTAAATCTATCTTTATATTCTTTAAAATATTTAGCTCTAGAATAATTCGCTTCTATTGATTTCCAATGTGTTTTAAGAAAATGTTGATCTTTTACTTTAACATCTTTTATTAGTGTTCCAAATTGATATGTAATTGGAACTGTTAACCAAATCCATCCTTGCTCATTATTGGTTCTTATCCTATTTCTATTTTGAAAATCTTCAGACTTAAATTGAGTGTTATCGTATAAAATAAATATATCTGAATCCATCATCTTATCAAAGAATCCTAAGTATGGTAAATGATTAGGTTGATGAATGGTTACGATTGTCATTCTAGTGTTTTAATAACAGTTTAGTATTGTTATATATTGTTATAATATATTTACCTATTTATTATTCTTAATGGTACAAATCCTTCGACTAATCTATCGTTAAGTCCGACTTCAAATGCTCGAAATTCTGATAGGCCAGTAATTGCTCTATTTGCCATGTATGATTTTTTACCTTGTGATTTATGAATGTTTACTGCTTTAATCTTAGTTGGAAATGTGTCTGTTACATCAAAATATATACTTGGTGCAAATGATTCTTGATGTAGATGGTGATTCGTACATGTAAATTTTTTCTGGAGTAAATCTTGTAGCTGATATTACTGCACTTGCAAGATGTCTATGATCTTGATGTATATCTTCTTTATAATTGAAGAATAACATATCTGGTTTTATATCTTTAATATGCTTTTCTAATACTAGAATTGTTTCTATTCCATCACTAAGTTTTGTGTCTGGAAGATTACCGAAGTATATTTTAGCATCAATTAATGCTGCTGATTCTTTTGCTTCTTCTAGTCTATTGGAAATTGATTGTTCATCAACTTTTCCTGATTCGCCATTTGTACATACAAGTATGTGTATTTCATGTCCTTCTTTGTGTAATTTTGCAAGTGTTGCAAAACAACCAAGTTCTACGTCATCAGGATGAGCGCCAATAGCTAGTATTTTCATAAATATCAACTCCAATAATCATTAAAAACCTTTTGCCTTTTTAAGATTTGTGGAAATTAACTAGTAGCATTTACATTACTAGGGTATATTTTAATTATATTATACTTTAATTATTTATAATGGATACTTCTTACACATTTCTAAAATCTCTGCTTTAACTTTAGATTTAATTTCAGTATTTGTATGGTTATTAATCACTACCGATATCCATCTTGCAACATCTTTCATGTCATTAGTTTTAAGTCCTCTTGTTGTTATAAATGGTGTTCCTATTCTTATTCCTGATGGATCAAGTGGACTTCTCAAATCATATGGTATTGCATTTTTATTAACTGTAATTGCTGATTCATCAAGTGCAGTTTCTGCTTGTTTACCTGTGATATTTTTATTTGTTAAATCAATTAAAATAAGATGGTTATCAGTTCCACCGCTGACAAGATTGAATCCTTCATCCATTAAATTATCAGCAAGTGCTTTAGCATTTAATACTATTTGACGTGCATAATTTTTAAATTCTGATGTAGAAGCCTCATGTAATGCTACGCCAATTCCTGCAATTGTATTATTGTGTGGTCCTCCTTGAAAACCTGGAAATACTGATGAATCAATTGCTTTTGCAAATTCATTTTTACAAAGAATCATTGCGCCTCTTGGTCCACGAAGAGTTTTATGTGTGGTTGTTGTTACAACATCAGTAAATGGAAATGGACTTGGATGCTCGTTTGCTGCTATCAATCCTGAGATATGTGATATATCAGCCATACTTATTGCTCCAATCTCTTGTGCTATTTCATGAAATTGTTTGAAATCAATTTGTCTAGGATATGCGCTTGCACCACTAACAATTATTTTAGGATTATGTTCTTTTGCAAGTCTTCTAACTTCATCATAATCTATTAAATGTGTTTTTGGATCAACAGGATAATGTGAGAATTGGAAATATTTACCACTAAAAGTTATTTTATGTCCATGAGTTAAATGACCTCCCATGTCAAGTTTCATTGCAAGAATTTTACCATTTATGCCGGCGAGAGCCGAATATACTTCAAAATTTGCAGGGGATCCTGAATATGGTTGAACATTAACGTGCTCTGCATTAAATAATTTTTTTGCACGTTCTTGAGTTATACTTTCTATTTGATCTATATATTGATTTCCACCATAATACCTTTTGCCAGGATAACCTTCACTATATTTATTTGTTAATACGCTACCTAATGCGTCTAGAACTGCTTGACTCGTATAGTTTTCTGAAGGTATTAATTCTAACCCTTCTGAAAGTCTTTTTTTTTCTTGTTCAATTAATGAAAAGATTTCTGTATCGTAATTTGTTGTGTGGTTCATAATATTTTCTCCAATATTAGTAATACTTCTTTTTTATCTAAAGGATAAAATTTATCTATTTCTGATTCTTTATTTTTATCTTTTAAAAAAGTTAGTATTGCATCCTTATTAATTAATGCATTATATCCTAAATTTTTAAAAAATGATGCCGAATTTAATCCTTGATCATTTAATCTGGATAATGTTACTTTTGTGAGTCCAAGCTTTTTAGCTTCTGATTCGAATAATGCCACTATGTTTTTTCCTAATCCTAAACCTTGAAACTCAGAATAAAATCCTATTCTATTAATGTGCGCAGTATTTTTATATTGGCTTGCTATTAATGTGCCTGCAAAATTATTATCAACAAATATTAGGTAGCTTAGTCTATTTTTATTTAATAGTTGATATTTGTAATTATCTAAATTCCATGTATCATATACTCCTTTGAATACTTCGTTTTCAAAATTTAAAATTTGTTTAGAATAATCATCTATTAATGTATTGGAGAATTGTCTAATTTCAATGTGTTTACTGTTTTCCAAGTAAGTCTTTATGACATCATCAATTACTTCTCCTATTTTAAATTCATTTATATCAATAGTTTCATCTCTAAAATTGTTTTTATTTAGTATCACACTACCATTGCTTGTATATACTTCTATGGTGTCATTTGTAATATTTTTTATATTGCCTGCCGTTCCTTTAACATGATTGTTTATTATTATTTTATCCATAAGATATTTTTTGTTGTTATGAATAAAGTAGGCTCCTGGCCAAGGATTAACTAATGCACGTGTTAAATTATATATCTGTTTTGATGTTTGATTAAATTTTATTCTTCCATCTTCTGGTTTACGCGCATTAAAATATGTTGCCTTACTTTCATCCTGTTTATATGCTGCAATTTTTCCTGTTTGTGTAATTGTGTCTATAGTTTTTTCTAGTAATTCTTTTCCTATTTCAGATGTTTTTTCCCAAACATCTAATGCTGTATCATTATCATTTAATTCGCAACTTTTTTGTAATATAATATCTCCTTTATCAAGATCTTTAGTCATATAGTGGATTGTTGTTCCAGTAATTTTTTCATCATTAATAATTTGCCATTGTATTACGTGTTGACCTCGATATTTCGGTAGTAATGCCGGATGAATATTTATCGTACTGTATTTTGGTATGTCTATAATTTCTTGCGGAACAACTAAATGATAGCCTCCACTCACAATTAAATCAGGATTAATATTTTTTATTTGTTCAAGTGCGATAGAATCTTTATCTGGTTTAATGTTTTTGGGTGTATAGACTGCAATATTTTTATCTTGACATTGTTCTTTAATATATCTTATTTTTTCATCATTATTTGATTCTCTGGTAAATACTGCTTTGAGTTCTGTTTTGTTTAATAGTACTTCGAACTGAGGTATATTATTACCAAAAAATATTGTTTTAATTTTATTCATTTTTATTTCCTTTTTTTTGTTTAGTATTTAATATTATTAAATTTTCTATTAACATTGCAATCGTCATTGGACCTACTCCTCCAGGAACAGGCGTTATATATGATGCTTTTTTACTAACGTTTTCAAAATCTATGTCTCCTACGACTTTATCTTTTATTTTTGAAAATCCTACATCAATAATTATGCTATTTTCTTTAATCATATCTGCAGTTATTAAATGAGGAACTCCTGTGCAACTAATTATTATATCAGCATTAATTGTATGTTTTTTTAAATCTATGGTGTGAATATTAGTATATGTGACTGTGGCTTTTCTATTTAGGCAAAGTATTCCAAGTGGTTTTCCTACAAGATTAGATGTGCCTATTATGCATGTTGTTTTTCCTTCTAATTCTATATCATATTCGTCAATTAATCTAATAACTCCTTTAGGTGTACATGATATTATTTCTTCATTTCCAACGAAATTTTTACCAAGCCAATAAGTACTTAATCCATCAACATCTTTTAGCGGATTTATGGTGTCTAGTATTTTTTGTGTTTCTGATTCTAATTTGTTAGGTAGTGGCAATTGAATTAAAATTCCTGTTGTTTCGTTTTTATTATTTAATTCTTCAATTTTTTTAATAATATTAATATATTCTTCGTCTTCTTTAAATTCTATTAATTCTGTAATAATGCCTACTTCTTGACATTTTTTTTGTTTCATCTTGATATAGGTTTGCGATGAAGAATTATTACCAACAAGAATTATACTTAGTTTAATAGCGTCAAATGTTATTTTATTTTTAATGTCATTTATGATTTTTTCTGAAATGGTTTTACCATCGAGTATTGTTGTCATAATATAATAAATGCGCTGGTTTTTTTAAATGTTATTAAACACGTATCTTATTATAATTATTTGCCATTTTTTTTAATATTTTTAATGTGTTCTTTAATAGATTTTATAACATTTTCTTCAGAATGATAATTATACACATATTCTTGATTTCGTTTTATAAATTGCTTTTTAAACTTTTTATCTTCTATTAATTTGAATGCTAAGGCTTCAAGTTTATCTAATTCTGAAAACTCTTTTTTAATCTCATATTTATCGAGAGTGACTATTGGCGCGCCACATGCCATAGCTTCAAGTTCTACAAGACTAAAATTTCCTAAATTTTCATTAAATTGTCCGAGTACTAAATCTGCTGATCGATAATGTTTGGCAAGTTCATCGTGCGGCATTCTGTTATGATAGATTACGTCTTTTTCATTTATTATTTTTTTGAATGCACTAAATAGAGGATCTGCTCCTTGACCATAGTTAATCATATGAAGTTTTGCCTTAGGATATTTATCTTTAATTTTTTTAAATAAATTTATTCCAAATAAGGGATTTTTGAATGCATGTAATCTTGTAGGCAGAAATATTGCCGGATTTCCTTCGAGTTTTATTTTTGGTCCATTAGGATTAAATATGCTGGTATTTATTGGATTAGGCAGCCATATTGCATCATTTCTGATTTTTTTGGCATGTTCCAACATATTGGGTGTGGATACATAAAATAAATCATATTGTTTTAATTTTTTTTGCATATATTTGTCAAATAATATTTTTAATACGTAGTTAGGTATTTTTTTTTCGATAGGTAATTCTCTTAGTGTTGCATTAAAATTTACTCCGACAAAAAATCCGTGAGCTTCAGCAATAGTTATTTGATTTTTTAATTTCTTTCTAGGATTATAATGTAAGATATTTTCCCAACAGTTAATATGAATAACTTCGTATTCTGAAAGATTTATTTTATTTAGTAATAAATAATTAGTTATGAAATCATATCTTGTAGACTTTGGAAATGCAAATGTGTATTCGTATGTATTATCGACTTTTGAGAAAGAGTCATAAAGGAATTTAAATCCATTGATTAAATATTTAGGTTTAGATTTCATTTTTTTATTGTAAATAGTTCTCTTAATCGTTTTTTTACAATATCATAATCGCATCTTTCTTTGACTATTGTTTTATTAATCTCAGCATGTTTTTTCGCAATATTTGGATGTTTTAAATAATATTCTATGTTTTGTGCAAGTTTTTCTGAATCTTCAGGATCGTGAAACAGTGCTGATTTAGTAAAGACAGATGTAAATGAACCAATGTTTGATACGCATAATGGTAAATTTGCTGATGCTGCTTCGTAAACAACTAAACATTGTCCTTCATGTATAGAACTATTTATACATATATCGGATACATTCATGATATTGCGTGCTTCTTGTGGTGCGACCCAACCTGTTACGATTACGTTATTTGTGATTCCTAATTCTTTTGAGATCTCAGCAACATTTTTCTCTTTTTCAGTATGTAAAAAGTCACTTCCCACTATTATTAACTTGAATTTGATATTTTTATCTTGTAAAATTTTCATAGCTCTGAGTGCCGTTCCAACTCTTTTAAACTTTCTAATATTTGCTAAAAATAAAAATACTTTTTCATCTTTTTGTAGGTGATACTTTTTTCTGGTTTTATTTTTTAATTCTTCACTAGATTTTTTTTCAAAAAATTCATGATCAATACTTAGTGGAATGTAATGTATCTTTTCTCGTTTAACTCCTAATTTAACTAATTCTTCAATTTCGAATGGATTTGAAACTTTTATTGCATCAAATTTTTTTACAAAAAATTTGAATATTTGTCTTTGCCACCATATAGGCGGATTTCTAGATTGATGACTCATAAAAATATTATATTTGCCAAAAAAACATGCAATAAACGACTTTGCAGTTCTATCATTAGAAAATATTACTGAATCATTATTTTGATATAATGTTTTAATATATTCGGGCCATTTAGTTATTTGTTTTATTTCTATGTCGCTTTTTATTGTTTTTTTAGATTTAGGAATATATATTCCTGTAGTTAATTGTGCTGTTGATATAATGCTTGTTTCATATCCTATATCTGATGCTGCATTAGCAGGTGTTGCAAGATAATCTTCTTTCATTAATATTCCAAGAGACCCAGTGTATGCTATCGGGACTATTTCAATAAATTTTTGTTTTGGAATATTTTTAGGCATAATTTGACCTGCTTATATTCGTTTAAATATCTTTCGGAACTTAGTTCTATATTCTTATCTAAAAATTTATAAACATTATAGTGATTATATTTTTATGAAGAAATTGGTTAAGGATAATTTATATTATGATGGTTCTGAAAATTATGTTATAGATAAGAAGGATTATTGGAAACTTGATTTAATAAAAAAATATCCGTATACTACTGGTTTAGATCTAGGTTGCGGTACAGGTAGGTGGTTAAATCAATTTCCTACTTGGATGGGTGTTGATGTTGATTCTCGCGCAAAAAATAATCGTGTTAAAATAAGTTCTATTGAACATCTTCCATTTAAGAAAAATAGTTTTAATATACTTCTTGCATCTCATGTGTTAGAGCATATAGAAAAAAAGAAATTTGAAAAAGTTATTTTAGAGATTAATAAGGTATTAAAGAAAGATGGTGTGTTAATAATATTTGGGCCAAATCCTTCACATCCTAACTTTTATCATGATTTTACGCATGTAAATTCTTTGGATATTTCCTCGTTATCTTCTATTTTAAAGAATTATGGTTTTGAAATACTTGAAGCTGATTTTTCTATTCGTAAAAGATTTTGGTTTGGCAGATTTTTACCTTCTGGTTTCGTAAGGTTAGTGTCTCCCTTATTTGTAACTGAATATTATGTTGTGTCAAAAAAAACTACGTGATTGTGATCTTATTTCTTTTTTTTTAATTATTTTTTTAGTGATCTAGTAATTAGTAACTGTTACGCGTCAGTGTTTTTTTTACGTGTTTTAAATGGAAATATTTATATAATCTTGATTATTTTCGTACGTTATGAAGGTAATAATTCCGCTAGCAGGTAAGGATGCTGCATTCGAAGAAAAAAATGTTCATAAGGCATTAGCTCCAGTTATGGGAGAACCTATGATCAAGGTTATTGCTGACTCTAGACCTTATTCTTTTGAAAATGCGATATTTATATTATTACGTGAACATCAGAAAAAATATAATATTGATAAAGAATTAATAAAACTTTTTGGTAATAAGATTACATTTATTTGGGTTGAGGAATTAACTCAAGGAGCTCCATGTTCTATACTTCTCGCTAAAGATCTAATTAATACTGATGAAGATATGGTTGTTGATTTAGGCGATCAAGTACTTGATATGACAGGATTTTCTGACTTTGTAAAGAAAAATAGAAAAACTTGTGCAGGAATATTGCCTACATTTGAATATTATTATTGGAAAGTTGGTTACACGGCAACAGATAAGAAAGGTAATGTGTTGCATGTTGTTGAAAAACAAAATCCTCCAATATCTACACATTCAACAGCGTGTGTTTCATATTTTAGTAGTGGGAAAGAATTTGTTAAGTATACTGAAATAATGATAAAGAAGAATGATCGTATAAAATTTAATAATTTATTTTTTGTTAGTATAGTTTATAATCACATGGTTGCTGCAGGATTAAAAGTTAAGACTTTTCCTGTAGAATTTATTGCTCCAATAGGCAATTGGGAAGGAATAAATATTTATGAACGCTTTAGGAGACCACTAAAATGGAAAAACGAATCAAAGAACGATCTCCGAATAAAGAAATAAGCATTATTTCTCATCGTGCTATAAATTATTTGCATCCTGAAAATAGTTTAGCTGCATTTGAATGGGCTATGAAAAAAGATTATTCTATCGAGCTTGATATTCAAATGTCAAAAGATAGTGTTCCAATGATTTCTCATGATCTAGACATTTCAAGATTATTTAATGGCAAGGGTAATATAACTGATATAATTTATTCTAAGTTAAAATCTTATAATTACATTTCTCATCCAGATATGAAAATGCCCTCATTTGAGGATGTTTGCTTATTATATAAAAAAATTAAGCCAAAAGACTTTTTTATTTGTATTCAGATAAAAGATATGTATCAAAAAGATGCTATGATAAAAACCTTTGAACTAGTTAAAAAATATAATCTTCCTAAGGAATGTTTCTTTTTTGAAGTTGATAAAAATGCTTGGCCTCTTGTTGAATATATGAAAAAAAATATTCCGCAAATGAATGTTGGATTACATTTACCTGAACAAAGCAATAATTATAATAAAGATGATTTTTTGAAAGCAGATGTTATTTGGGCTGATGAAATAACAATTGATTGGATGACAAAAGAAATGGTTGATATGGCTCATTCGTGTAATAAGAAAATATTTGCAATATCTGCTGAATTAATACCTCATTCTAAAAATGCTCCTTATTATAGAAAGCGATGGAAAGATTTAGTAGATTATGGATTTGATGGAATATGTACTGATCATCCGGAAGAATTAGAAATATTTTTAAAATCGATTAAAAAGAGAAGTTAAATGAAAAACATATTTTCCACTATTTATCGTAAGTATTATGTTAAATTAATTCCTGATTCTTTTGAAGAATTACGTAGACAAACAAAAGATTGTGATTCGATTTTAGATATTGGTTGCGGGGCTAATTCTCCCATACAGTACTGTAATAATAAGATGTATCGTATTGGTGTAGATGCGTATATGCCTTCAATAAAAGCCAGTAAAAAGAAAAATTTACATGATAAATACTATCTTTCAGATATACTCTCTATTGATAAGAAGTTTAAGCCTAAGTCCGTAGATTGTGTTTTAGCTTTTGATTTAATAGAACATTTAAGTAAAAAAGACGGATTAAAATTAATTTTAATGATGGAAAAAATAGCTAGAAAAAAAGTTATTATATTTACTCCAAATGGTTTTCTAAAACAAGGTGCATTATATGGTAATCCTTGGCAAGTTCATAAGTCTGGCTGGTCTTCTAAGGAAATGCAAAAACGAGGATATGCTGTTACTGGAATTAATGGATGGATTAATTTACGAGGAGATTTGACTCTTGTTAAGTATAAACCAAGATTTTTTTGGGATAGAATATCGGATATTACTCAGATTTATACTAGGTATAAACCGAAATATGCGTTTCAAATATTTTGTGTAAAAAAATTAGACTGATTTTACTTTGACTTCATTCTCTTGTAGTTTTATTTTTTTACTTTTTCTTCAACATGCATTTGATGTTTTTTTCATAAACTTAATAAACTATTTTAATTCTTAATTCTTATTAGTACATATTCTTTTGTTAGAGGAATAGGTAGTGAGGTATATTAAGATGAACAAACCAGTAGTAAACTTAGTTATTCCAATGGCTGGAAGAGGAAAACGTTTTTTAGATCATGGTTATAAGACTCCTAAACCATTACTCGAAGTTAATGGTAAAACAATGATTGAGTGGGTCGTTAAAAGCATTATGATAGAAGGTGCACAATTAACTTTTCTCATCCTAAAGGAACATGATGATTCTTATAAAATGCAATCATTTCTTAAAGAAAAATTTCCTGAATGTAACGTAATAATTATTGATAAACTTACTGAAGGTGCTATATGTACTGTTTTACTTGCGGAAAAATATATTAATAATGATACTCCTTTATTATTGAAGGATTGTGATCAGATTGTTGATTGGTCCCCGGATAACTTTTTAAAATTTGTGAAAAGAAATAATGCTGACGGCGCTATAGTTACTGTTATGACTCAAAATCCTGGATATAGTTTTTCAAAACTTGGTCCAGATAATATGACTATTATTGAAACGGCCGAGAAGAAAATTATAAGTAATATTGGTAATGCTGGCGCTTATTATTTTGGTAAAGGATCAGATCTTATTAAATATGCTAAAGTTATGATTGCAAAGAACATTAGGACAAATAATGAGTTTTATGTTAGTCCCGTGTATAATGAATTCATAGCAGCAGGTAAGAAAATATTAAATTATCCTATTGCACAACTATATGGACTTAATACTCCTGAAGAGTTTGAAGATGGAAAAGATGAAGCAATGAAACTCTTTGAGAATTAAGCTATCATGTTGTCTTTTTTTTATTTATGTTTTTTTTTTAAAATTTTAAAAAAATAAAAAGAAACTTTCGTTTCTTCTATAGAATAAAATTAAATATTTCTAAATTCTATTTATGGTTTTATATATCCCCATTTTTCTATAGCTGCTTTTAATTCAGGTTTATCTTGCATATATTTATCCATTTCTATATTGGAATCAATATGATCGAATGCTTGTCTCATAGCTTTTGCACCTGCGATTGTACCCATAGGATGTCCATGCATTGCGCCACCAAGACTCATCATAACTCCTTTGCCAAAGTTTTCTGTTGTAGTATATACAATTCCAGGATGACTTCCACATGATAATGATGGTGTAGTTTTTTTATAATTTACTTTATCTCCTGTTAATGCATCAAATACTGCATCTAGTTTTTCTTTGCTATCAGATAGATATCCGCCCCACATTCCTGCATGAATGAAATCTGCACCAGACATTCTTGCTAATTTACATACTACTGGCCATGCTATATGATAATCATGATTTTCGTTAGTAAATACTCTATCTCCTGATTTTTGGAAATGAAGTGCTATAGGTAAATCTAATTGTCTTATTGCGTCGTATACCTCAGGCCATCCATTCCATACATTAATGTGAACTCCTTGAGCGCCTAATTCGTATGCTTTTTGTACTCTGTCTAGTACTTGTGAATATTTAGCATTTACATTTGTAATAAAAAATACTTGTTTACCTGTTTCTTCCTTATATTGTTTAACTTTTTGTGCAGTTAATTTTATTCTTTCATCAAAATCGCAAAATCTTGGATTACCTAATATTTCATCTTCCTTAATAAAATCTACTCCACCTAGCATCATTTCGTAACAACTATCTGCTACTTGTTTTGCATTCATTCCTGTTTTTGGTTTTATTATACCGCCGAGTAATGGTCTATTTTCTGCTAATGCTTCTTTTTTAATGTAGTCCATTCCGAATTTTGGTCCTTTAAAATATTTTAAATAATCTTTTGGGAATTCAACATCTAATAAATGGCATTTCTGTACTATATCAATATCCATTTGTCCACCCATTAATGTACACATTATGTGTCCTAACCCGTCGTATTCTGGATCATAATTTGCTAATGGATATCCTATTTTTACTATTCCGCTATGTTCTCCTACTTGAAGATTTTCTTTCACATCTAATATTTTTCCTAGATGATTATTTAACATTGCAGAACTTTCTCTATCATTTCTAACTTCAGGATTACCTATGCTTTGTCCTGTAGCTACTGCTTTTGCTGCTGCTAGAAATTTTGGACTTTTAAGATAGTATGTAGCAACAATGTGATCTTTTGTTGTTGTGTCTTTTTTAAATATATAATCGTCTAAATTTAGTAATGCCATATTTATACCCCACAAAATTATTTTATTTTTATGTGGTTTAGCCTAACACCTATATATATGTTTCGAATTTTAACTACTATAAAGATAATATTTTGAGGTTTAGTATGGTGATTTGTCCTATGTTAATGACGATTTATTTTAAGTAAATTTTTTTTATTAAAAAGTAACAATATTTTAATAATATTTTTATATATACTAATTTTCCTAATTTCAAATGAATTCAAATAATTATTTACTCATAGATGTTGGTGGTACACATACCAGGGTTGGTGCTAGAGAAGATTTTAATTCAGATATTTCTCTTTTACATGATTTTCCAACAAACAAAATTTCTCTTCTTGAAAAATTATCCGAATATAGTAAAATATATGATGGTGTTTCTATTGCAGTAGCTGGACCAGTTATGAATAATAAAGCGAAAATTACATTTAATAATTTTTCAATTTCTATAGATGAGATTAGTCCTTATTTTTCTAAAGCAATATTATTGAATGATTATGAAGCTGGAGCATATGGGTTAGAGTCTCTTACTAAAAAAGATTATAAAGTATTAATTGATGTTTCTAATAATTCAAATAGAAAGATGCTTTTTGGTATTGGAACAGGTTTAGGTATTAGTTTAAATTATGATTCTGTTGTTTTTTCTACTGAAGGAGGATTTTCAACGCTTTATCCTTCTGATAGTGTTGCTTTAGAGTATCTGGACTGGCGTAAAGAAAAAAAATTAACATTAGATTTACATGGTATCTTAGCAGGTAATTCTATTGCTGACTTAATGACATTTTATGATAAAAAATATTATACTTGGAGTTGCGATTTAGCAAATGATTTTTTTTGTAATAAACATCCTTCAAGACAAATTTGGGAAGAGTTATTTGGTCAATCGTTACAAGAAAAAGCATTAGCTTTTATTCCTACTGGTGGAATATTTTTATCTGGAGGAGTAGTTAGTAGATATATTGATTCTATAGATTGGAAAAACGTTATTACTTCATTTAAATCAAATTCATATATGGCTAATTTATTAGACACATTTCCTGTAAATGTGTTATTTAGAGAACACATGCTAGAAGGATGTGATGTTGCTATAAGGAAACGTTTTAATTCTTAAGTAATATGTATGTGTGGGCGTGTTTTAAGCTATTATTTTAATTTATAGATTCATTATTTAAGATTTATTTCTTTCAACATCTCTTGAGCTATTTCTGTTAGTTTGGTGTTGATTTCTTTTTGTTTTTTACACCAACCTTTCTCTGGCCATGTTGCTAATTTTATATATTCTTCACATGCTTCTTTAACATCTAATGGATTTTTAATACTAGGGATATAATCTGTCGCAACAAGTTGTATTTGTGTATTAAATTTTATTTTTTCAGATTCTAATTCAAATATGGCATTCATTCTACGTAGTGATATTGGTGTCGCTATTAATATTAGTTTTTTTTGGTTGAGTTTTGAATCTATTAATTTTTGTATTCCTAATCTACAATTTTCTCCGCCATTTGTAGCATTTATTTCTAGGATAATATCTTCTTTCGGAATTTTGTATATTATATTTAGTAATGCTGCTTGCCATGCAGCTTCAGGTATTTTTATTTCTGCTAAGTATCCTGAATCTTTTCCTGTTCCACCTGTTATTAGAATGTTTTTAATTAATTTTTTGTGATATAATTCTGAAGCTTTTTTTGCTAAATTGTGGTCGAATCTACCGAATACAAATGCTACATCAGCAGCATGTAGTTTTTTGTCTGTATTCTTTGTTAAAAAAGTAAATATTTGTTGTATGCTCTTTATTCTGGTATTTTTTAGTGTTTTCATTATTCTTGATTTATTTTTTTAACTAAACATTTAATTCAATAGTATATACTTATTTTTCTATTTTTTTGTACTTTATTAACTTTTTTAATAAATTTACTTATTGTTAAAGAAATTAAAACATGAAATTTATAAATGATTATTTTCAGTACGTTATAGTGTTGTAGTTATACGTGGTGATTCAATGGATTCTAAACAATATTCCTTATTTATGAAACAGCAAACTTTAGTTTATGATGCGTTTGAAAAATCAAGATCTAAATTATTGATTGAAGGATTAAATAAACATCAATTATCTTCTAAAGGTGTTTATACTATATATTTTAAACATTCTTTAAGTGTATGTAGAAAAATTGAAAAAATGTCTGAAACCATTTCTACTTTCCTTCCTGTTATGACTTATTCTGCACCTACGGTTCATACTACTATAGCTACTTATGATGGTTTAAAATTGAACTTTATTCCTGATAAAGAGGTATTAAAAAGATTATGTTTAGGTGTAAAAAATGCTTCAAAAATAGTTGTACCTTCCATAAATTATAGTAATCTTATGATAAACCAAGATACTATTATTCTAAAAGGTGTTTCTAATAAGGATTTTTTAGAAACAACAAATAATATAGTTAATAGTATGAAAGAACAAGATATTGAATTAAAAATGCCTTGGGGTGCACACATAACTGTTGCCAGAATAAATGCTAAAATTAAAGATTCAAAAAATGTGATCTCATTATTAAATTATATTGATTCTTATGATGGTGCACATTTTATCAGTAGGCCTACTCGTATTGGTGTTGGTTATGGTCTATTTAGTGATGATGGTTTTTCACTTAAATTAAATGAATTTGATGAGTATAAATTTAAATAATTTTATATTTTAATTAACTTTATATATTCTTAAATTGTTTTATTCTTATATGGATTCAACTAAAGAAACATTACTGCCTTATTTGATTGGAAAAGGAGTAGATATTAGTAAAAATTCTTTTATTACTTCTTCTGCAAAGAAAGTTAATTTAGAACTTGATAATTATTTTTCTTTAAAATCTGAAGGTATAGAAAATTTGGATTACGTTTTATGTGATGGTCTTATACAAGATACTAAATATTATAAAATTTTAATAAAAGAGGTATTTTATGCGTTAAAAGTTGGTGGGCATTTCATTATTCAGTATGTCTCCAAACATTTTTCTTTAGAAAATTTAGAAAAAGAATTATTTTTCTTAATGAAAGATTCTATTGATATTATTCAAGTATATATTGAAAATGATTTATGTACTATTATCGCAAAAAAAATTAAATCTAACTTAAGCAAACCTGAAGGTATTAATAATTGGAGTTTTGGTATAGTTACTCGTGGAACAACCGATAATCTTGTTGATGAAATAATTGATACTATTAAAATGCAAAAAATTCCTAATTATGAAATACTTGTTTGTGGAAAATATGCAGGTAAATATTTTAAAGAAGTTGTGTATATTGAATTTATGCAAAAAGATGATAAAGGTTGGATTACTAAAAAGAAAAATTTGATCTGTGAAAAAGCTAAATATGAAAATATTTTAGTTATGCACGATAGAATTAAACTTCATGATGATTGGTTTTCTGGAATGAAACAATATGGTAATAATTGGGAGATACTTAGTACTAAAACATTAAAAGAAGGTAATCGTACTTATGATTGGTTAACAATAAAATATCCTTTAGAAGATAAAAAAAGTGGTTGGTTTTTAGGAAGTCACTTAGATTATGCTGATTGGGATAATTGGTTATATATTGATGGCGGAGTAATCATACTTAAGAAATATGTTTGGAAAAAAGTTCCATGGGATGAGTCAAGATATTACGCTGAATCAGAAGATGTGAAATTAAGTCATGATCAAACAAGATATGGTTTTATTACTAGGTTTAATCCTTACTCTACTATGGAATCATTCAGATTTAATCACCCTTTTAGTAAAATATCGATAAAAAAGCACTCAAAAAAATACGGTGGATTAACTGGTCCTGTACATTTAGTTGCAGGAAAATATCTGAGGGGATATGGTGTTGGAACATACAATCACGTTAAAAATTCTTTAAGAAAAAAGTAATTATTCTTTATATTATTAAATATTGCTTACCATTCTTTCATCAATTTCTTTACAATAACATTCCAGTCTAGTTCTTCTTTCATAAATTTATATCCGTTTAATCCCATTTCTTTTGTTTTCTTCGGATTTTTTAACATTTTAGTTATTGCGTTACTTAATTCTTTAGTATCTTTTGGTTTTACTACGAGGCCAGTTTTTCCTTCTGTTACAACTTCAGGCAGACTTCCAACATTTGTTGCAATTACTGCTTTTTTAAATGAGTATGCTATTGGTACAATCCCTGTTTGTGTTGCGTCAATGTAAGGTAATACTATAAATGCTGATTGTTCAAAATATGGTGCTATTTTGTCATCTGGTATGAATTCGTTATGTATCTCGACTTTGCCTTCTAATTTTTTTAATTGTTCTTTATATGGTGTTAAATCTCCATCGCCAGCTATTAGTAGTTTATAGTCTTCTTTTACTAAAAGTAATGCATCAAGTAGATATTTTAATCCTTTGTATTCTTTTATTCTGCCAAAAAATAACATTTTTTTAATATCTATCTTTTTGCTAACGGTTTTTTTTGCTAAAAAATCGTATGTTCCAATTTTTGAAACAATTATTTTTTGTTTGTATCCTAATCTTCGTACTGTTTCTTCTTGTTTTTTTCCAAGAACGATTATACTATTTGCATTTGTCAATAAGAATTTAGTAATTTTTCTAAGTATCCAGCCAATAATTATTCCTCCTTCTCCGCTGTGTAGTTCAGGATCGTTTATTGTAACAACTTTTTTCGCTTTTAGAAATGGCCAATAGATTATGTACCATGGATGTACATCCATTATGTCTATTAGTTCTGGATTAATTTTATTAATTTGTCTTATTATTTTAATATGTGTAAATATGTTTAAACTTAGAATTATAGTTTTAATGCTACTGGTTGGCGCATTAATTTTTATTAAATTTACTTTTGAGGATATTTCAGATGCCTCACTATATGTTGGCATTAACATGTATGTATCATAATATTTTGTTAAATGATTAGACAATTGAACATTAGTATGATATGTTCCGCCTCTACCAATTAGACTTAAAATTACTATTTTTTTGTTTTTCATAGTATTTTCTTTAATTTTAGTTTATTTTTTTCCCAATCAAAATTTTCTTCAATTTTTTTCTTCACATTCTTTGCATATTTATGTCTTAGTTTTGGGTCTTTCAATACTTTATTAATCTTATTCTTTAAAGTATCAATATCTTTAGCATTAATTAATTCTCCTGTTACGCCATTTTCAATTATTTCTTTTGTTCCACCAACATCTGTTGCAATAATTGAAATTCCAAGAGCTCCGGCTTCAAGAATTGATGTTGGAAGACCTTCAGCATATGATGGATTGACAAATATATCTGAAATACTTAAATATGAGATTATTTCTTTCTCGTTTCTTTGTCCTAAATATATTGCATTTGGATATGTAGTTTTTAATTCTGTTAAATAATTACCGTTTCCGATAATTAGTACTTTAATATTTCTCATACTTGACGTTGCAACAAGTAAATCTTGAACTCCTTTAGCAAATATTATTCGTCCCACAAACAATATTACTTTTTCATTTCTTATGCCTAATTTTTTCTTTAATTTTTTTTGTTCTAATAAAGATGTTTTAACAAATTTGCTTGTATCAACACTATTATATATGCATTCTACTTTTTTGGTCTTTGAATACAAATGTTTAATAAATTCGCATGATGCATTACTTATTCCTACGCATATTGAAGAATTTTTAATAATATATCGTCCAATAGTATGATCATACACTTCTCCGAGTTTATTTAATACAGGATTTTTTATTGGCGAATGTTTTGTTCCATGTTCAAAGTGTATTAATGGAATATTATGCTTTTTAGCCAAGTAACAACCAATTAATGAAGTATTAAAGAATCTTGTTTGTGTAATTACGTAATCGAATTTTTTATCAAGTAAAATTTTATTTATTTTTTTATATTCGTAAGGTTTTATTATAGGATTAGTCTTGTTCATTAAGTGCCAACATTTAAATCGATAAATATTCATTCCAAATTTTTGTTCGAATGGTTTAACATTCTCGCTATTTGATGTAATTATTGTAACATTAACGTCTTTTATATCAAAAAATAGGTTTTGTACATATTTTTCAACTCCGCCTTCATGCGGATGAAAGTATGCGCAAAATATTATTATGTTCATTTTAACCTGATTTGTTCAAATCCAAAACCTTTATAAATATTATTAAACTCCTATAACTAGACGGTCATAGCAGATTGGCAACACCCGATCCCTTTTCGAACTCGGAAGTTAAGCGGTCTCACGTTCCATTGTGTACTGAGCTTATGCTTGGGAAATTTGGTTCGCTGTCTACCTTTTTTTATAATTCTATTGTTATTTCTATTCATTTAATTTTATTTGTATTCTTATTGATTTTATAGCAATATTATTCTTATTTTCGCTTTAGCGATGTTTTTTTCCCAAGGCTTTTTTTTAAAAGGCTTTGGAGGTTCGCTGTCTACCTTTTTTTATAATTCTAATATTGTTTCTATTCATTTAATTTTATCTATATTGTTATTGATTTTGTTATTATTTATTTTTGTTCTATTTGTATCTTTAGTTTATTTATTACCTTATTTTTATTGATTCGGTAGTTATTGTTCTGATTGTATTTTCACAACCTTTATTAATTGTTTTCATTTTTTAGTGAATATTATATTAATAATTATGTGTGGGGCAATATTATGGTAAAAGTAAGCGTTATCGGTACTGGTTTTGTTGGTCTAACTCATGCAGCTGTAACTTCAATGTTTGGCCATGATGTAATTGGATATGATTCTAACGTTGATAAGGTCAAAGCGTTTAATTCTTATGATAAATCTAGACTTGAAAATTATATTTCAGAAAAGGGCTTAGCTGATATTGTGAATGATCAATTGCGTACAAAACGACTTTCATTTAGTTCTGATCCAAACGTATTATTTGATAGAGAAGTATTATTCATGTGTCTTCCAACACCATATAAATCTACTGGAGAGTCCGATTTATCATATTTATTTAGTGCTGCAGATACTATAAGTGATGTTCTTCTAAATAGAGATAAAAAAGATTTCGTATTATTTGTTAATAAGAGTACTGTTCCAATTGGTACTGCAAGAAAACTTAATGATTATTTATCAAATAAAGGTTTAACTAATTTTGATGTTGCATCAAATCCGGAATTCTTACCAGAAGGAGATGCTGTTAATAGTGCAATACATTCACATAAGACTGTTGTTGGAACTAATTGTCCTGAATCTTTTAATTTATTAAGAAAAGTTTATTCGGGTTTTACTGGTGATGGTTATATTGAAACCAATCCTGAAACTGCTGAAGCAATAAAGTATGCTTCTAATGCAACATTATTTACTCAAATAGTTACTTGGCAAGCAATTGCTGGAAAAATTGGCGAAGCATATCCTCGTGTAAATTTTGATACTTTAAGAAAAGGTACTCTTGCCGACGATCGTATTGCAAAATGGGGCTCATATATTAGTGCGGGAGCAGGCGGTAGTTGTTTTAAAAAAGATGCATTATCTTTGGCACATCAATTAACTAGCCAAGGCGTTGATTCATCGTTTGTCGAGCTTGTAAATAATATTAATGAGTATCATAAGACGTATCTTATTGAAAGAGCAGAAAAAGAAGCAAATTATAATTTTAATAATAAGCGCGTAGCGTTACTAGGAACTGCATTCAAGCAAGATACTAATGATATGCGTGAATCAAATGTATTAAAAATTGTTCCAGAATTATTAATGCGTGGAGTTGAGGAGATACGTGTGTATGATTCTTTAGCATTAGATGAAGCAAAAAGATATTTTAATCCAGAATTAAATCAGAACTATAATCGAATATCTTATCATACAACAGTAAAAGATGCATTAACAAATTCTGATGTGTCGGTTATTGCAACTGATCATAAGGAATTTAGATCGTTAGCAGATGTTATTGAAAATTATACTAGCAAGCCTCATTTAATAATTGATGGGCGAAGAATGATATCACAAAATGATGTTAATGCGTTGTTAAAAAAAGGCGTATCTTATCTTCCTATTGGTGGAACTTTTAGGAAAACTGTAATTTAATATATCAGAGAAGTAATATTTCACTAGTTAACTAAAGACTGAAATAAGATTGTTATTGATTCAAGAGAATATGTTTCACTACTTAATAAAATACTGAATTACACTAGTTGTTTTTCACTAAATTAATAAATAAACGTGGTGATTATTCAAAAATGAAAATTTTTATTGTAATTGCAGCATATAATGAAGGTAAGAGTATTGCAAAAGTAATTTCTAATCTTAAAAATCATGGTTATAACAATATTGTAGTCGTGGATGATGGGAGCCGAGACAATACTTACGATATAATTTTAGATTCAGGAGCTATTGCATTAAGACATATTATTAATCGTGGTCAAGGTGCAGCATTAAAAACAGGTATTGATTATTCTTTAAAAGCTGGCGCAGATATTATTGTTACTTTTGATGCTGATGGTCAACATCGTGTTGAAGACTTGCCGGCAATGATTAATCCAGTTAAAAATAAAAAATGTGATATTACTATCGGAAGTCGATTTTTAAAACCTGTTGAAATGCCTTTTTTTAGAAAATTAACATTAAAAATTGCCGTCTTTGTTGTGTGGTTTTTTTATGGTGCTAAAATGACTGATGCACATAACGGATTTCGAGCAATGAATAGAAATGCTGCGCAAACGATTAATATAACATCTGACAGGATGGAACATGCCTCTCAAATAGTTGAAGAAATTCATAAAAAAAATATTAAATTTAAAGAAGTGCCTGTAATAATTTTATATACTGATTATTCAATGGCTCATGGTCATGGCGGGTTTATGCAGGCATTAAAGGTTTTTGGAAAAATGATTATGCGTAGAATATTGAATTAGTTGTATATTTATTGTCCTAGTATAATTATTATATAAATTAATTTTTTAATAAATGATAAGGTGGTTTAAATGTTAAGTATTATACAAATAGTATTAATTTTATTTGCAGTTTTCGCTTGGAGTAGAGCCTTTCTTCGAATGCGAGGAAAAAATATTAGCATTGGCGAATTTTCAATGTGGAGTTTAATTTGGTCTGCAATTATTATTATAGGATTATTTCCTGATTTGATTAGTAGATTATCTGAACTTGTAGGTATTGGGCGAGGAACTGATTTAGCTATTTATGTGAGTATAATTGTGTTATTTTACTTAATGTTTAGATTGTATGTTAAAGTTGATTCTCAAAGTCATGAGGTAACAAAACTTGTTCGCGAAATCGCTATAAAAGATGCTAAATCCAAAACTGATATAAAAACTGCTATTAAGAAAAAATAATTAACTAATTAAAATGAATAATCTATCACCTAAATTTAAAATTTTAGTAATTGGTGGAGCAGGATACATTGGAAGTCATATTGTAGATTTGTTATGTGATTTGAATCATGATATTACTGTATTTGATAATTTATCTTCGGGATTTAAGGAAAATCTTGATTCTAATTTTTATAAATTAAATTTTATTAAAGGCGATATACTTAATGTTTCGGAACTAGATACTGTTATGAAACAAGATTTTGATGTGGTATTTCATTTTGCCGCTTTAAAAAATGTTGGTGAATCAATGATTCATCCTGAAAAATATTCAACAGTAAATATTGTTGGCACATTAAATATTTTAAATGCGATGTCAAAATATGGTTTAAAAAATATTGTTTTTTCATCATCTGCTGCAGTTTATGGTTCGCCAAAATATCTTCCTATGGATGAAAATCATCCTTTGAATCCTGAGAATTATTATGGTTTCACTAAGCTTGAAATTGAAAGATTTTTAGATTGGTATTCTAAAACTAAAAGCATAAATTTTGCGGCATTACGTTATTTTAATGCTGCAGGTTATAGTTTTGGTAAATGTAAAGAAAAAAATCCTGGAAATTTATTGCCTATTGTTATGGAAACTGCATGTGGCATAAGAAAAAATGTTCAAGTGTATGGTAATGATTTTGCAACTATTGATGGAACTGGTGTTCGAGATTATATTCATGTATTAGATTTAGCTGACGCGCATGTAAAAGCTATGAATTATATTGTTGAAAATAAAAAAAATATTATTGTAAATTTATCTACGCAAACAGGCACTAGTGTACTTGAAATAATTCATAATGCGGAAAAAATAACAAATAAAACTATTTCTCATGTTATTGTTCCTAGACGACTTGGCGATCCTGCGTTAGTTGTTGCATCTTCTGAACTTGCTTTCAAATTGCTTGGTTGGAAACCAATACATTCTAGTATGAATGAAATACTTTCTTCGATGTGGGGAGTTTATAAAGAATAATTAAAGTATTAATAATTAAAATATTTGTTACTGAAGAGTCGTTAATTTTCGCAACCTTTTTAAATGCTTGATTATTACTACCTCTATAGTGTATGATACTACAATCATAGTATGTGTTATATAATATTATCGTATTATAATATTTTTATGTGGTTGTATTAAATTGTATAACTAGATGCTTTACATTTAACTTATATTTATTAAAGAGGCGAAATACAATGAATCAAATAAAAAAACCTTATATTAGAGAAGAATGTGTAATTCCAAATTTTGGAACAATATACTCATCACCTTATACTTCACATCATAGTTTTAGTGAAGTGTCAGATGCTGTACTTGAAAAAGCAGATGAAAGAATAAATTTTCGTGATTTAACTTTTGGTAGATTAAGTTATGATAATCAACATACTTTATCATTATTTAGTTCACCTGTAAATCAGATGGTTTTATCTGTACCTAAAGAAAAAATTTCTACTTATTGGCTTAATCTATCCCGAGAAAAAGGAGACGAACTTATTAAAAATTTCGAACTTTCAACTCATCATAGCAAAGAGTCAACCTTAAAATATGATTCAAATTTTGATGTAAAATATTTCTTGAGTACGCTTTCAGAAAAAGAATGTTTACCAATAACTAATTTCAGTAATATAGATACAAATAATTTGCATAAAGATGAACGTATGATTTGGGCACATGAAGATATGGTCGAACAATTTCAAGGACTTCTTCAATATAATAAAATATCACAATTACATATTGATATGAATGGTTCAGATTATATTAATCATATGTCAAAACCATTTATTAACTTGATGTGGTCTCTTGGCGTAAATAGTGATTTTCGTATGAGTCATGGTCCGGATCGTTCTGTTGTGAAGATGATACGTGGATTAAAGAGATCTCCTGTAGAGATTGTGGATTCAAATGTAAAGTTAGAAGAAAAAATCGATTTATATAAACCTAATAATTTAGCTCATTCGCACTTTTTTTAATTTTTTAAAATAAGAAATATTTAAAGCAAGGAATTATCCTTGCTCTTTTAGATATTCTCTGCCTTCTTTAATTATCTTGCTTATATCTTCATCCGTTAATTCTTCTTCAGTAACTTTAATACTATTTGCAAGAACTGCTCTATAATAATCTGTTGGCATTATATGTGTTATAATGGTTCTATGTATTAGAAACCTGCCATTCTTGCTAGTTGTTATTTTATTCTCTATTATAGGCATTTTTTTTAAATGCTCTTCTCTTTTAGTTGTTAATCCCATTTTAATTACCTCCAATATACTAATTCGCTAATTTTTTTGCAAATTAGATTATTTTTAGATATATTCAGTTCTTAATAAGTCTATCCTAGAAAAAATCGGAAGATTTACGATGAATTGCGGAAAGAATACGTATTAATTATATGCATCGTCTCTGTGTCTTATGGTTATAAATAATATCTTATTTTCAGTAATATTCACTCTAAATATCATAGCTATTTTTCCTATTATGTGTACTCTTTTAAATTCTTTTAATGTGTACTTGAGATTTGTGTATTCATCAATTTCAGCTCTAAAACTTATTTGTGTCACGATATCACCTTAAGTGATATGAAGTGATATATGCTTTAAATAGTTTATTGTTATCTTATTGTATGTTTATTATTCTTAATAAGCTTATTTTAGAAAAAATCGGAATATATACGACAAATTACGGAAGAATTACGAATAAAATATTTAATTATTATATTATGAATCACTGTGTTGTATATAGCTTTATTGTTATGTGATTCTATTTAGTCTTTATCAATTTAGCAATGAAAAAACCTTCAGTATCAGTTCTTTCTGGCCAGAATCTTTTACACTTAGAAATTTCAGGATTTAATTCTTTTCCAAAAACATTAGTTATTCCGTTCTCCCCAACATTTAAATCAATTTGTTCAAGTTTCATTTCAGGATATTTAGTTAAAATCCAATCAACATTCATTTCATTCTCTTCAGGTTCAAGAGAACAGGTACTATAAATTAATGTTCCATTAACTTTTAGAACTTTAATTGCGGCTTTTAATAATTCTTTTTGTAATCTTGATCTTTCACGTATACCGTCTATACTTTTTTTTGTAAAGAATCCTTCTTCAATAATATAATTTCCGCTACACGGAGCATCGAGTAATACTTTATCGAATTTTATTCCTAAATCGAATACAAATCTAGAATCTTTTTTATATAATAATGCATTTGTAACGCCGCATCTTTCAAGATTATTTCTTAGTGCAAATAATCTTCGTGGATCCGCATCGAGTGCAACTAATGTTCCGGAATTTTGCATATACATTGCAATTTGAGTTGTTTTACTGCCTGGAGCTGCGCACATATCTAAAACCACTTCTTCAGGTTTTGGATCAAGTATAAGTGCTGGAACTTGCGATGCGGCTTCTTGTAAATAATAGTATCCTTGCAAGTATTCTGATGTTGCTCCGAGTGAAAACGGCGACTCGTAATAGTATCCGTTAGTTGTATAAGGTATTTTAGTTAGTTTTACTCCAAGTTTTGTCATACGAGAAATTATGTTTTCTTCTGAAGATTTAAGAGTATTAATTCTAAGTGATGGCTTTAATGTTATTAATTTACATACACATCCTAAAGCGGCATATCTTTTAACTAGTGGATTATTTACCGGGATAATTGTTTTTGTGTGATTTATGATACTCATTTTATTCTCTATGATTACGCATTATAATTTTAGTAATTATCCAGGTATTATGAATGTTGTCTTTTTTTAGAGTATTTTTTGTTATGATGTTAATTATATTGTTTACTCCAATTCTATAATTATGCTATTTGTTTTTTCATCAATATCTTTTAATGTTTTTTTAAACTTAGGATTTTCATTCAATTTTTGTTTAATTGTATTCCAAGAATGTTTTAATCTGGCTTCCTTTACAACTTTTAAGATTGCATCTATTTCTTGATATTTCTCGTATATTACTTCTCCTTTTCTTTGATTTTCAGTATAGCCTTCTTCACATTCTTTTAATAATTGCATTTGTTCTGCAATAATGTTTTGTATTTTTTCAACTTCCTTGTTTGAATCTTTTTTTGATTCGATGTGAATTAATTTATCATAATTTTCGAGTATTGCATCACTAAAACTTGCATATTCTCTTTTTTCTTCGTTTTCATGAGATTTTAAGATAAATGGGAAGATGGTATCTACGACTATATTTGCTTTTGGTTCTTGATTTAATAATAATTTAACATTTTTATATAATTGTGAATATTTTTTCTCATCAACTACTTTAACCGTACTATTTTTTTCAATACCACTAATAAAACATGCTTCTTCAGCATATGTTCCGCCAAGATTAAATGTTATGGCAAGAGCTTTTACAATAGATTCTTTATTTGATGATTTTAATTTTTCTGCGAATTCATCTTCCGGAATTGTTAGAATATTAGAAGAAGATTTTGGATATATGTATGTTTCTTGTCTTTTAAGTATTCTGTCTTTCCATTTTTGTTCTTCAACAATATTTAATATCTTAAGTTTATCGTCGCAGAATATTATGTTTCCTTTACTAAACAATTCTATTATTAAATGATAATTAACTACTTGTGAATCTAATTTATTTTCTATATCTATATTTATTACTCTTTCAAAATCTTTTTGTTCAATATTTCTAATTCTTCCTCCTTCAAGGTACTTTCGCATCATCATGCCAAATCCTGTAGGAGTTCCAGCAGCATCTTTAGTGTAATCTAAAAATATTATACTTGGAAGAAGAATTCTAAGCAGAGTTTTACCTTTACCTGAAATATGACAACTAATAATTAATTCTTTAGCATTCTCTTTAGAATTGTATATTCTATCTATTTTTGATCCTTCAACTACCTTTAATTCTTTAATCAAATAATGTAATTCAAGTGATGATATTTCGTTTTTCATTTTAATTAATTATTATGTTAATATGTTCTTTAATTTAATTTTTATAGTTTAGTATTTTATACTCAATTTTCTATAGTTATTATATTTCGTTTTAATACTTTTGCTTCTTGCCCACATATATCAAATATTTCTGATTCAACATTATCTTTAATTTTATTTTTTGAATAGTTTCGCATCTTTAGTCTTTTATTCAATTTAGTAATATCTGTTTTTACAATAATACAATAATCGCTTTTAATATAGTGACTTAAATGACTATCAATTATTATTCCGTCTGATTTAAATTTAATTGTTGAGATGATTTTTAAAAATTCTTCTAATGTTATAGTTTTGTTAATTAATTTTTCTAGTATATTATCTTTTGAATATTCATTTTTAAAAGATGGCTCGATAATGGATTTTAATATTTTTGTATCAACATCATAAGTTTTAGCTGATTTATCGTATGACTCATATATTTTATTGATCTTAATATATTTATTTAAGTCAAAATATTCGAGTTGAGGATTTATTTTTGCTATTTTTTTTGCAATATAACTCTTTCCGCATCCGGGAGTACCACTAATTGTAATTATCATAATTTAGAATAAGCGCGAAGGTATTATAAAGTTAATTTTTTTTGTTTAATATGCTTCTATCGTAATTGAATTATGATATGTTGAATTATAGCTTGGTTATTAGATGGGCTTTTATTTTATTAGTTAAAGAGAAATCTTTTAATTTTGAAGGTTTATGTCGAAACACATTAAATCCTCTTTCGTCGTATCTTGGTATAAGATGCCAGTGTACTTGGTTTATCTCGTCCATATATAATAGATAAGCTTTTTTTATTTTTAAAGTTTTGAGTAATGCATTTCTAACTTCATCTACTTTATCCATCAAATATTCATAATCTTTTTTTGAAAGTAAGTGCAAATCTGTTACAGGTTTTTTCCAAACAATGATTGTATGACCTTTAACAATTGGATAATTAGCTAAGCATACATATAATTTTGTATCATCATAAATTATTGCCTGTTTGAATGGTTGTGGTAATTTCATGTGTGTTTAACAGGTTATTTATTAAGTCTATTCATTACTGGCCAAGCAATTATTGCACATACTATTATAACTACCCAGAATATGATATCATTATAGAGATGTAATGCAAATCTTAAGAATATATTCGAGATTATTATGACTATTGTTGCAATCCCTAGTATTTTTCGTAATAATATGTTTTTTTCTCTTGTTTGTTTTCGTGTTGTTTTATTCATTTGTATCCTGAACTCCCAAAGCCATTCTCACCACGATTGCTTTCTGACATTTGTGTTATTTCATCAAATTCAACAATTTCACAATGTTGGATTAACATTTGTGCTATTCGCATATATTTTTCAACTTTAAATTCGATAGTTCCAAGATTTATTAATACCACGCCAATTTCGCCACGGTAATTTGGATCAATAATACCTGCCATTGTATGAATTGAATGTTTTACGGCAAGGCCCGATCTATCTCTGATATTTCCAACATGGTCTTTTGGTAATTCTATTTTAATTCCAGTTTTAAAAACCTTTTTTCCCATTGGTTTTAGAATGTAATCTTCTTCATTACTTTGTAAATCAAATGCAACATCGCCATCTCTTGAATATGTTGGTGTTGGAACATCTTTATCCACTTTCATAAATTTTAGCTTCATATTAGTACCTTATTACTTCTTTTTTAATAATTTATTCTTTTTTATCCTTATCGGACTCATTATCTTTTTTTCGATCAAAAAATACTGTTCTTAAGTATTCTTTTACTATGCTTTCTTTGTGTGGATATTCGCAATCGCTACAATCCCACACTTTTTCATGAGGAGGTAATCCGTGATTATACCATTTACCTTTAGGATTATTAATTTTACATCCACCAATCTCTTTTTCTGTATCGTAATTTGGGCAATAACATAAGAAACAGTTCAAATCGGATGCAGATATATCATGACATGGTTTATTAGTGTAGCATGGACATGCATCAGGATTATTTTTGCTTCTAACCTCAAATGTATTTTCAGCTATGATGTTATTAATATGTGTATTGATATCCATGATATTTACCTTTATATATTTAGTATAATATATGTATATGTTTTTGTTGCCCTCTTGCGAACCTTACAATATAACTTTGATATCAAATAAATCGGAAATCAATGTATTTACTAATCTTTGTGAGCGTGGCAACAAAACTTAAAGAGGATTAATCATCACTATTATTTATTTTAACTTCTTTAACTCTAATTCTAAATCATGAATATCTTTGAATTGTCTATAAACTGAGGCAAATCTAATATATGCTATTTCATCAAGTGCTTTTAAGTGTCTCATCACAATATCGCCAACTATTTTACTATTAATTTCTGAAGTTTCCATTCTGAATAATTCTGCTTCAATTTCATCCACAGTTGAATTAATTTGTTCAGAACTAATCGGTCTTTTTTGGCAAGATGTGGTTATGCCTTTTAGAATTTTATTTCTATCATAAGGAACTCTTCTGCCATCTTTCTTCACAATCTTTAATTCAAGCATTTCAACTCTTTCATAAGTTGTAAATCTTTTAGCACAAGAAAGACATTCACGTCTTCTACGCTCAGTATCTTCATCTGATTCTCTTTTATCAATAACCTTAAGCTCTTTTGAACCGCAAAATGGACATTTCATGTTTGAACCTCGATGTTATGTGTAAGTTATATTTTGTTTGTTATTTATCCACAAGTGCTATGACCGCAATCCGTACAAACAGGCTCACGACAGCCTCCTGATGGTGGAAGAACATTTCTACTACCGCATTTTCCGCAACTTAAATTAGATTCAGTATTTTCTTTTAATATTTTTGGTTCTTCAGATTTATGTATTTGATTTTTAGATTCACTTTTATGTCCTATTTGTACCATACCTAAGCCATTTTCTTTTTCTATGATTCCTCTTTTCATTGCATCATAAAGCCAAGCTATGGAAAATCCGTGATGTATAGAATCAACTCTATTCGGGCCAAATCCTATAGGATTATCACTTTTAGCACTGCTATAATCTGTAAATATTTGAATTAAGTCAGGATCAGGTACTTCTTCTAAATATCTACTTAATCTTATTCCATCAACAGCAGCAGATGTACTTTTAGTTGTTCCTAAAGGACCTAAATTCATAAATACTTTTTTTGGAAAACCATTTTCAGTTCCAGTTATTGTTACAAATAATTTTCCTTCTCCAGTTTTTATAGAATAAGTTTTAGAGTGTGGTTCTTCTTTTAGGGCTGGATGTTTTGGTATTATTTTTTCAACTTTAGTTTCTTGAACAATTGTGCCTAAATCAGTTTTATTTTCTGAATTCGATCTTAATACTCCCTCTCTACTTCCTTCTCTATATACAGTAATTCCTTTCAAGCCTTCTTTCCATGCTAATTTGTATATATGTGCAATAGTTTCCTTTGGCGTTTCTCTAGGTAAGTTTATTGTTGAACTTATTGATGAATCAATATATTTTTGCATTCTACCTTGAAGTCTTACCCTAAATTCAGGATTGATATTATGCGCTGACACTACGTAAGTTGGTAGCTCTTTAGTTGTATCAAAGTTTTCTCTTATTAATGCAGGCACTACTTTATAGGTCTTTTTCTCTTCCCTATCGCCATCTTTTACGTCTCTATCAAATCCTTTAATATCATATATTGGTTCGAGTCCAGTGCTAGTTTGTGCTATTATTGAACCTGTTCCTACTGGTGCAACTGTTAATAAAGTAACATTTCTTATTCCATTATGTTTAATTTTATTTTTTATATCTTCAGGTAATGATTCTACAAATTTACTCTTACTATACCCATCCCAGTTAAATTTAGGGAATGAGCCTCTTTCTTTAGCTAATTCTATTGATGCATTGTATGCGGCGTTTCTATATGTTGTCATTATATCTTCCATTGTTGATATTGCTTCATCTGAATCATATTTTAATCCTAATTTTACGAATGCGTCACCTAATGCTGTTAATCCAAGACCTATTCTTCTATCATTTCTAACCGCTTGTTTTACTCTTTCAAGAGCATGGTTTTCCATATTGTATTCAATTACATTATCCATAAATCTGACTGCTGTTTTTACATCTTTACCAAAATTTATGTGGTCAAATTTGTTAGTTCCTGTAGTACTATCATTAATTACATATTTTCCTAAATTGAAATTTCCTAAGTTACATGAACCATATGCTGGTAATGGTTGTTCTCCGCAAGGATTTGTTGATTCTAATGGTTCAAAATATTCTCCATTGTGATATTTAACCATTGTATCCCAAAACATTATTCCTGGTTCAGCTGAAGAATGTGCATGTGTTACTATTTTATCCCATAGTTCACTAGCTTTCATTTCTCTTTTAGTTATTTCTCCATTTTTTGGTGATAAGATGTCTTTTCTTTCCCACTTTAATGTAAAATATTCGTCTTTTTCAACAGCATTCATAAATTCATCAGTTAATTTTACTGAAACATTCGCATGTTTTACATATTTTCTACCATCATCACTTTTAATTTCAATAAATTTGACAATATCTGGATGATCTACTCTGGTAGTAATCATTAAAGCTCCTCTTCTGTCTTGTTGCGCAACAGTTTCAGTATTTTCACTTTTAAGATTCATAAATGATGGCTGTCCTGGCGCGCTACTTATTGTAGAGTTTACCGAACTTCCTTTTGGTCTTAATACTGAATCATCGGTTCCTACTCCGCCACTACTTCGGTATATATATCCTGATTCCATTATGAATTGGTATATTCCTTCAAGACTGTCTGCTGGATGTATCAATTGTGCTATTTCTTTATCCGGATGTGTGCCTAATTTTCTTAAGTCACTAATAACTTCTTCATATGATTTAGAATCTCTATATGCATCTAGTATTGTAGTTTGAGTTTCTCTATCTATAAATGCAATTTTATCATGAGAGTATGCCCATGTTTGTGGTATTACATAACAATTTGATAATGTTGGACTTCTACTAACTTCTTCTCTTCCGGCACCATGTAATATTCTTCCGCCAGGAATAAATTTGAAATCTTTCATTATAGCTATGAATGATTCATAAGATTTCTCTTTTTTTTCTTCTGTCAATTCAACTCCGGCTATTGCTCTTGCAACTCTGTCCCACATATGTATTGGGCCTGTCTCATTTGGTGCAAGATATTTTCTTTTTAGAATATCTGTTGCCATTTGATCAAATTGTTCTAATCCTTCAACTTGCTTATTGAATTTATAATATTCTGCTGCATTTGATGCTTTTTTTAAGTATAATTCTAGATTATTTTTCTCAACACCTGATTTTAGTAATGCCTTAGCTAATCTATTTGCATCGTACTTTATATTAGAAACTTCTTCATTTACCATTTTCGCTCACCTAACCCCTAATTTTTTATAATTTTATCTTTTAATTGTGCTTTTATTGATTAAAAATAAAACTTACAACCACAACCCCTTGTGGTTAAAACACGCACCTCATACAATATGTAGGTTTTGAACCGTGAAGTAATATATAAATATTGTTGTTGTTAAAAACATATTTTAGAATGAAGTTATTGGACTTTTGTTAGGAATTTTAAAGTTTCTTTTCTATATTTATTCTTATTTTTATCAATAAATTTATAACGGATTATGTATTCTTAACTACTATGTTTGACAACAGTCCTTATTTTAATCAAATGAATAGTTCTGTAGCTGAATCTATTGCAGATAAGGTTATTTTTAATTCTAAAATCTCTTACGATTCTGTTATTGATGATTTAAATAAATTGCGTATGGTTAAACCTATTAAGGGAACAATTGATTATGTTGTGAGTTCAGTAAATGAAGCCACTGATTCAACGCGTAGTGTTTTGACAGGTTCTTTAATTGCGGCAGCCGCAAACTTTGGTATTGTTTATATTGCTCGAAAATATTATAACGGTGATGCAGCGCTTGTAACAAAATTTCTTAATGATGTATCATTTTGGTCAGAAACAGCAATATATTCTGTAGGCGCAGGTGTTGCGTTTTGGTTTCAACAAAAGAAAGAAGGTGTGCCAGCTTTAGACCGTGCATATCACTTGCTAAGATTTGGTGCAACTGGCGCAGCCATTAGTTTTAGCATGTATAAGCCTGCAAAAGGTGAAATGACTAATTTTATTTCAAATACAACAGGAATTGATCCTGAATATAGTTCTTCATTAACGCAACTTTCTTTAATGTTTCCTTTTGCATTAGCTGTAGCATTACTTAGAAAACCTATGGGATTTGCAATAGATAAAACAACCAAGTCTTTAACTGATACAAAAGATTATATTGTAACAAAAGGTCAGAAGATTGCAAATGATTTTAAGAATGGGAAATCTTAAGATCTCACATATTATGAGTTATGCTGGACTTGGTATTACGATTTATACTACACTTTATAGTACTAAATAAACAAATTTATAATTCTATTTGTGTTTCAAATTCTATGGGAGAGTATAAAACACAGTTCCGGCCAAAGTACCCTAGTTATGGTTCTGCTTTTTCTAATGATTCGCTTGTTGATAAGATAACTAACCTATTTTATAATAGTTTTAGCAATGTTACTTGGAAGGATTTGACTGATGATTTTATTGTAACTACAAAAAATGATGTTAATAAAATTACTAATGATTTAAAGGATGGAAAGATAATTTATACTTCTATAGCTGTTGGTGTTGGTACTGGTGTTCTTGCTAATTTTACTAGTGCTTATATTGTAGATACTTTGGGAGGTAGTCATAGTCTTATTGAAAATGTATCTTTGGGAGCTGAATTACTTTTTCATGCTTCTGGTTACGCTGGTACATTTATACTTATGAGTAAGGCAGAAGGTAAATCTAAAAAAGAAATAACAAAAGATTTAACAAGAAATACTTTAATTTCTCTTCCAATTTCTATCGGACCTTATCCACTTGTAAGAAATCCTTTGGCTGAAGTGTATATGAATAATAATATTTTACCTGAGCTGTCAACTGTTCTTTCTCAAATATCTTTACTTCCATTTTATGCTTTTGCTGTTAAATATTCTATTACTTGCTTTGGGCCAAAAGTAGATAGTTATCTTACTAATATGGCTTATTTCAAAAATGATAAAGATACAACAAAGAGTTTAGAAAAAGCTATTACTGATATTGATCTTAATAATTTTAATGAGAAAGCATCTTAACCATGTATGGTCCTTCTAATTCATATCCTAGTTTTCTATAATAATCGCGAACTCCAACGCCAGATATTACAATCATTTTATCTTTACCTTGAGTAATTGCAATTTCTTCAGCTTTTGCCATAAGTCTTTTACCATACCCTTTATGTTGCGTCTTTAAAGAATCAGTTTGACCAATAGTTACTGCTTGACCATAAACATGTAATTCTCTGATTAATGCACTATTAAGTGTTATTGCGGAATGCAAACTTCTAGGTGGAAATCTTAATCTTACAAATCCTAATATTTTGTTTTGAAGTTCCATGCTAATGAAGTATTCTTTTCCAGAGTTTGCATCATATTCTAGTATTTTTAATTCTGGCTCTCCTTCAAGTTTTTCAAGGCCAATTTCTCTTGCTCTAATATCTTTTGATTGTACATTTTCTTTTTTAGCAAGTATATCAACATATTGTCTTAAATTGGTTTTGTCAACACCACTTGTTGTAGCATATGTTGGTATATCTCTTTGAACTCGCATTATTCTACAATATTCTGGTATGAACCTATAACTTTCAACAATAATTTTTGCAGCATCGCTTGTTTCAACTGGTTTAAATATTCCTTTTTCATAAAATTTGAATAATGCAGTTCCTGGCATTACCATGCATGGGTATATTTTTAACATGTCTGGTCTAAAGTTCGAGTCAACAAATATTGTTCTTAAACTTTCAATATCTCTTTCAATACTTATTCTTTCGCCATTTGGTGTTGGCAGGCCTGGCATCATGTGAAAGTTTAGTTTAAATCCTAAATCTCTTAATTCAGAAACAGATTTTTTAGTATCTTCAATGCCATGTCCACGATTTACAAAGCGTAATATTTCATCATAAACTGTTTGAACGCCAAGTTCTATTCTTGTAGCTCCAAGTTCAAGCATTTGAAGTCCGTTATCAATAAATGCCCAATCAGGTTTGGTTTCAATTGTAAGGCCAATACATCTTATTGCGCAAGTTTCATTTATTGCATGTTCTTCTTTTAATGTCTTAATATTTTCTTCTTTTAATTTTAGAACTTTTTCTTTTATTCTACTTGTTCTTTCATCATTGTTAACTTTTCCTGGTAGTTCAAAAAATTCTTTGAATTTATCAAGTTGCAATACGAATTCACCGTTCGAATTTTGTTCAAAAAACATTTTTGAGAAATCATTATATGCTTTAAATGAATAATATACATATTCTTCTTGATATTCTTTTGGAAATGAAGTAAATGTTCCTCCCATAATTATTTGATCAACTTTATCGGGATTCTGACCAATAACAATATATTGTTCAAGTCTATTGAACACTATTCGATACGGATCGTAATCATTTCTAATGCCACGCATTGTACTAGGTTCCTTTCCAGTATAAGATTTGGGAACATCACCAAATGCGCTGTTTAATCCGCCAGGGCAATATATACATGAACCATGAGGACAATTAATTGGTTTTGTCATAGTTGCAATTACTGTAACGCCACTTCCAGTTCGCATTGGTTTTGTTTGTAAAAATGTTCTAATAATTTTTGCATCATCACTTGTCGCATTTAGATATATATTAATATCAGTTGGAATTTCTTTGATAGAATATTTTTTACATAAATTTTTCTTATGTGTTGCAACTTGCGCTTTAGTTGGCTTAGTTTCTTTAATCCAATCAATCATTTCAGAGTAAAAGTCCATTATTTAAAGAATTCTTATTAATTTAAAAAGTTACACTTAATTTGAGAAATTATTTGAAGCTATTTTCTTGCTAGTTTTTCTTCTAACTCTCTAATTTGTTTTTTTAATTCAATCATTTTATGTTCTCTGTCAATCATAAACTTATTGAATTGTTCTAATTCTTCAGATTTCTTTTTTATTGTATCTATATCTTTAATTTTTTCTGTTATATTTTGAAAAAATACTGTTACTTGATTTTGTGCTGTTTGAAATGCGTATACATCAAAAGCTCCAGTAATACCTTTAGCATCATAATTAACTTGTTGATTATAGTATGGTTCGCCAGTTAAAGCTGCTTTTTTATACATGCTAGGTAATTTTGTTCCAGCATTTCCAGGGAATGCTTCAAGTAATTCTTTTCCTATCATCGTTTTATGATCTAAATTTAGTATTTTATCTGCCGATTTATTATATGCTATAAATATTAATCTTCCATCAGCCTTTAACTCATATGTATGTGCCCCAAATGGTGCAACATCAATTATTGATTTTAAACGTTTTTCATCCTCTATAATTTGTTTTTCGATTTTTTTTTGTATTGTTATATCTTTAAAGACACAATGAGTTTGTTTAAACTTTCCATTTTTATCGTATATTATTCTGCCAATAAATGATACAAATATTATGGATCCGTCTTTTTTTACCATTTCGAAATCTACTGAAGTTTTACCTTCTTTTTTAAATTTGGGAAAATTTTGTTTGAATAATTCTAAATTACTTTTTGGAATAAAATTTCCAAATGATTTACCAATGACTTCTTTACTAGAATAGCCTAAGGTATCAAGCCACAGCTGATTTACATAGATTATATTTCCATCAATATCTACTGATTGATATGCAACAGGTAATTCATCGTAGATATTTATTTCATTAGTATACTTATTCTCTAATGTTTCACTATTACTTTGGGAAATTGTATTTGAAGAAGTTGTTTTTTTAAAAAATATCATGACTTATCACTTGATTATTTTTAAGATGTAATATAGTATATATATTATAATAGTATCCAGATATATATCTAATATACTATTGTACTATTACTTTATATATTTTACTCTTTTATAGTTGCTATCTTTTGTTTATACATTTTAGTGATATTCTATTTTTGTGCATTTGTTAATATACATGTACAATTTTGTCTTTTTTTAACATTAATTTTTAGTATGCTGTTATCGTTCATGTTTATTCTTAAGAATTTATCTTCTATTTTATTATTGACTAAATAATTTATTGCAACATTTACCGCCATTGATGCAACCATTACAACTAAACTATTTAATACGCCGATTTCGCAACTTGTTTCTCCGTCTTTATCTTGTTGTAAACATTCATAACATGAGCCATTTTCTTTATTATTAATAAAATATATTGCGCCAATATTGCTTACTGCTCCACTATAAATCCAATTAATATTATTTGTTTTACAATAATTATTAATTAATAATCTTGCAGTAATATTATCTGTGCAATCGATTATTAGGTCGATATTTTTCGGAATTAATTTATTTATATTATTTTTATTCACTTCTTTATGTATTGCCGTAATGTTTGTGAATTGTGATAATTTTTCTTTTGTTGTTTCAACTTTACTTTTGAGTAAGTCTGATTTATCATATAATATTTGTCTTTCAAGATTTGTATCATCAACAATATCATTGTCTATAATTATTAGATTAACTTTTAGTCTTGCAAGTAAATTACTGACATTACATCCAAGTCCTCCAGCACCAACTATTACAACTGTTTTGTCCTTTAATTTATCAAAATTCTTTCCTAAAACTTTTCTTGTTGACATAGTATTGTTATTTATTATTTGGATTAATTTATTGTTTAAACATCGTACCTACTAATTCGCACGCATTTAGTTTTTCTGAATTTTTCTTAATTTCTTTTTCTTCTATTTTTAACATTCCTAATTCTTCTTCGAGTTTACATGCATTACATACTTCGCCTGAACATGCATCATTGCATTTTTTACAGTAGTTAAATGTTCTCTTCTGTTTTTGTTGTCTATAATGGTCTTTAAGTAATGGTAATACTTCTAAAAATGAATTCACAATACCGTTTTTTGCATCTGGTAATTTATTTTCTATGGTGTTTAATTCATCTCGAACATTCATTCTAAAAGACATATTGATATTTGGGCATTCTGTAAATTCGACTTTAAATTCTTTGAGTAATGCAAATAATCTTGTTTCTTTTTCGAGCATAAAATATAATGGTTTTACTCTTGTAACAAATTTATCGTTATCTGATAAGCCAGTTATTGGTCCAAGACTTGCGTTGTGGGCCATATTTCCAAGCATTGTATTCATCATAAAGCTTTGCGCTTCATCGTCTAGGTTGTGGCCTGTTACGAGTTTTGTTGCACCAAGTTCTCTTGCCGATCTATTAAGGAGTGTTCTTCTAAATATTCCGCATACAGTGCATGGCTTTTTATTAAATTCTTTGATTGCTTTATCTTTAATATTATCTAAGGTATCGCCGAATTTTTCTTTAAATGATACTACGTGTAACTCTACTTCGTACTTATCACAAAATATTTTCAAATCATCAAGTGTATGATCTCTATATCCTGCAATGCCTTCATCAATTGCTAGAGCAAAACATTTTATTCCATATTTTTTACAATAGATGTTAGTCATGTATAATACTGCAAGACTATCTTTTCCACCTGATGTTGCAACACACACTTTATCTTCGTATTCTATTAGATTGTATTTACTAATAGTTTTTGTAACTTTATTTTCAAAATAGTCTAGAAAGTGTGTCTTGCAATAATTTTGTCCAAGACCAGAATATACTGCTTTTCTATCGCATTTAGAGCATTGCATTTTATTCTCCTATCCGCCTGAAACAACTGAAAGTATTTTTATATCGTCATTTTTTTCTAAGATTTCATCTTCTAGAATTACTTCATTATTTTTAACAATGATTACAGAATGTGAATTAATCTTTAATTCTTTTAGAAGATCAATACATTTAATTTTATCTTTTTTTAAATCTAAAGACTTGTTGTCTTTTTCAATATATACTTTCATCTTATACTCCTCTGAAACTAGTTCCCAGACGTATTATTAGGATTGAAAATGCGTTTATAAAGATTTAGAATTGCTGATTTTAAATCGTTTTTTATCTGGTGTTTTCAATATTAGTTTTAAATGTATTATACGGATCTGTGATGTATCTTGGTATAATCTTTTCTCGATACATGCTATTTTCAAATCCTTTTAAATTATTAGTTTCTTCTATTATTGATTCAATATTTTCTTTATTACTCTCGAGTATTGTGAGTAATTTTTCTTTTGCTTCTTTTCTACTTTTTAAGAATGTAGTGTATAGATTTTTAGGTATTCTAATGCAAGCATCTATTTGAGTACTGTATTGTTTCTGAAATATTTTTCCGAAATCTAAATTGATGATGTTATCTTCTGGTGTTAATATAAAATTATTTTTTGAATCTCTATCTGTTAGACCAATCATTGAAGCAAACTCTAATGCATAACCGTAATTTCTCATGTTTGTTTGATTAAAATGGTAGGGTTCCATATCCCATAATGTTGCTCCTAAAACATGTTCTGTTATTATTAGTTTAGAATTCTTTTTTTCACTTAGTATAAAGTTGTATTGTTCTATCGAAAATATATTGTGGAGTGCCATTCCGCATCCCTCTAAGTATTTTCCTTCCCAACTATTTTTTATATAGAAACTTTTATTATCTCCATTATTTAATTCGACATTAAATTTTTCTATGTGTCTAATTGATTTAAAATAATTAAAGTGAGGATCTTTTCTAAAATTTATTATTTGTTCTGGCGAACAATTAAATAGTCTGCAGGCTATTTCGTATTTTACATCATCGTTACTAAATACATAATTATCTTCTGGAAGATATTCTATTCTCAATCGAGTATTTTCTAGCGCTGTATCTGATGTATTACGCTCTTTATTTGAATGATTATGCGACATATTATTTAGAGAACCTATTTATTTATAAAGGTATTGTTAACTCCTAAGTAGTAACTTGGCCGAAACATTTATAAATTCATTTATTATTTTATTTGATAGTATATTATATTATTTATATGGGGGAAATTAAAATGATTGGATTTGACGATAGTGGATTGATACTTGAAGATTTAGTTTATAGAAGAAAAACAGGCGGTAAGACGATAAAAGGTACTGTAGGAATTTATGCTGGAACAGGTTATATTTTAGGATTTGTTGCTGGTGCTGTTGCAGGAGCATATGTTGCAAATGAGACTCTTGATTGGTTAGCTTCTGATGCACCAACTGCTGTAACTTTTGCTGTTGATGGAATTAGTGCTTTTGTTGCTGGTAACTATTTAGGTAAACGTTTAGGAAAGATTGGCGGAAATATTGCTGTAAGCAAAATAGAAAAAATCTTAAAAGAAAAATAGTTTTATTACGTTTTAATTTATTTTTTTCTCAATTACACTTTCGCCAGTCATTTCAATTGGTTTATTTATTCCCATTAATTCTAGAACAGTTGGCGCGATATCTTGTAATCCTTTATGTTTTTTTAATTTACAATTTTTTAATTCAGAATTATTTGATACTATAATTAATGGTACTTTATTTAGTGTGTGACTTGTTAACCATTCAGCTGTTTGATCTTCAACATTTCCGTGGTCTGCAAAAATTAATGTTGTATAGTTATGTTCA
>CAVZPN010000007.1:0-7613 GCA_963777125.1 uncultured archaeon | reverse complement strand
GCGGGACCGCGCTCGTGTTTCCCGCCGATTCGATAAGTACCGCCGAGCCACGAAGGGTCTTGCCGCGCAGTCGGGCGCCGAATTCGTCAACCTGAGGTGCCTCTGTGCTCCGCCAGATCGGCCGCCTTTCGCGCTTCTTCCGCTTGTTTCAGCTGCTCGACGAGTGCTGTCTTCCTGTCTTCTAGCTGCTCTCGGGAGGCACTGGTCTCTTTGTCCTTGCCCAGCGCCGTGAGCTCGGCGTCGACGAGTTCTATCGACTTTCGAATTTCCTCAACCGAGGCGGCTTCCGCGGCCTTGTCGAACGCCAGATCTTCGGCTTTCGGCGCCTCCGGCTCGACGATCTTCCGGGCCGGCTCGGGTATGACGGCTTCCGTCCCGGACAGCGCCCGGGTATTCATGAAATTCGGCGAGACGATCTCGATGTTGGCGGAATGCAGCGAATCCAGCATCGGCTTCCCGCAGCTCGGGACCGTGCCGAGATCAGGCTCTTGCACATCTTCCAGCAAGCCAGCGACGCGGTAGGTTACGGAGAAGTCGCCCAGCTCCCGCACGTGCACGAAGGCGTCCTTCAGGTCCGCGTGCGTCGCGGCGTCGCACAATATTCTGGAGACTTCGGCATGTGGCACGTCGTAGCCCAGCGAGACCTCGGCCGTGATGATCGTGCCGGTCGCACGCACGACCTGCATCGGCTGCGTCACCATGTACAGGTTGGGAACCGTCACGAGGTCACGGAACTCGGTCTGCACCTCGGTGTGCAACAGACCCATCTCGGTAATTCGTCCGGTCAGCTCGGCCACGGTAATGAAGTCACCGGGCCGGGCGCCCTTGACCGCTTTCATCATGATGCCCGCCATGATGTTGCCGATAAAGGTCGTCGAGGAGAGTGCAATCGCCGCGCTCAGCAGGATGCCGATCAGGCTGAGCAGCTGGCCGCGAGTCTCGTCATTGACCGGCAGCGCGAGGATGACGGAAAGAAAGCCCGCGAACGTCAATGCGAGCATGATCAGTTGAAAACGAAACTGCGCGTCCGGATTATCTTTCCAGCGGCGTTTCAGCGCCCAGTCGACGAGTTTCAGGACGACCGCGACCAGCACCACCATGCCAAGCAGCGGCAGGAAGGTCTTTGTGCTGGCGACGGCGTTGTTCAATAAGTCCACGGTTTGGTCTCCTGCAAGGCTGCCTGGTGAGCGAAAGCCCCTTGCTGCTGCCGGATTACATCACGATTCCTGCTCGCGCGTGCGAGGCACGCGGGAAGCCATTGTTCATGGGCCGCGTCGCGCTTTCACGGTGGCGCAGTCTTCTGGACGATCTTCGCGTCCGCCAGGATCTTGTACATCGGCTGCAAGCGCTTCTCGTATTGACGCCATCGCCCGATGGATCGCGTGTGCGGTTTCTCCCGGACCTGTGCCGCGCTTGCCGTGGTGACCGCCGTTTTCGATGTGGCGAAATCCAGGCATTGCTCCTGCCAGGACAAGCCGACGTGCTCGAGCACGCCGCGCAAAGTGTCTTCGGTGGACTGCACCAGTTGCTCATAGGCGACATCGACAAAGCGGCCAGGAAAACGTTCGCGCCAGACATCCATGAGTTTCCAGTAACGCAGGTAATGGCGCGCCAGTTCTTCCTGGTCGTAGGAATACAGGTAGGCGTCGGCGAACAGCTGCTTGTATATCGAGAAACAGGCATCCATCGGTTCTCTCTGCATGTGCAGGATCTTCGCTTTCGGCAGCGCTGCCAGGATCAGCGGCAGATAAAGATAATTGACGGGCAGCTTGTCGACCAGGTGCGCCGCCGCGCCCCTGAGGCTTGCCGTGCTCTCGAAATACGCCGTGCCGAGCTGAAACGGATCCGCCGTCGCAGCGGCCCGGAGCAGTTCCGGCGAGAATTGCCGGGGCTCGTCAAGGCCGCTTATTCGCCGAATCGCAAAGCCCAGGTGACGCAACTCACCGGCGGAACTAACCCGGGAGTGCGCGTCGAGCATACGATCCAGCAGGGTCGTGCCGGAGCGCGGTTCGCCGACGATAAATATCGGTGCGGCATCGCTCAGTCCCGGCTGCTGGCCAGACAGCCATCCTTCGGTAAACAGAGACTCTGCGGCATCAAAGACCGCGCCGTCATGCCGCTCGTCGAAGGCGACTGTTGCGCGGCGCGCCGCCGCACCGGCCTCGAACGCATCGAATGCCAGCGTCCAGTCCTCGAGATCCTCGGCCTCTTTGCCAATGGCATAGTTAAGATACGCGATCGCGCGAGGCTCACGCTGCGATGCGAGCAGGTCCTGCATCGCTTCAATGTGCCAGACATTCATCGCCTTCGAGGTGCGCGACATATCCTATGCTTCTATCTTCATATTCTATAATTCTAATATTTGTTTTACGATGCGTTTTTTTAAACGATTCTTCATTCCAAAAACCCCAATTTCGAATAAATGATTCGAACATATTTTCCATTAATAAACCAAATATAAAAGAATAATCATCGTCGTTAGCATGTCTTAAAATAAACTTAGAATTATTAATAATTATCTCTTGTCCAACTTCATTTGACTCAATAATATCTAACTTTTTCTCATCCATAAATTATTGAAGGTAAGTCATCATTAAAAATGTTATTAGATTGTTGTATAATTATCAATACCTTTTTTAACTAATTCTTTTTATTAGCTATATGAAGATAATATTTCCAATATTATTAGCTTTACAGTTAAATACTGCTGAAACTGCTAAAGCAAAACATAAGGTTAAAGAACAATCATATACAAAACAAGAGATAGAATCAAAAATAAAAAAAGAATATTCGCTAGAAACGCTAAATATAAATTTTGCAATATTACCAAAAAATAGCCCTATAGGTTTTTTGGGAATGTATGCGCCATGGTGTGATTCGCTTAAAATAGATTATTATAATTTATTACATATTACAAAAATAAATTCTTTGAATTCGGATTCACTTTTAGAGAAAATTATAAATCATGAACTTATACACTATCGCGTCGATAAACTGCAAGAAAAATTAAAAATAATATCCATAACAGAAAATCAATATTCAAGAGATCTTATGGATAATTACTTTCATTTCTTAAGTGCTATTGAACGTGAACAAAGCATAATACCTAGTCTATTTCAAGATTTTGTTACGTCAAAACGCGAAGATTTAACAAATATAATGTTAGATAAAATGGTTAATGAAGGCATAGTAGCCTATTATGATACTCCCGATGTTGAACCTAAAGAAACAAATTGGCCTACAACAATTAATAAAATAATTACTTATAAACAATACGATGATTATGTATACTTAACTGGCAAAAGTTTAATGTATCCGATATTATCAACATATAAAGATAAAGGACTCGAATATGTACTAAAGAATATGCCAACTAGTAACGATTTTTCTAATCTGCAAGGATATCAAAAGAAAGTTTTAGAAGAATTATCTAAATATTAAAATAATTATTAATTAATACAAATAGTATTAGAATATCTTTATAGTACCATTGATAAATAAGGACTTACACTATCATATATTAATTGAAGTATATTATATAAATAATGCATTATTACTGCATCATTTCCTTTCTTTTCAAGTTCAACAATTAAATCTTTATCAAATTTTTCTTTAGTAAATCCTATACTTATCATTTTATCTTTATCAAATTTATAAAATAGTTCATAATAAATTCTTAATGTTTTAGTAATTTCAGCATAATAATTTAAAATTTCTTTCGATAAAGGTTTATTTTGTTTCATATTCTTAATCAAATAACTAAATAAATTATTATACTGGTCAGATATTTTTTCAAGTTGTTCAATTATTAGATATATAAATTGTATTTTATCATGTGACTTGTATCCTTTCTTGGAAAGAAATCTCCTACAATAAGTAGTAAGCCTATTATTAGATTGCTCTAAAAATTTAAGTCTTTCTAAATCTGCATAATCTCCTTTTTTTAATGCATCATAAGAATCCTCAGACATATTTATTAGAAGTAAAAATATTCTTCTAAGTATTAATTCGAAACTATCTTGTATTCCTTCTTCAACTTTTTTTACTACAGAATAATTCTTTCCTTGTTCAATTATTTCAAAACCAGTTATTTCATCTCTCATAACATTATTAACATCCGCTATTCGCTTAGGATCACTAAATGTAACTTTAAGTTTATCATAACCTGCCTTATATATTGCTCCTGCAGTTAAGAATGTCATCGGATATAAGCCATCAATATTTAATTCTGTTTCTTTATCAAAATTTTCTTTCTGCGTAGAAATAAGAATCATTCTTCCTTGCATATCTATCTCAAGTTCATCTCCTTTCTGAATTTTAAATTTGTGAGTCCATTCTGAAGGAAGAGAGATCATTAATGTAGCAGCACCTTGTTTTACAACTTTACGTTTCATAATCACTAACAGGACAAGCATAATTTATAAACTTAACTAAAGTATATATGTATATACCAGTAATAACAATATAATAACTAAGTATATACCTGAGTTATGCGTTCTAATATTAACAAGTTAAAAACAATAACACCATGCATAAAAGCAAGTGATTATTAATGGGGTAAAAATGAAAAATGAAATAGAAAACAAAAATAATGAAAATAAAACAAATGTTATAGCTGAGAAAAAAGACTTAGAAAAAGAAATAAATTTTTCTTGGTCAAGAGTAATTAAACAAGGTATAAGAAATATGAAAGATGACGTTGATCCAGTCTACAAAGGTATAAAAATGGGTTTTTATGCTCTTCATGGAATACCAACATGGGTAAGAGAATGTAATGATGGTAGATTAGAAAATAGGGCTAATGGACTTGCAGGATTAGCAACATTATTTGTTGCTGGAACAACAGGCCTTGGATATTATATTGCAACAAAAGAAATGACTGAAACGTATGGACTAGCAGGATATGCAACACTCGGAATTCCTTTAGTTGCTACAGGCTATTCCTATGTAAAAGAAGCATTCAGAAGAGCAAAAAAGAAAGAACATGTAAGAGTAATAAAATCAAGAATTCAAAAAAAATTCGAAACGCCAACAGAAGAGACATGGGATTTAAGCTATAAAGATATGATACAACAATACGTTACAGATAAAGAACGTCAAATAGAAGCAGATAATAGTCGTAGAAATATAGGAAAATCAAATAATGAAAAAATAGATATAGAATCAACTACAATGGAATTATATCAAAATATTAGTTTAAAAACTGAAGCAATAATAAATAAATTATACGCCTATAATCAATTAGGAAAAAAATACGAACTAAATAAAAACTTAGAAGTCATAACTCCACATACATACAGAGCAGAGCATTATCATGAACGAAATGAATTAGCAGATATGGTATGGAATGTTGCTTCAAAAAATAAAGGTAGCGCAAATACTGAATGGCTAGGAAAACTTACAGTAATATACGAAACAGATGAGGCAGGATGCAAACTAGAACCAAAATATCAAGTAGAACCAACTAAACTATGGAAATGAAAATATCCTACTTTAAATGCAAAATATGCGGTAAAAAACAGAATGAAATATGCAATATGCTACTAATAGAAGGAAATAAAATATGTAGCTATTGTATTAATAAGAAAAAATAGTTTATTTTTTATTTTATTATCTTTTTGTCAAAGAATCATATTTTTAAATATAATATTATTCTCAACATCATGTCTACAATTAATGATTATCTTGAAAAAATATCTTTAGATAGCAAAGATGTTGCTGTAGTTGGACCAAACATGTATGTGCGTGAAGATCCAAGTCCATTATATTTTGCTAACAAGATGTTAAATATTAATGGAACATTAAGTATTCTTGATGACAAACCAACTTGGACTATGGCATGTCATGGTAATATCAATGAATACATGGAAAATTTTAAAGATTATTTAGATATTGGCATTCATGCAAAAACGCCTAATGTAATAATAGGAGATGTAACTAAAACAACAATTAAAAATGCATTCGATATAATTTATGAAGTTAATACCACAAAATGTATTTTAAATGCAAAAGCAAGAGAACTCAAAGAATATACAAAACCTGCTACGCAAATTATTAATGCATATCATCAAATGCTTAAAGAAAATGGATGCGCAATACTAGTTTATCCAGATGAAGCACTTTATGCAGGAATGAGTTGTTTTATTGAACTTGCACAAAAAGATTCAAGACTAGAAACAACACTTGAAAAAGATTTTTTCACATTAAAATATCAATTATCAAATATTGATAAAGAAAAATACACTCGAGCAAAGAAAAATAAATACAATAATAAAATTATATCTGATATAGATTTGCCCGCCATTGATTCTGAAAGTATTTATTTAGGCGATGGATATAATAGAATGAAAATCATGATGCTGCGTAAGATTAAAGGATAATAAAAGAAGCCTCTAATCAGTTCTAATTAAGAGAGTATAACTCGAATTTGTTAATGCTAATTCTTTACATCCTCCATTACATAGAGATGTAAGTAGTTAGTTAAATTTAATTATTCTGGAATATATCCAAGAAGTTTCTTTGCTTTAGAAATATCTACATTAGGTATTTTATCAGTAATTGTAAATGCTTCATACCATAATTTTTTATCTGATAAAATAGCTTTCTCTATTGATTGGATGGCATTTTCTATTTTAAGATGTAATTTTAATTCTCCAAATGGCCTATATTCTCCTGTTTTTCTTGTCGGCCCAAATCTTAGTATTATTACTTCGAACTTTTTTCGTAAACCATAATTTGCAATAATTTGTTCAGCAATAACTTTACTTGTAGAATAAGATATATCGCAATCTCGACAATTTAATTCTAATTCTTTTAAATGTTGAGTTATAATAAAATTTGATTCTTTAACAGGTTTTTGAATAGGAATACCCTGTTCAAATCCATAATAACTTGTAGAACTTGAATAAATGAATTTTTTGACTTTATTTTCTAATGCTGCTTTTGCAACATTAAATGTTCCTTCACAATTTGTTTTAAAATAATCTTCAAAAGTTTTATCTTCGTAAGGTTTTCTATGCGCTGCAAGATGAATAACAATATCGCATCCACTCATAGCTTTTTTTAATTTAGGATAATCAAGAATGTCTTGACCATTAACCAAATCATATTTAATAAGAGTATATTTCTTATTTTTAGATAAATATTTAATTAATTCAGACCCAATAAATCCGGAACTTCCAGTAATAAATATTCTCATAATATCTCTTAAACTCAAGTATATTTTAAATGTTTTGATACGAGACAGAGCCCTATACTCAAGAAGTATGAAAGCCCCCAGCGATATTACATAAAAACGTAATTATCGAGAGTGATTAGTTGCTCATTCTAATAATAGTATAGATGAGGTTATATTTAAATGTATATGTACACTAAAAAAATAATTCGAATTTTGTTGGGGCTAATTAGAAATGGGATATATACACCTTTCGGAAATCGAATCGTAATATACTATAAAACTTTTTAAATGTCTCTTAATACTTTAATTTATGGATGAATATTGGCGAATTAAATTAGCTATTCTATTTAGTGGTCGGATTAATAAGATATATAGGAAGAAGTTTATAGCCGGTCTTACCAAGGACGCTATAACGCATAAGTTTCCAGATGGTGAA
>CAVZPN010000006.1:0-6359 GCA_963777125.1 uncultured archaeon | reverse complement strand
AAAGCTTCTATAAGTTCTATAAATTGTTCTGCAAGTATAATTAATTTTTTTAAATCTTCAATATCTATTTTGAAATTAGTATAGTATTGTTTATCTATTCTTTCTGTTTTTGCATAACTGATATTTTTATTATCTATATTAAATATTTCTTTTAGAATAATTATTGTCGCATTATGATTTTCACATTTTATTCCACATTTATATAATAACGATTGTGCTTTGTTATACATTGAGTAGTATATCATTGATATAGCTTCTTCTAGAAGATTTTGTTCTATTAGTATTTGTGCTGCCCGAAAAGTATTTCTAGATTTTTGATCATAAGATAGTGATATTTCTTTGCTTGTGTCTACCAATTCTATTTTTCTTTCCGTAGTTAATTTTTTCAAAAAATCTTCATCTTTCATTTTATGAGTTCGTAAAATCTTTCACTATTTTGGATTAATATGTGATTTTTTATTATCTCTTTTTCTAATAATCCTTCTTTGTTGAATGCGCCTATTTTTATACTTAATTTTGATGATATTTGTTTTAATTTTTCTTTAAGTATGTTGTCTTTTGTTTCAATATAAATATCTATATCGCTATCTTGTTTTGAGTTGTTTTTTGCATAACTGCCAAATAGGATTATTAGTTCTCCCTTTGTTTGAGCTATTAATTCAGTGCTTATTCTTCTTATGGTATTGTTTGTGATTATTTTTATAAATTTATATTGTTCTGTTATTAAGATATATCTTTTTGCTTCTAAAGTATCTTTTATGAAATAAGTATTATTTTTACCTTCAACTTTAAAATCTATTATATTTTCTGCAACTAGCTTTTTTAGTATGCGCATCATTGTGGATGGTATTATTTTTAATTCTAATGCTAATTGTCTTAAATGCATTGAGTCTTTTAATAGTAATTCAATAACTTCATAATCGTTTCTTTTTTGCAACATATGTTGTGTTAATGAAACAGTATTTATAAATTTTATGAACAATTATTAGTTTGTAGTATATTTATGTAAATGTTATTTTATTTATATCTCTTTCTTAGAAAAAACCGTAAAATTTACGAAAAATTAGTATTTATTTAGAATTGTATAATATTATAATTTAATATTTTATGCCTTTACAACTTATCTGCTTCAGTTAAGAACATCATTGCAATAACAACAATTAACATGATTAATATTAAGCCTAGAACTTTAGGATGATATAGTGTATTGTATAGGTTTTGACTAAAACTACCAGTATCAGTTGGAACAGTTGTTGCACCTGTTGCAATACTAGTTGTGTTACCGCCTTTTTGACCTTCATCTAAAGTTGTTTGACCAAAACCTGCACCAAATGCAAATAGTAAAATAACTGCTGTAAAAATTAAAATCCAAGTTAGAATAGAGCCGTTATTTGCGAATGCTTTAGTAATAGTTGCTGTATCAACACCAAACATTCTAACTGCAAAAAGAATGAAAAAAATAATAATAATTAAAATAGTAAACCATGGTGTAAATGTTTGAAGAACAGTTGTAACTCCACTTGACATGGAAACTAAAAATGCCACAACAACAGCTATTAGTGCGTGTGGACCATTCTTATTATCGCCAAGTAATTTTAGAGATTGCATTAATCCGTACATTATTACAAATACTAATATAAATGTAAATACTGCACTAAAATTCTTTATTATGCTAACGTCTAAAAATACTGCCATTTTGTTTAGTCCTTCTTATAACCCATTATTTTTCCCAGATCTTCAATTGTACTATACTTTTTAGGATCTTTTGGTTTATTATCTCCGGTAATGAATGCTATTAATGCACCGAATACTAATATTATTACAATTAATGCTTGTGTGTCGCTATCTAACATGAAATTCATCCATGTTGGTAGTTCCCACCAGTAAGCTGCAGTTCCAAAGATAAATACTGTTGCAACAATTGCAAATAATACTGCCCAGCCAGCAAGACCAGATTTTGCAACATTTACTTCTCCGCCAAAGACGCCAATCATTAAAAGCATCATAATAACTGCAATTAATATAACCGAAATGTTAGGTAGAGCTGAATTAATGATGTTTACAACATCAGATCCTTCTGTCGGATACATTCCAGCAACGTGAGGAATTACAACAGCTAGAGCCATTGCAAGTGCTAGTACTGCATTAAAATTTTTCTTAGGTGTTTTTTGGTCTTCTTCAGTACCTAAAATTTTAGTTTTTTGTAATACTGCAAATACTATTGTAAATACTAATATGAATGGGATTATTACATCTAGAACTCCAATTTCTTGTAGTTTTAATACTCCTTGAGCAAGTACGCCACCATTACCTGTTCCATAATAATATCCTGCCATCTTTAATCACCTTTTAATCTTTCTTATCCTCAGTTTTATCTGGAGTGCTTGTTATCCAAGCCATAAATCCAACAATTACTGCAATGAATATTACTGCAGCAACATAATCAGTATTCCAATTGTCTTTTAAAAACTCATATATAGCGTCAAGCCATCCTAGAGCGTTAAAAAATATTGCGATTATTGAAATAAATACAGCGCCCATTAAAAGCTTATAATAAACTTTTTGAATTTTATCTTTCGGATTAAGGAAAAATCCTTCTTTTGTTTGTTGATGGAACGAACCCCATACTAATAAAAAGCAAACCATAATTAATAATAATAAAAATATTTGTGATAATGTTTGATTAATTACTGCAACGAGTTGTGTTGATGCTACAACAAAAAAACCAGTCACGAATGCAATCATTGCATTAAGACTTTTTTTTGTGTATTCAGCTTTTTCGCCCTTATCATCTTTTAAAGTTTCTGTTCCTAAAACCTTGGTTTTTTCGAGTAGAGCAAAAACTAATACAAAAACTAATAAGAAAGGCAATACAATATCGTATATTCCTAACTTAACTAAAAAGTTTATACTATCGCCAAATACACTCATATTACTTGTTTTATAAAATAATCAGTATATAAATCTTTTGATTATTATAAGAGGAAAAGCAGGGATGTCTAAAGACTAAGTTTTTACTTTCCAAAGAATAAATTTAAATAGCAGTCAAATATCTATCAAATTATGCTAAATCATGAATCATTCAAAGATATAGAATTATACCTAAAAGAAGAAGATGCGCGAAGAGAAGAAATAATTGTCACATCAAGAATAATATTAAAAAATAGTAAATCGGCAATTTATTCATTGCATCGAAAAGAATTAGATGTCGCAAAATCATTACTTGATGAATCAAAAAAATTAATACTTGAACTAACAAAAATAACAGATAAACATCCGCATCTAAAACACAGTATGGATAATGCACTTGAAGAATATTGTGAAGCATGCTGTTTTTATGGGTTTATACATGATAAAAAAATTCCAACAAATGTTGATTTAAATCTCGATCCTTATACTTATCTTGGCGGGCTAAGCGATCTTACAGGAGAACTTGGACGAAGATCAGTACTTGAAGCCATTGCTAAAAATAGAAGTGAAGTTAGTGAAATAAGAAATTTAGTTGATGAAATATATGGAATATTTGCAAGACTTGATTTACGAAATGGGGAATTAAGAAAAAAAGGCGATTCTATTAAATGGAATTTAAATAAAATCGAAGAAGTTCTGCATGATTTGCATAAAAAAGATTAGATGCAGTATTTTAATAAAACAAAAATAATTAAATAGAATAGTTTTAATTTTTAGTACTATTTTATTATTTTCTAATTCTATTTTTTCTTAGTAAGTTTCTTTTTGATTATAGTTGGTTTAATACTTTTAGTATTCTCAACGCTTTTATTACCCCATGCAGCTATGCCTAAAAATACTAAATATGTTATCATAGTTAATATTGCTGTAATCATTGCAGCAATTGCCATTTGAGCTATGCTAAAAATTATATATATCGGCATAAATATTATGGTAATTAGTGACCACCATCCAGGTCTATTTACTGATTTAAACATTTTCCAAGTCCAAATGGTTGAGTATACGCTTAATATTATGATTACTATAAAATAGATAGTTACAGATATCATTCCAGTAACAATTGCACCCATTGTCATAGCAATTACGCCAATAACTAAACTTATCATTGCAGGAATCATTAAAAGTATTGGCCACCAATGCATCTTAGCAATTCTTGATAATAGAATCATATTTCCTATAGGTATCCATGCAAGCCAAGGATCTTTAGTATTGGTTTTTTTTGCTATAGTCATTAATGCAAGACTAAAATAAATATATGCTCCGACGATTGCAAGAATAAATACTAAGTATAGTATGAGTATTAATATTATATTGGTAGTTGATAATTCTGTTCCTACGGCAAAACCAGTTAGTTGATTAAACATGTTAAACACCTCGAATGTTTTTATTTTATTAATGTTCTAAAATATAATAAATAAAATGTATTATGTGCTTTTAAAATAAAGTATAATATATTCTATTTTAATGTTCTAAGTGTTCTTTGTTTAGTATTATTAATAAATGTTTTGAGAATTTTAGAAAAACTTTAAAAATACCTCGTTCTTTTTCTAGATTGTTGAGGGTTAATTAACGTTTTTGGATTAATTAGCTTTTTAGTAATTTACATTAATATTAATAATATGGGTGATTAATTATGTATAGAACACATACTTGTAATGAATTAAGAGCAGAACATGCAGGAAAAAATGTAACACTTGCTGGTTGGGTTCAATCAATAAGATTACATGGTGGCTTAGCGTTTATAGATTTAAGAGATAGATACGGAATAACTCAATTAACAATTAATACTGAAGATATTGCGGATGTAAAAAATTTACGAAGAGAATTTGTAATACAAGTAAAGGGAATTGTTCGAGCAAAGCCTGAAGCTAATAAGAAACTTGAAACTGGAGCAATCGAATTATTCGTTCAAGAATTAACAATATTAAACACTTGTGAAATGATTCCTCTTGATTTAGATAATCCATTAAATAATTCTGATGATACTCGTTTAACTTATAGGTATTTAGATTTAAGACGACCAAAAATGCAACAAAATATTGCATTAAAACATCAAGTAACGCAAGCAACAAGAGCATTTCTTAATAGCCAAAATTTCCTTGAAATAGAAACACCGTTATTAATTAGATCAACTCCAGAAGGTGCAAGAGATTACATCGTTCCATGTCGAGTAAAAACAGGTACTGCTTATTCTCTTCCTCAAAGTCCACAAATATATAAGCAGTTACTTATGGTATCTGGATTTGATAGATATTATCAAATTGCAAGATGTTTAAGAGATGAAGATTTAAGAGCTGATAGACAACCAGAATTTACTCAAATAGATATAGAAATGTCTTTCCCTCATCAAGAAGATATTTGGCAAGTTGGTGAAGGATTAATAAAAAATATTATGAAAAGTTCTGCAAATTATGATGTTCCAATACCATTCCCTAGAATAAGATATGATGATGCAATGGATAAATATGGTTGTGATAAACCTGATTTAAGATATGAATTATATTTAAAAGATGTAACTTCTATTGTTAAAGTATCTGATTTTAGCGTATTTACTAATACTATTGCTGATGGTGGTATTGTAAAAGCATTAGTAGTTGAACACGAGTTTACTCGAAAAGAACTTGATGAATTAACGGAAGTAGCTAAAATTTACAAGGCAAAAGGATTAGTTACGTTAAAAGTTGTAGAGGATGCTGAATCTAAACATTTGAAACTTGAGGGAAGTGCAGCAAAACATTTATCTACAGAAATACAATTAAATTTAATACGTGAATTAGGTGCTAAAGATAAGTCTATAATATTGATTGCATCAGATCAATTTAAAACATGTAATGATGCTATGGCAAATGTTAGAAAGGAAGTAGCTAAAAAATTAAATCTATATGATGATAAGGAGTTTAAGTTCTGTTGGGTATATGATTTCCCTTCATTTGAATGGGATGCTGATGGACAAAAATGGGATGCAGCACATCATATATTTACAATGCCGAAAGAAGAGCATTTACCATATTTAGAATCTGATCCTGGAAAAGTACGTGCATCATGTTATGATATGGTGCTAAATGGTGTAGAACTTGCATCAGGAAGTATTAGAATTAATAGACGAGATGTTCAGGAAAGAGTAATGAATGTTATTGGTCTTACAATTGAAGATGCTGAAAAGAAATTCGGATTCTTGCTTGAAGCATTCAAGTATGGTGCTCCGCCACACGGTGGTTTTGCCATTGGTCTTGATAGAATAACTGCATTAATAATTGGTACTAACGATATTCGTGAAGTAATTGCGTTCCCGAAGAACAAGAACGGAGAATGTCCCATGGATGGTTGTCCAACTGAAATTGATGAAAAAGTTAGACGAGAGCTTAAAATACTAATTGATAAGTAATTGT
>CAVZPN010000005.1:0-12033 GCA_963777125.1 uncultured archaeon | reverse complement strand
GGCAGAAAAGAAGAACTTTTGAAAACTAAAACCCGATTAGGCAATAAACCTTTGTTATTTGAGATACCATTATTAGAATCATTCGATATAAATACTGAAGAAGAATTTTCTATTGCGGAAGCAATAATGAAAGGCAGAGGAAAATAACATGATAAGAGAAAATATTAAAGAATATATTTCGACAGCATTAATATCCGACATACTGGATGATATGGATTATCAAAAACAAATGCTTTCAGTAGAAATAAAACCTAATTTTCATGAAGCTAAACTATTCGGTTATGCTAGAACTCTTAAACTGAAAACTTTATCTCCCAAGGATGATTATCGAGATATATACAAAGGACTTCCGTTTATAGAATCTATGAATGAAGGCGAAATTCTTATTGTAAGTGGTGGTTCTAAAAAATATGCTTTCTTTGGAGATTAATGTCAACTCTTGCTCAAAAAAGAAATGTAAAAGGAGCAATAATTGATGGATTAACAAGAGATAGCTCCCAAACTAGACAAATGCAATTTCCAGTTTTTTCAAGAGATAATTATGCGAGAGATATTAAAAAACGTGGAATTATTGCTGCACAAGATATTTCAGTATATATTGATAATGTACAGATAAATAAAGGCGATCTAATAATTGGAGACTGTGACGGAGTAATTATTGTTCCAAAGAATCTAGAAGAGGTGGTTTTAAATCGCGCATTTGAATCAGCAAAATTGGAGGAACGTATTAAAAAAGCAATAAAGGACGGTATTCCTGTTGAACAAATTTTAAAAAGCAACGGTGAATTCTAATGAAAGATATATGTCTTGTAAGTCCCACGTTTGATGAATATATTGGCGGTATGGAAACTCATGGATATGAATTTGCCAAATGTTTCTTAAACGATTCAATCAATCCCATTCGTTCTATATTAACAAAGAAAAAAATTAAGTATGGTACTCCTCTCGATAATAATTATACTTCAAAATCGGCTTTAACTTCAGATTTAGTTAAATCCATTTTATCAGGAGATTTTAAAGAAGATGCGCAAACCATTATGGATAATTCGAATTTTCCTGAAACCATTCTATATATGAATAGTCCCACATGGACTCCTGTATGCAGTATTATTAAAGAAAAATATCCTGATACAAAAATAATTATAAGAACTGGCGGTAATGATATAATCGCAGGATGGATTGGTGAAGGAATTAATGACAACTGTACTTTAGAAGAATCTAGATCAAAACTTGTAACTATGTTAAATAGATATACAGATTATTTAATTGTCAATAGTGAATATTCGTTAAATAGAATGTTATCGGTAGGCATTGAAAAAAGCATATTAAAAAAGGTTATAGGTGGAGTAGATTGTAAAAGTTTTTTACCTAAAAAGCAAGATAATTCTGATTGTGTAAATATATTAACTGTAGGTAGATTAGTAGAATTTAAAGGAATAGAATATTGTTTAGATACAATAAGAAAAGTTATGGATACTTCTAAAAAGAATATTTCATATACCATTATCGGAGACGGTCCTTATAAAGAAGTAATTTTGAATAATATCAAAAGTAATCCTATAAAAAATATTAAAATAGTAGGTGCTCAAAGAATAGAGCTTATGCCGGAGTATTTTAAAACTGCGGACATATTATTGCATATGCCAATAAGCTTATGTAAATATGAGCGAGAATCTTCATATATACATACTGAAACTATGGGTAGATGTTTATGTGAGGCTTCTGCATCAGGTTTGCCCATAATTGCAACAAATGTTGGCGGAATATCTGAAATTGTTATAAATGAAAAAACAGGATTTTTAATTCCTGAAAAAGATATTTCTGCTGCTGCAAAAAAACTTAATTATTTAATAGATAATTATTTCGAAAGAATCAAATTAGGATTTAATGGTAGAAAAAGAGCCGTAGAACTGTTTGATTGGAATTATGTATTTGATGAATATAAAAAATTGTTTAACAAAGTTTAATTATACAAATAATAAAAAATGATAAATAATCAAGAGATAAAAGAAAAAATAGGCGAATATGTTCTCGATTCAGTATTAGGTTCTAAAAGCGTATTAAAAGCTAATAATAACAAATACATATTTTATAATCGCAGCCAATATAGTTCCGCAGAAGCAATTAAAAAAATGTCTAAGTTTTCATTAGGTAAGAATATTTTAGTGGGAACAGATTGGATATTAGAAGAATATGTGTCGTTTGATAATCATAAACCTTCTTTATATAATATGATCTTATTACTAAAAGAAATACATAAAGAAAAAAATATTTTAGGTCAATCATTAGTTCATGGTGATTTTAGTAGTTTAAACACCACTATTCATAATAATATATTATTTGTTTATGATAATGAACATGTACATTGGGATAATATCTATGTGGATTTAGGAAGAGTATTACTGAGAGAGTGTAAAAACAGAAAAGATATTTTTGATGTGTTTAATATTTATTTTCAAAACATTCCTTCTACAGACATGTTACGAGAAGGATTAATGATTTTTTGTGATTGGCAACACCTCATAAGAAAAGAAAAAGATAGACCATATGTAGATATTCCGCTTTTAAGAAAGAAAAAAATATTAGATTCCAGAGATGATTTAGATTCTATTATTAATGCATTTAGATTAATAGACTATCCGAATAAATCTCTTCTATAAATTTAAAAAAATGAACACTCCAAAAATACTCATGATAACTCAGGATTTCTTGCCTCTAAAAGGAGGAATAGCCTCATATCTTTATTCAATATGGGAAAAATATCTTCAAAAAACCGATTTTCGAGTAATTATTCCTGAATATATTATTGATGATACTATAAAGAACTTACCTTTTCAAATTATTTCATCTTCATTTAAACCATTCAATATTGCTGATTTTGAACGAGAAAAATGCAACGATTCTTTAATGCAGAAAATTAAAAACATTGCACCAGATATTCTTTTATTTGGGTATTTAAGGAGTCATACTGAATTAGGGATTAGATATAAACAAATCAATCCGAAATCACGTTATGGATTAATAATGCACGCTAAGGAAGCATTCTTAACGCTTCCTTTAGAAAATACTACTAATTTTAGTGGATCACATAAAGGATATACTCCTGAAGAAATACGGCTTTACAAATCAGTTATTATGAATGCAGATTATGTTTTTACAGTAAGTGATTTTACCAAAAATCTTTTACAAAATCAAGAATTACAAAGAGAATATATAACGCTTCATCCGTCATTAAAAGAAAATACGATTATTACACAAACTAAATCGCGACGTGATTTAGGATTAAATTCTGATGATTACATATTATTAAGTATTGGAAGATTAATAAAAAGAAAAGGTCAAGACCTTGTTTTAGATAGTCTGCCTAATCTAAAACAACGCATACCTAATTTAAAATATGTAATAGTTGGCGAAGGTCCAGAAAGGTATAATCTGGAAAATAAAGTAAAGAATTTATCCTTAGAACAAAATGTTTTGTTTGCAGGTAAGGTCGAAGATTCAGAACTTGTTAAATATTATTGTAGCTCGGATTCATTTGTACTTCCTTGTAGATTTATTCCTCCAAATGATATTGAAGGTTTTGGAATTGTATTTTTAGAAGCCAATCTTTACAAGAAACCAGTAATAGCAGGAAATACTGGAGGAGCAACGGAAGCAGTTCAACATAATATTACTGGATTATTGATTAATCCTGAAAATAAATCAGAATTAGAAGAAGCAATCTTTAAATTATACAAAGATCATGCTTTAAGTTCTAAATTAGGTAGAAATGGAAGATTGCGTGTTTTGAAACAATATAATTCTAACTCAAGCGATAAACTTATGAAGTTATTTACTGATACTCAAAGGAACAAAAATGAATGATAATTTAAAACAGCATTGGAACAAATATTATTTAGAACACAAAGAATTTCAAACAAATGTGGTTTTTATTGAATCTTTTTTAAAAGAGTATTTCCCTAAAATAAAAGAACCATTAATAGATGTGGGTTGCGGAAATGGAAGAGCTCTTTATGCCATATATAAAAATGGATTTCAAAATATATACGGAATAGATTTTTCTCAAGAAGCAATTATATCTGGAAAAAAGCTATTTCACGATACAAATATAAGAAATAATTTGATTTGCGATAATATGGAGCATATTTTAAATCATTTTCCAAATACTAAGTTTAATACATTATTATCTGTTATGAGTTTGCAACAAGGAGATTATTCTTTTGCAAAAAAATCGCTTGAAATATGGAATAATATATTAAGTACAAATGGACTTGTATATATTTTAACAAGAAGCGACTCTATTTTTCCTAAAGATTATAGGAAGATAGATTCTAACACCATCTATATACCTAGGTTAAATATATTAAGAACACATTTTAATCCTGATTCTTTAAGAAATATTCTTCCAGAAAATTGGAAAATTTTAAATTTAGAAGAAATATTTTATGATGGTTTAAGTAATAAGATAAGTGCATTAGAGCTAGTAGCAATTAAATCAAAATAATTTTGTATTACTTCCAAACTTACCTAAGAATATCTTTGATTCATCATTTCTTTTAGGGCCATGACAATCTGATCCGAAAGTCATCAAGAGATCATTTTTAATACAAATAGCCTTCGTTAAATTATTAAATTTTTCTTGTTCATTCTCGGAGAATCCTTGCCCTACATAATAATATATTTCCATACCTTTAAGGTTGTTTTTAATTAATTCACCAATAAATTCGTAGTAGCTAGTTAATTTTTTAGGATTATATCTGCTAGATTCTAAAAATGGGTGAGCTAATACTACTGTACCCTCAGAAGCAATAACAGCATCTAGAACTTCTTTATGCGTCACGTAATATTTTTTATCATTAACTATGTCGAATACTTCCGGAATAGTATTAAAGATTATTTTGGACCAAAATCTAGGTTCTGCATTGGTCAATGCTAAAGAATCTTCTAATAAATTATTTTTTATAAAACGCGCAATAGTTTCTGGAGGAAATATTTTTTCTGTTAATAATTTAGTAACCTCATCTTCATTAACTTCTTTAGAATAAATTCTTTTTAATTCATCTCTTATAATAACAAATTTATTTATATTTTTTACAGATATGTCTTTCTTAAAAATAATTCCTGAATGTCTTGAATTAATATCTTTTAATGAATTACTATTTAAGATTTTTTTAAGATTTGAAATTAATTCTTCAAATAGCACATTATGAACTCTAACTACCTTCTTCAAAAATTTCTGTAATTTATTTTTATTAAAATTATATGCTAGAATATGATTTTGAAAAAATTCATTTTTATAATAAGAAGCAGCATTTATTTCAACACCACAAACTAAATCTATATTTGAAATTTTTGCTTGAGTTTCAGCTTCATTTAATCCGCTTACAGTATTATGATCTGTTATAGAAATTTGTTTTAAACCTTTTTTTTTGGCTTGCAAAATTACTTCTGAAGGTGTCCAAAAGCCGTCCGAACTATTTGAATGAATATGAAAATCAGAATAAATATTAGTTTGAAGATTGTTTTTTTTCATTTGTAAATTTTTTTCAAGGTAAATAAATAGTTTCTTCGTATTTTGAATAAAATTCTTTTATGTCATGATGCGGCAAATGATCTATACTATTAATTAATTTGACATTTATTTTATTATCTTTTATTTGTATTACTGATATTGAACCACAATTTAAGGTTACTCCGTCCCACATACATTTTGGATTAACATTCAATGCTTTAGCTAAAAAATATCTCATAATATTTCCATGACTAAATACTACGATAACATCATCAATATTATTTTTAAGTATCTCATCGAACGCTTTTTCTGCTCTTGCAGTATCTTCTTCAACCCTGTTAGGTCTAGTACCTTCTTTTGCAGGCCCACCCACAATAAAACGATATATTTCTTTTAGATCCTGATTAATTGTTAATGACACTCCTGGATGATATTTTTTGTATTCTTCATAAGTTCCAAGTGCTCGGGCATAGTTACTTGAATACACTTTAGTAATAGGAATAGTGGACAATTTTGTAGCAGTGGCTTTAGCTTGTTCTATGCCTAAAGATGATAGTGGAGCATCTCCTTCACCTTCTGCTTTACCGTGTCTAACTAATATTAGTATCATATAATTATTAAATATGGTGGAATTTATATGTTTTATCGTTAAATACCCTTTTAAAATACAATATACTAAATCATACTAAATAACTATATAAAAAATCATGCATTTCAATAAATTATATTGAATAATTAATTATTTAAAGTTTATTCTATTTTAAAAACAAAAAGAACCCCATTAAGATAGTCCCACAAAATTTCACGGAAAGTACTATAGCCTCGCCCAGATTCGAACTGGGGTCTAGGCCTTTCTTCTGCATCAAGTCCGTTTATAATAACTTTAATGCAACCAGAGGGCCCAATGATTGACCACTACACTACGAGGCTGTTAAAAATAACGTTTAATCAATAATTATTAACTATTGAATATAACCTGTTGATTATTCAACTTATTACTATTTTCCTGGAAAACGACAATCTTTATAAATAAATCGTTTTTTCTATATACTATAATTTATCTAATATTTAGAGGTATTTAATATGGCAAAGTTAAGAAAAGGATCAGCATACAATCAAGTTTTAAAAAGACCTTATACTAGAAAGTCTAAGTATAAATCTAAGAATTTTATTAGAGCATCACCTGCTAGCAAAGTTGTTAGATATATCATGGGTAGTCCTAATAAGAAATTTGAGTACACATTAACTTTAATTGCAAAAAAAGAATTGCAAATTAGACACAATGCACTTGAATCTTCAAGACAATCAGGTAACAAATGGCTTGAAACTAAAGCAGGTAAGTCCGAATATTGTTTACAATTAAGAAAACATCCTCATCATATGTTAAGAGATAACGTTTTAGCATCTGGTGCTGGTGCCGACCGTATGAGTACAGGTATGGCAGGTTCTTTCGGTAAAGTTGTTGGTCTTGCAGCTCAAGTACATAAAAATGATGTATTATTTATTGTTAGATGCGATAAGAAAACATTACCAATTGCAAAGCAAGCATTAATTAGATGTAAAAATAAATTGCCATGCAAGTGTCAAATTATTGAATCTAAAAACGTAGAAGCTTAAATTAATTTTTTTATTTATCTTATTTCTATTTTTAAACTTTTATTTGTAAATATTTTATCTAACTTTTTAAACTAACACAATAGTTCTAATACTATGACTCATAATAATATCATCTTTATGGATGGCGAATTTGCTAAATTAAAGGTCGACGGCATAGATTTATTATCAATAGCATTAATTAAACCAACTGGCGAAGAATTATATCTGGAATTAGAATATACTGGCGAAATTGATCCATGGGTTAAAGAGAATGTTTTGCCCCATCTAACACAAACTAAAGTGTCAAAAGTTGAGGCAGTAAAACAAATAAGAGAATTTGTCGGATTAAATAAGCCTTCATTAATTGCACACATTCATGCTTTTGATTGGATGGGCATATGTAAATTATTTGATGCTAATTCGCCTGAACAAATACAATCTAATCTGCCTTTCTTTTGGATACCGATAGATTTTTCTAGCATATTATTTTATAGGGGCTTTGCTAATTTATCATTAAATAACGTTGCAAAACAATTTGATATTAATATAGACGGAAATGCACATAATGCTCTTTATGATGCTAAAGTATTGAAAGCAGTTTATGAGAAACTAGCATAAGATAATAACATAGAAATAACCACATATACTCGAGTATTATAACTTAATAAATGAGTAAATTTAAAAAAATATTTAGAAACAATTCTACTCAAAGTAATGTTCTTTCATTGCTTTCTCAATCTTTTTATTAAGTTCTTCAAGAGTTGAGACTGCTTTATACTTTCGTCTTGCTTTTGCAATTGATTTTTCATCAATTATATCGGCTTTACTTAAGTAAATTATGATTGGTTTATCTTCTTCTTTTAATTTTTCTAGCAATTCTTCTTGTTGTTTTATTGGATAAGGTTCAGTTAAATCAATTACATATACTACTAAATGAACTAAATATTTTAATACTAAAAATGCCTGCAGTTCAATATTATTCATCTTACTTCTATCAAGAACACCCGGAGTATCAACAAATTGTACTCTTCTATTAGAATAATTAGCATAACCTTGATTAATTTGTTTTGTAGTAAACGCATAGTTTTGTATTTCAGGTTTTGCAGGAGTTAATTTGGATAATAATGTGCTTTTTCCAATATTAGGAAATCCTGTTATTGCAACCGTAAATAAATCCGTTTTAAGTGTTGGATAATTCTTCATTATCTTTCTTGCTTCCTCAATATATTTCAAGTTTTTATCAACTTGTCTCATAACTGAGCCAATTCTGCCGTAATATCCTTTCATTACAGCTGTAACATCATCTTTTCTTTCACATTTCTTTAAATAACCCAAATACTTAGCCGATAATTCATCAAGTCTTTTTGTTGTCCATGTTAATGCGCCAAGTGATTTTTTTAGATAATCATAATCAAGAGTTAATCTTATTAATTCAGTATATATTTCAGGCAGGTTATCAATATTAGGAAATTTCTTAACAATATCATCCATGTATTCTTTTAATGTTTTAGTAAATACTTTTAATTTCTCAGACTCAGTTTTTGTAATTCTAATTATTTGTTCCGAAGAATTTCTAGCAAAAACATGTTCGCCGTGTAATTTAGATTTTTTGAAAGCTTGATCTAAATAAAACTTCGAATCGCTAACTGAATGTAAATCTTGAAAATTCATATTATTAAGAACAGAGGCTGTTTTTATAAAGGTATCCTTTAAAAAGGCCTAGAAAAGGTTAAACTCTTTAATAAAATTTATAATGGCTTAAAATTAACAAATATGATGATTTCAGTAATTGGTGCGGGGCCTATAGGCTCATATTATGCAAGTTTAGTTGCAAAAAATAATGATGTTCATCTATTTGAAGAACATAAATTAGTTGGAAAACCAGTTGCGTGTACAGGAATATTAACTAATAGCATTGATAGTGTGATAAAGATCCCGAAAGAATTAATTGTTACAAAAATTAATCGATTTAAAATCATTTCTCCGAATGGCAAATCAATATATATTGATTTAAAAAAATCAGATAATGTTGTTGATAGAGCAGCATTTGACGAGCACTTATTTAATCAAGCTATCGATAATGGTGTAAAAATTCATTTAGATGAAAAATTTTTAGGATATAATAAAATAGGTAAAGAATATCGTATTAAAACAACCAAATCTACGTATAATACCGATATGATTGTTGGTTGTGATGGACCACAAAGTCAAGTTGCAAAAAGTGCAAACATGTTTGGGAACAGAAAATTTATTCAAGGTTTTCAAGTTCGAGCAAAATATCCGAATTTAGAATCAGGAACTACAATAATACACTTAAATTTAGGCGAATTTTCTTGGATTGTACCTGAAGATGATAAAATTGCAAGAATTGGAGTAATCGGAATTAATAATGAAAAACTTAAATTAGATTATAAAAAATTAATTAAAGATGCAACAATTATCGAGCATCAATCAGGAATAATACCATTATATAATCCAAAACAACAATTACAAAAAAAGAAAGAAGATATATTCTTATTAGGTGATGCTGCAACTCAAGTAAAAGCTACAACTTATGGGGGAATAATATACGGTTTACTTGCAGCAAATTATCTTTCTGAAAACAAAGAAACATACGCTAAAAAATTTAATGAAAAGCTTGGAAAAGACCTATGGATGAGCCTTAAAATGAGAGATTTAATGAATCATATGGACGAAAAACAAGCTAATGAATTAATTGCAATATTTGAAAAAGAAACCAATAACAAAATATTGTCTGAAAATAGTCGAGATTTTCCAAGTAAATTTATTGTGCAATTATTAATGAAAGAAGCAAAGCTTTGGAAACTCGGATTCAATATATTTAAAAACAAGATAACTAAAAAGAATAATAGTGGTGAATAAATGGTTGATGATTATACGGATTTTGATGAAGAGCCAAAAAAAGCTATTACAAAAGAATATACTGATGGAATAGACATTATGGATTATGAAGAACGTAATAAAAAAGCGTCAGATGGACTAATTCATAAAAATATGATGATTTCAGAAGCTGCCAATAATTATCCAGAAATAGTCCCAATCCTAATGGAAAATGGTTTGCATTGTGTTGGATGTGCTATTTCAGAATTTGAAACCCTTGAAGAAGGATTCTTTGGTCACGGAATGGATAGTTCAGGCGTTGATAAATTAATAGATGAATTAAACGAATATATAAAAAATAATTCTCGCAAAGAATAAAAAAAATAGATAATAAGCGAATTTATTTTACATATTTTTCTAATTGTTTATCTAATGATAAATTCCTATTTATTAAATAATTAGCTGCTCCACTAAATCCTTTTTTAGTAAATATATCAATAAATCTATAAGCCATAAGACCAATATGCCAACCTGAATTTCTCAAATTATTAAGACGAAGTAATTCATCCCTGTCAATTAGATGTATTTTTGTTTCTTTTGCACGTAATTTTACTTTATCATCAAAATAATTATTTGTAATCATCTCGCCGAGATACAAAGGAATATTAAACGTCTTTAAAGTTGTTTCAAATTTTGAATAATCATCAAAATTAACCTTGGTTTTTGTTCTTTGTTTACATTCAACATATCTTTTTATTAGTAAATGTGTGTAGGTTAAATCTATTTGACCGTAAGCTTTTTCTAAACCGTTGGTTTTTTTAATTCTATAATCAAGAGTCACATCATTATAACCTAAATCAGTATATAATTCGAATACAAAATTTTCAAGGCCAGTTCCATTATTTTTCATAATATTTTCCTATGAATATTGATTAATATTTTATTCTAAAATATCATAAACTTCAATATTAGTAACTTCTGATTGAATTAAAGTTCCAAATAGTATTCGTCTATCTTCTTGAAACATTTCTATTTCAAATAAAAATCCTTGTGGTATGCGAAATAATTGTTTAACCCTAGTATTTACAAGTAAATAATTTAATACTAAATCATAATCGAGCGATTCAAGACTAATAAATAATATCACAATGGATTTTTTAATATCGTTTAACATAAATATAGTTATGTTGTATTTATTAATAATATTTGCTCATAAATATTCGTTATATTTTCGAAGACTCGCAAAATATTTACGAAAATTAAGTATAAAGATTTATTAAAATAATAACACATACCATTCTTATGGAAGATAATACTTTAATTACTATTTCATTAAGTGTTGCAATCTTAGGATTGGTTAGTTTATTATTAATTTCTTTTTATGATAAAATACCTGAAAAAAATTTTAATGAAATAACGAATAAAGATATAGGCTCAGTAGTTAAAACAACAGGTACAATAAAACAAGTATATGTTCATAATAATAGCATAACCTTAAAATTAAAACAAGAATGTTTAATGGATGTAATGATATTTGATAAGAATACAAATTTTAGTATTGGTGAAAAAATTACTGTTCAAGGAATTGTACAAGAATATAATGGCAAGCAAGAAATAATTGCTGAGAAGATTACAAAATAAAAAATTAATTAAAAAAAACAGAGATATTATTTGGTTTTATTATAATGCTCCACAACATTAAATTCATATTGGTATGTACGCATAAATTCAGAGAAAACCTGAATAGAAGGTTTATATCCATATCCGATTCTATGATAGACTATAAAAGGATCATCATCAATAATTATACCCATATGTCTAATTACATGTTTGTGATTATAAAGCCTAAGTGTGTCTCGTACAACTAAAACTGAACCTATTTCAAGAGTATTACTTTTTACTAACGTTTCAAGATATTCATCAACAAGTCCTTTAGACAATCCTTTTTCTCGAAAATCAACATAAGTATCTTTTGCAATAGTACCGCAAATATATAAAACAGTGCCTATACAATTAGATTTTTCAGTAGTCCATCTAGTGTCATCAATTCTATTTAATTCAGCATCTGTTAGCATGAAGTTAGG
>CAVZPN010000004.1:0-21865 GCA_963777125.1 uncultured archaeon | reverse complement strand
ACGGCCTCGATCGGCAACAACCCGATCGGCAACCGACCGCATTCTTGATTGGTGTCGGCGTAAATCCGGGTGCCGTGAATATGGAAGAGAAGATCAAACGCTTCGAATGGAAGGTCGAGGCCGGAGCCAATATGCCATCACACAGCCGGTCTTCGACACCGCTCAGTTAAAACGCTTCCTCGGCATGATCGAACACGTCCGCATCCCGATCGTCGCCGGAATCTGGCCGCTTGTAAGTTTCCGACGCTGAGTTCCTCCACAACGAGTTCTGGCTCTCCAGGTAACACAAGATCTTGAACGCATGCGAATCGCCTCAGACAAGAGCAAGGAAGATGCCCGAGAAGAAGGCATCGCCATCGCTCGGCGAATCCCTACCGCAAGTTCAGACGTATCCAAGGCGTTCAGGTTTCCGCTCCGTTTGGCAACGTGAAATATGCATTGCAGGTATTTGAAGCCCTCGACGAATTGAAGACAGCATAAAAAAGGTTCCGGCAAGCTTCTTTGCCGGAACCAAATTCAAAATTCAAGCCAGTTTTAACGCGAGTCAAACCTTGCAACAGCGAAATCGGCCCCCAATCCCCAAGGAGTTATCTATAGGATCATCAGGCTCCTAAACACCCAGAAATTACTTTGAGCCGTTGCGGTAGCCCCTGCTCGGTAACATCCGGGATATCCGCCCTTGAGTCACCATCATAGTCACTCGTCCCCAAAAAGTCGCTGGTAATACCAAACGTACGCGTCGTAAACGGCACCGGTAGCACTGTTAGTGACTCCACGGACCATCCGGGCGTGTAGCGGCCGTTGCCCCTGTTGTAAATCCGCATAATCGAATTTACCGTCACCGTCGTGAGTCGCCCGGACAATATAGTCGGTCTGGAAATCGCCGAAAGCCTGAAATGTTGATGCACCGTCGGAGCTGCGTTTTATAATGTAGTTATTGTTCGGTGCAAATCCGCCAAATCGATAAACGGCTACGACATTCCGGCAGCATCATAATCTCCCGAATCGGCTATCGCCTGACGTAGCGCCTACGCCCAGATCCAGTTCTCATCTGAACAGTACCGGTCGAACTACGTCGAATATACCAGACGGCTTGTGTCTCGCTGGCAGCACCTTTTCTGAATGTCGCAACATCCGTAATGCCGTCGCCATCATAGTCGCGGGCAACGGGCTCGGTCACCGAGGGGCCCGACCATAATATTGGAGCGTATTCGTGGCGCTTCGGAATATCCAAAATGCACTCTGAGCACCTGCCGCAGGGCCTTGACGAAAATACGCCAGATTGTCCTTACCGTCGCCATCATAATCACCCGGAGTTGGAAAATCGGTCAATGCATTACCCAAACGCCTGAGACCTGTACTCCCGGTACTGTTAAGATTCCAGTAATTGATGGGCCGTGGGTCGCCCGTTGTGGAAAACGGCAGCACACTGTAATCCTGTCGTCCATCGCCGTCAAAATCAACGGGCCGCTCTTACCAAGCTGGCCACGGATCTCGCCGCCCGCAAAATTCGCCGTGTGAATATTTACATAGCCCGTCCGGCACGAAGCTGCGCGAGTTGCGTTGCCGTTATCGCCGCCGTTCCGGTTACGTACCGGCTGTCCCGCCGACCGCCGGAAATTCATCACACTAACCGTTCGCTCCGATCGCCGCCGGCGCATGAATGTGCGAGGCGTTCTGATTGCTGGACAACCCGGTAAAAATCACTGTCCACGAGATCGACGTTCCCGCCGAATCAAGCACGACCCGAGCATAGCCCCTTCCGGTCGAGGCATTTGTCGGCACCTCTTGAGCACTGCTCAAATATGCAAAAAATATCTGAGCCCTGGTGTGCCAAAACAAAAGCACAAACGCTACAACTAATATCGATAAGTTAATTTTCTTGTTCATTTTTCCCCTCAAAGAAACGTTTGAAAACGCTAAAGATGCAGTACCCACGAGATACACAGCATTTATACACCAACAAGCCCGCATTTCGGGCGCAAAATTACGGAAAGATTGCGTGAATGATAAGCCTCATTGCACTGCAAAGTCATCGAAATTCCGCAAGCCGAACTTGAAGGTGCTTTTGCTTTAGCAGATATCGTAAATACCGAAACAGGTGAGGTTGTTGTTGAAACAAATACTGAAATTACTTCAGCCAAGTTGCTTGAAATCATTGAACAAGAAGTTGAAAGTTTCTCAGTCTTTTTCCCTGAAAAAGATGTTATAGGAGCAGTTCTTTCAAATACTTTGCGGTAAAAGATACGATCGAAAAACCGGTTGATGCATTGCTTGAATCTATCGCAAAATGCGGCCCGGCGATCCGCCGACCGTGCCTACCGCATACCGTCTTGTCGAGGGAATGTTCTTTGACAAACGGCGTTTTGACCTGTCACGCGTTGGACGCCTACAAAGTTCAACATCAAAATGAACCGACCCGAAATGAAGGATATTCATAATCAACTGCTCGAAGCAAAAGACTTCCTCGAAGTTGTCGATTTATCTTTTCCACATGAAAAGGGATTCCGAACATTATTTTCAAGATGATATTGACCATCTTGGTAATCGTCGCGTACGTGCAGTTGGTGAACTTCTTGAAAATCAGTTCCGAATTGGTCTTGAAAGAATGGAAAGGGCGATTAAAGAAAAAATGTCCATCCAACAGGACATGTTTACAACGATGCCACGAGATTTAGTTAATGCTAAACCGGTTACGGCAGCGGTTCGTGAGTTCTTTGGTTCATCGCAGCTTTCGCAGTTTATGGATCAAACGAATCCGCTTTCTCGGAAATTACGCACAAACGCAGACTTTCAGCACTCGGTCCGGGCGGTCTTTCGCGTGAACGTGGCAGGATTTGAAGTTCGTGGCTCGAGAAATATTATTATTAGAATAAAATTCCCAGAATATTTAGAACCTGGAAATCATATTTTGTATCTTGTTGCAACAGAAGCTACTGAATCAACAGCAACACTTGGAGGAATAGCCTCAGTTAGATCCGGAATAAATGTGTTTGCATTATACCCTTCAAAACATCCTATATTTCAAGGTGTGACCGCTAATGATTTTAATATTAATGAAAAAGGAAATATATATCTAAATGTTATTAATCATGGTGAAGATGCAATTGAAAATGCTCATGGTACAATAACAATATATAATCAAGAAGGCATACAAGTAGCAGTAATTCAAACCGAATCAAAAAGCATTAGTTCATTTGAAGAAGTTAAAATACCTGCTACTTTAGATAGCTTAGCATATAATTTAACTCCAGGAAAATACACCGCAAATGCAAGTTTAATATATGATGGAGTGTTATATCCATCAACAATGTTAGGAGTATTTAGAATAGGACAAATGAACGTAGATTTAATAGATAGTACTAAAGAAGTTTATATTAACTCTACCAATAAATACATTTTAACAATAGAAAGTGATTGGGCAGGAAATATTAATGATGTATATGCAAGAATAACTACACCTAATGGAAAAAGTCTTAAAACTCCAAACGTAGATTTAGTATCACCTGGCGGTGGACGTAAGGCTGCAGCCCAAATTGAAACATATTGGGAAACAGAAGGATTAGCTATAGGAACATACGATGTTGATATAACATTATATTATCAAGGATTAAGCACAACTAAACGCATTAAAGTAAATATTATTGAAGGAAAAGCACCTATTATTGAAAAACCAAAAGAAACAAATTCTGTAATGGTATATGCAATAATAATTTTAAGTATAATCATAATATTAGTAGTAGGTTATGTATTTATGGTTAAAAAAGGAAATAATAAGACCAATAATAACGATCATTCAACAGAAAAAAATAATGAAACTACAGACATAAAACCTCCATCAATCTAAAAAATTAGAAAATATCAATAATATAGACTTAAATTACATGAAAAAAATAATTAGAAAACAAAAAAAGAATAACAGTTCTAAAAAACAAAATCCAATAAGAATAGTGTTAATGATAACAATGATACTATTTATAGGGATATGTATAGGAGTTACTACTTATACCTTATATAAAATAAATAATTATGAACCTAAAATTATGTCTGTACATACAATTAATACATCTGTAAATATAGTTTCATATGGTGGAGGCTTAAATGGCGATAAAGATGCATTAAAATTCGGTAAAGTACCGCTTGGTGCAAGCTCAACAAGATATCTTATCATTAATAATAGTAAAGATAGTACAGTACAAATTGAAATAACTGGTGAAATAGCTAAATTTATCAGTGTAGACAAAAATAATTTTGTATTACAAAAAGATACTACTGAAACAATTGCATTTCAATTAGAAGTCCCTGATGATATAAATACTGGAATGTATAATGGAATAGTAAAAATAACATTTTTAAAAATATAAAATTAATTAAATATGGGAAAAATTTATAAATTATAAATATTATAAACAAAACATGTATACAAAATATACATAACAAGTGGGATTGTGTGTTAAAAAAATAGGAGATGAAAAAAAATGGAAATTTCTAATAAAACATTAGCATGGTTAGTAATTGCAGCAATAGTTGTATCAGTATTCGGTACTACATTAAGTTTACAAAAATTAAATAAAGCATCGTTAGCAAGCGGATATGCAAGTTCCAATGCTACAGGTACTGCATCAGTTCAAGTTAGTCAATCAGTAGTATTAAGATACGCTATTAGTACAGTAAGTTTTGGTTCAGGATCTGTTAACAGTTCTGGAGGATTTAACAATTGTATATTATCAATAAACGGCTCATCAACAATAAACAAAGTAGGATGTGAAGGATTTAATGGCAATAGTAGTGGCGCAGACTCATTCATATTAGAAAATGCAGGAACAAGCTTCTTAAACGTAACATTAAACTTCTCACAAGACGCAGCATCATTCATTGGAGGAAACACAACATTAAGATTCTTCAAATACGCAGTATCAAACAATGAATCATCATCATGCGTAGGCGCAATAACAAACGGTGGATGGACAGAAGTAGCAGAAAACAGTTCAGTAAGCGCATGTACAAACCTATCATGGTCTGACACAACAGACACATTAAGAGTAGGAATAAACATTTCAATTCCAAACAACGCAGCTGCAGGAATTAGAACAGTATCAGTACTTGCACAAGGAACAGGAATATAAAATGAAACAACAACTGTTTAAAAACAAAAAAGGAGTTTCAAACGGCACTATAGCAGTATTAGTGATTGCTTCCTTAGTAATAAGTATAGTCGGAACATGGCTAGTACTTGAAAGCTTGCAATCAAAATACGTTATAGCACCAGTAGGTGTTAAAACCGAACAATCAGGACTAGTAAGATTAGATATTTCTGGACCAGTAGTTCCAAAAAATGTTGGAACATCAGGACTAATAACATTTAATCTTGAAAGTTAGAAACTAAAATATTTTTTTATTTTACTTATTTTATTCTTTACTTCTAAAAGATAGTTATAATTATTCTAAGATATTAATTGATAATAAAACAGATACATATTAAAAATCATAACACTGACAAAATGTTTATCAAAACTTCCTATAACCATTTTTAATTATTCTAATCCAAAAAATTTCTTCAAAATCCTATTAAAATACTAATAATATATATAAAATAATTTTGAAAAGAAACATTTATAAATAGCATATGCTAGTAATTGATTAATATTACTATGAAAACAGTCTTTTGTACGGGTTTAGCTATCATTTGCTATACATTAAATAAAAATTATACGATAACTACAGATACTAACTAAACAATTTAAAAAAAATGTCAAAAGAAAAATCAACAGAACAATTGAATCTTAGAATACCTAAGGAGTTAATAGAAGATTTAGATAAAATAGCAAGTATTCTAAGAGTCAATAAATCTGAATGGATAAAAATAAAGTTAGGCGAATTAGTATACGAAGAAAAATCGAGATTATTACAAAAATATTCCGAATTAAAAGATAAAGGAATAATAAATGATAAAGAACTAAAAGAATTACTAAAATCATAATATAAACTATAAATAAAATGAACACAAAAAATAATAAAATATTAGCAGGAATAATATTCATAGTTTTAATAGTTGTCACAATACAAGCAATATACAATATAAGAAACACATATGATCTAAATACCAACATAGATACTAACGAAAAAAACATTAATAAAATATCACAAACAAAAGTGCCTGAAAACAAAATATCAGGTAAAATTACAGGATACGGAGATATTGCAATAGCAGAAATGTGCGTTAATATTCCGCCAATAATAACATATGATTGTAATATGACTAATGCAACATTAAATACACATAAAAACTATAACTGCACCTTTGAAGCAATAGATCCTAACACCGATAGTTTTGTGTATTCAATACAATGGCTTACAGCATATGAGCTATTTAATATAAGTGAAACAGGAATAATAAATTTTAAACCTAAATTATACCCACAAAATACGCACGTATTTAGAATATATTTAAACGATAATAGTGGATGCTTAAATAATTATAGATATACTGAATTCAATATAACAGTAGATGGAGAAAATAAACCACCTTATCTAATAAAAGATATTCCTGATCAAGAATTACTACAAAATCAATATTTTAGATTTTACCTAAATGACTATTTTGCAGACCCTGATGAAGATAATCTAACATACTTCAACATCTTAACAACAGGTAATAGTGTCTCAATAGACGTAGCAAGTAATACTGTAGATATTAAAGGAGAAAATTGCGGTATTAGTACTACTTATTTTGTTGCAACTGACCCTATGGGTCTTACAGCCCAAAGTAATACTGTAACATATAACGTTACATGTCCGAGTGATGGTGGTACAACACTTGAAACTCCAACAGGAAGTTCAGATACTGAATCTAGCAACACAGCTATAACGCCTGATTGTAAAAGTGATTGGAGATGTAATGCATGGGCCCCATGTTTAAGAGAAAATTTCACATACAAACGATGTCTTGATTATAATGGCTGTGGAAAAGAATATGAAAGATATCTATACCAAAATTGTTCATATAATAAATTTACTACATGCGTAGAAAAATGGGAATGTAATGCATGGAGCGTATGTAAAAATGGAACACATACAAGAGCATGTTTAGATATAAAAAATTGTAATATTAACACAACTAAACCAATAGAATATGAAAAGTGCACGATGATAACAACATGTTATAACGGCATATTAGATGGAGATGAAACTGCAATAGATTGTGGAGGCGCATGTGGTGTATGTAGATTTATTGAAACTCCTACAAAAATAAAGAAACTTTCAAAAATGGCATTAATTAGTACGGGTCTAACAATAGGACTAACATTAATTATTCTTGGCATATTTAGAAAGAATTTAAGTAAATTACTTTTAACATTATTAAAAAAGAAAAAATATCAAAGAAAAATATATTTAACTAATAAACAAAAAGAAAAACTAATATTAGCCATAAATATAATTCAAGCAAGACTTGATGAGCATAAAGTGAATCATGCAATAGATGAAATTAATATATTCATAAAAGAATATTTTAAGCAATTATTAGCAATAGAAGTTTTTGAAAAAGAAGAATTAATCACAAACATAGTAAAATTACAAGATAAAGATCTTGAGAAGATACTAATAATATTTTATGCAAAAGTAATTAATACCACTCATTTACGTAATAAGGGTACGACTATAACCGAAACAAGACTTCAAGCATTAATAGATGAAATTACCCATAATGTCTATTTAATAGGAGAATTTACAGAGCAAGACGCAATTACTTCTGTGAAAGATAGAAAAACAATTAGCGAAGACTCGATAGAAATTATTTATACAAAAATGTCTAATCTATATATAGCATTGAAATTTAGAGAATTACCACTTGCTAAAAAAACTTATGTAGAAATTTTAACTTATTATGCTAAACTAGAAGAAAAGTATAAAGTTCCTATATATAATGACATAATAAGATCCTATGAAGCCATAATGTACTTAGAAAAAGAAGAAGCTAAAAAATATTAATCAATAAAATATTAATCAATAAAAAAATCTACATATAAATGATAAATAGACAAAATGAATAATAAAGTTAGACAAAAGAATAAAGAACTAGTAACTCTTACAGTGGCATTAATAATATTTTTAGTAGTTATGGGAATATCCTATGGATTAATTAGCAATGCAAAAATAAACGATAATACATCAAGTCAAAGATCAGATGTAGGCTTAACATGTAAAGTAACTATTAATAAAAATGCTACGACTACATTTACATGGTATAAAAATAATGTTCAAAATACCACAGTAAATATTGATTGTATAGAAAATACCGAATGTACAACAACTGCAGGCCTAGGAAATATTCCCAATACTTTCACCAATAGAACTGATGTATGGATATGTTCAGTCAGTTTTAATAATGACACAGGAATTGAAACACAAAATACTACAACAGTAACAATCATAGATACGCCGCCAGATCAGCCAAAAATATACTATAATACTAATGGAACTGAAATATTTAATGAAACAGTAAATATTCAAGAAGATGCTAGTATAAATTTTAATGTTACATCAAGTGATTGGGATCATGATACAATAACATATATTATGGAAGGTAATCCAGGATTTTGTAGCATAAATTCGGTTAATGGATTACTAAATTGCACGCCAACTAATGAGACAGATATAAATCCATATACATTTAGTATAGGTGCAAAAACTCCTCCTATTACAACAAATTCAAGATCATTTAGCATAAATGTTACACCTAATAATGATGCACCAATATTTAGTCCGGCATTAAGCACTCAAGATTTTATTGAAGGACAAAGGTTAAATTATACAATTATAGGATCAGATGAAGAGAATAACATACTAAATCTTAGAGTATTAACTATTATTCCAAGTATAGTAGATTCTACACCAACCCCTAGTCTAGAAATAGTAAGACTAAGTGCGAATACATTTACTTTAAGATTACAAGATGATGCAAATATAACATTTAAACAAGCTCAAAAAAACTACACTGTAACTGTATTATTGAATGACACAGATAATATTACATACAATAGTAAAAACATTACTACATCATTTATGCTTCAAGGAATAAGCTTTAATCATTTACCGAATATATCTTATATAGTGATTAATAATAATAGTTTAAGACAAGGAAATGCATTAAACATTTATATTAATGCAACCGACATAGATAATAATAGTTTAACATTTTCTGCGGATAATATATATTCAATAACAGGTAGTAGCGAAATGAATTATACTTGTATTGAAAATTCATCATTTGCATATGCGTACATAAATATAACCAATTTAACTAACAATCACGTAATTAATCATACATTTACAATAACTGTTAATGATACAAATACAAATGCATATCAGACAATAAATATTTTTGTTAATAACACTAATGATGTCCCGTTCATCAACGAAATGAGTAATGATGGAGAAAATAAGTTTAATACCACTAATATTTCAAACTTATTAGCATATACTGGAATACTATTCAAATATCGTGTTAATGCAAGTGATCCTGATTACTTAACATATGATTGGGAAAATACGGGAATACTAACATATAACACTAGCGATCCTACTTTTTATATTAATAGCACAACAGGATATTTAGAATTCACACCGCTTATTGCTGGAAATTATACTTTTAACGTTACAGTAAAAGATGGAATGAATGCAACATATAATAGAACTGCACAAATACAGATATTATTAAATCGTAATCCGATATTTACAACTAATCCTATAATTATTAATTGTAATGAATCAGACCAGTATAACTGGAATCGTACTTGTTATTATAATATTAATGAGAGTGTTACAGATGAAGATGTAGAGCTTAATGATAAAGTAAATTTATTTTGGACTAACTCTAGTCTATTTGTGATAAACAATATTACAGGTATAATAAATTTTAGTGCCAATCAATCCATGGTTGGAAACCATTCCATAATGTTAAATATAACTGATAGATACGGCGGGATGAATTCCACCACAATATATTTAATAGTAAATAATACTAATAATGCACCAATTATGCAACCAGCCAATATCCCTTCAGGAAATTTCATGGTTGGAACAGCATATAATATTACATATACTGCAACTGATTCAGATTTAAGTTTTATTAATATAGATTCTAATTTAAGTGATGAAAATTTAACATTTAATAGTACAATAATAGGACTAACTGGCGGAACCAATATTAGCGCATTTTCATTACAAAAAATTTCAGATACGCAAGCAGTATTAATGATAATACCAATAAGCGCTAATTACGAAGGAAACTATTCTATAAACATTACTGTTACTGATACTAGCGGTAATCGCTCATCCAATCAAACATTTAAATATATATACAATATTACTAATCCTCCAACAATATCACAAATTATCCCATCAGGTACACCATTTAATGACACCATAGACAATACTACATGGAAAAATGTTATTGATTTTTCCGATAGAACAACGACAATAAACATATCTGAAAATACTACAATAATATTTAATCAAACATCATTTGCAGATAATTCTAGTTATCCGAATAGTTTAAATTATGTGTGGTATTTTGATAATAACCTTGTAAGTACTAATACATTTTATCAAGCATATTTTAATTTTACAAGTAATGGAACACATAACATAACTGTTATTGCAATAGATAGCTATTTAAGCAATAATTCATTCAAATGGATAGTTAATGTTACAAATGTTAATCGTCCCCCAACATACAATGCTAATAGTATTGAAAATTTAACAATATCTGGATCTTTTAGCATAGCTAATTATTTAACATATAGTGATGGTCGAAGAAGATTCTATGATCCTGATGATGATTTACAAAATTTAACATATACCACAGATAATACAACTAATTTATTATTTACATCAACAACTTGTTCACATGCAAATTTTAGTTTTAATCAAAAAGCATTAAAAATAGATGCAGAATCACTAGGACAATGTATGGTAATATTTACTGCAACAGATATGCTTGATTTATCATCAGTTTCCTCTGAAGCAATATTTATTAATATTACTAATCTTTCAAAAGCTGTTTCAGAACCAATTCAAGTAGTCGTTCCATCTAATGGTGGAGGAGTAACTAATACTCCTATCCCAATACCATTACCTATCGAGATAGAAAAACCTAAACCATTACAAATATTAACTCCAAAATTAGTCACAGTATATAAAAATGCCACAATAAAAATACCGATAATAATCAATAATACTTGGAATGGCACATTAATAGGAATAATGTTAGAAGCCTACACTAATGCCAGTAATGTAAGTTTAAACTTAGATAAAATATATCTTCCAAAACTTGAATCCGGAGAAGGTGTGGAAGCCACATTAACTGTTCAAAATTATAAGAGTGAAGGACATTACGAAATACAAATAAAAGCCAACGTTAGCGTCCCAGAATATCACGATATGGCGACAATATTTATCAACTCTGCAGAAATGCGTTCTGAAGGAGAAGAACTAGAAAGTAAAATATCTTTTGCAAAAGATCTGTTAAGTAGTAATCCTGAGTGTCAGGAATTAAATGAATTATTATTGAAGGCAAGAAAAGAATTAGATAATAATAATTATGCTACTACAACTAAAATAATAACTGACGTACTAAATGGATGTAAATACTTAGTAAATAATGCTAAAGATAATAAAGAGATGCCGGATAGAAATTTCGTAAAAACTTTTGAATGGCAAAAAAAATACAATGATTATTTATTATTAGGATTATTTGGAATATTATTTATAATATCATTAATTTACATCTTAAAATCCGATAATCCTGAACAAAACTTCTAAAATAAGTAATAATAAAAAGTCACTAATTCGAATTATCTGCACTAATCAATATAATTGGCTATTACAAATTACATTTTTACTACTTTAGGACCATTAGAAGTATCGCTTACATTAAATCCTTTTTCTGCGATTTCTTTTCGCAGTTCATCAGATTCTTTCCAATTCTTATTTTTTCTTGAGTGTTCCCTTTTCTCAACTAATAACATAATTTCTTTTGGAATAACTATTTCTTCTTTTATAAGTAAATTTAATCCAAGTACTGAATCTATTTTTCTAATAGCATTATATCTTCCAGTAGCAGCACTATCTCGCGCAATAGTCCAAAGTAATGCTAATACTTTAGCAGTGTTTAAATCATCATTCATTGCCGTTGTAAATTCGGTTATATATTCCATATTTTCTAATTCATCATCTTGTATTAATAGAATTAAATTTTTAAGTCTCTCGTAAGATATTTTAGCATCACTTAATGAATCTTTAGAAAAATCAATTGGTTTTCTATAATGCGCAGCTATTACAAAAAATCTTATTACTTCACCATCATATTCTTTTAATAAATCTCTTATAGTTTTAAAATTTCCTAAACTTTTACTCATCTTTATTTTATCAACATTAACCATGCCATTATGCATCCAATAATTAGCTAATGTTGTTTCATATGCTGCTTCCGATTGTGCAACTTCATCTTCGTGATGGGGGAAAATTAAATCTTGTCCACCGCAATGTATATCTAATGGTAATCCTAATATTGCATGTGACATTGCGCTACATTCAATATGCCAACCAGGTCTTCCGGCACCCCATGGACTATCCCATTCGGGTTCACCTAATTTTGAAAATTTCCATAATACAAAATCTTCTTTATTATTTTTTGCGTCTTTAGATTCTACTCTTGCCCCAGATACTAAATCTTTAACATTTTGATGTGATAATTTACCATATTCATCAAATTTAGAAATATCATAATATACACCATCATTAGGAATTGTATAGGCATATCCTTTATCTTCTAAAATTTGTATTAATTCAATCATTTGAGAAATATATTCTGTGGCTTTTGGTTGAATATCAGGTTTTTCTACACCTAATCTTTTATAATCTTCTAGATGTGATTGTAAATTTCTATTGGTAAAAGCCACTATATCTTCATTTAATTCTTTAGCCTTATTTATTATCTTATCCTCAATATCAGTAATATTAGAAACAAATTTAACTTTATAACCAATGAATTTCAAATATTTTCTTAAAATATCAAAAGTTATTTGTTGCCTTGCGTGACCCAGATGCGGTACGTCATTTACTGTTGGTCCACAAGAGTAAATTTTAACCTCATTAGGATTAATTGGTTTAAATAACTCTTTAGTTCTTGTTTGAGTATTATATAATTCTAACTCCATAGTGTTATATTTCAATCATCCTTTAAAAAATTTCTTAAAATTTGGCGATATTGCAAAGCTTTTGTTTGCTTCGCTCACAATCGCGCCGGTTCGCATATAGTTTATTTAATTTATAGACAAGTCCTCTCTTGGAATCTCAGGATTAATCAGGAACTGAAATTTTTTAATGCTCACGTCTTGGCGCTGATACCGAGCTTTGCAATATCGCCTAAAATTTAGCAATATAATGTGTTTTGTATATATTTTTAATAAAATTTAGAATTTAAGGTATACTTCTAAAACGAGTATTAATTAATCCCCATTCGATTATTAACAATATTAATGCTACAACCATCAATATAGGTTCAAATTTTATCGGTAGATATGCTTCTTTAGTGTTAGATAAAATATCTTTATAAGTTATATCTAACTCTTTATTATTGGCAGCATAATAATATTTCCCGCCAGTTTGATTAGCAATCTTTTCAAGTGTACCACCATTAAAAACTGAACTAATATTATAGTATTCTGGCAAGTATCCGATAGGACTATTTTCTGTTCCAAGACCAATTGTATAGATAATAATATTATTACTCTTAGCGTAACTTACCGCTTCATTTATAGGATCTTTTGTAAAAAAACTTACAGTATTACTTCCATCAGTAATTAATATAATCACTTTACCTTTATCAGATGCAATAAGCATATTAGATGCTGTAACTATTGCTCCTGCAATATCTGTACCACCAACTGATGCAGGAGTAATTGCGGATACTGCATCTTTTATTTCCCCTTTATTCGTGCTTGGTAAATGTTCAATAAATGCTGTTCCGGAAAAAGTCAACACTCCGAGTGTTGCGTCAGAATCTAAATTATTAATTATTGTTATAATATAATCTTTTGCAGCTTCAATTCTACTAGGTTTAAAATCTTGCGCAGTCATTGAAGAACTAGTATCTAGCGCCACAACAAAATTATTATTGTTAGATGTTCCCTTATACCATAAAGTAGTTCCTGCAATAGCAAGTATTAATGATATTATAATTATACATCTAAGTATCAAGTGTAGATGATTCTTTGTTATAACTTTTTCATCAGTAACTCTTTTTAACGCTTGAAAATTAGCAAATTTTAATGCTCTTCTACGAGTATATTTTAAGAAAGCATAATGAGTAACTATTATTAATGGTATAACTAATAAGTACCATAAATTAACCGGATGTTCGAATGCAAGATACATTTATTTCCTCTATTTTTCTTCAATTAATTTGATGTTTATGTGTTAATTAATGTTTATATGTTAATGCTCTTCTTTTAAAAAACTTTATTAGATTACTATCATAATCTTTATCTGTTACAATCCTTAACATACTAGCATTTGCGGCTTTAAATTGTTTTTCTATTTCAGCTTCTTCTTTTTCAACATATTTTCTATATGCATCAGCATATTGTGCTGTATCAATATAAAGTTTTTCACCATTGAAAGGATCTTCAAGGTAAAATTGTCCACCTTCTTGGGGAAGTTCTCTATCTCTTGGATCTCTAATCATTATACCTATTATTTCAAATTTAGTATTTAACATTTTAAGATATTTACTCCATGTAGGACTAAGACCGATAAAATCTGAAACAATTATTATTACCGCACCATTTTTTATACTATTCATAGTTATACGTATAGTATTATCTAAACTAAATTTTCCACCATAATTATTAACATTACTTAAATCATTAATAATTAATTTATGCATTTTACGACCCATATTAATATTTAAATTCGTAACAGGTTTATCATTAAACATAGTAAGACCTACACCATCACCTGATTTTAATATTGCATAAGATAATGAGGATACTAATTCTGCCGCATATTCTACTTTTAATTTTTTTGTTGAAGTGAAGAGCATACTATCACTTACATCCATTAAAAAATATACGTTAACACTTTTTTCTTGCTCATATTCTTTTACAAGTAACGATTTACTTCTAAGTGAAGCTTTCCAATCAATCATGCTAGCATCATCGCCAAATGTATATGAACGATATCCGGAAAATTCTATTCCTTGACCTTTAAATGTTGTAGTCCAATTACCTTCAATATATTGACTTAATGCTGATTGTCTTGCATATATATCTAATTTCCTGATCTTTGGCATCAATTCAGCATTTAATTTTCGAAGAGCCATTTTAGAATTATGGTACAGGAACTTTTTTTAATATCTCATCAATGATTTTATCAGTTGAAATTTCGTCAGCTTGTCCTTCATAATTTAATAATATTCTGTGTCTTAATACATTATGTGCAATAGCTTTTACATGCATTGGTGTTACAAATGCATTTCCTTTTAATAACGCATATGCTTTAGATGTAATAAATAACGCAATAGTTGATCTAGGGCTTGTTCCGTATTCAATATATTTGCCTGTTGTCAAATTATATTTTGTAGGATTTCTTGTTGCTTCAACAATTCCAACAATATATTTTTCTACTCTTTTATCTAAATATATTTTTTTAACATCATTTTGTGCCTGAACTATTTGTTCTGTTGTAAGTATTGTTTGAAGATTAAAATCTTCGAATTTTTTTAATGTACTATTTTGATGCATAATTTTTAATTCTTGTTCTGGAGTTGGATATTTCATTTCCAATTTGAATAAAAATCTATCAATTTGCGCTTCTGGAAGTTTATAGGTTCCAAGACTTTCAATAGGATTTTGTGTTGCCATAACAAAAAATGGCACAGGTAATGAGAATGATTCTTTACCTATAGTTACTTGACGCTCCTGCATTGCTTCTAAAAGTGCTGATTGTACTTTAGGTGGAGCTCTGTTTATCTCATCTGCTAATACAAAATTTGCAAATATTGGTCCTTTTACCGAATAAAATCCTCTACCTTCTTCATATGTTGTAATACCAATAATATCTGTTGGTAAAAGATCTGGCGTAAATTGTATTCTTGAAAATTGCGAATTTGTGACATTTGCAAGAGTTTTTACAGTTAAAGTTTTTGCAATACCTGGAACACCTTCAACAAGAACATGCCCATTACATAATAATGCTAGAATCATGGCATCTATAATATCTTCTTGTCCTACAATAACCTTACCCAACTCTGCTTTCATTTCCGAGAAATATTTTTGATATTTTTTTAATAATACACCCATATCTTTATTAGGGTTACTACTATTGTAAGAAGTTTGATTAGACATATTTTCCTCACCAAATTTTTTTAAATTAAGTTTTAATTAATATAAAACTACCCTAATTTTTTAATTAACATTATAATTAGGATTTAATATTAATTTAATCTCTTTTTATTACAATTTGTGTTTACTATTTATATATTTTGCCTTTATTGTTCGTCTGATTTATACTAGTTTCTTTTCCACTAAATGAATAATAAAATAAAAAGATTTATATACTTAAGTAGTTAAAAAAACTTATATGGAAAAAGAGGTATCTGAAGTAGATAGGAAGTTACTTTTAAAAATAAAATATTTAGATAAAATAAATTATTATTTAGGTAGAAACCCTATTTCTCAAGACGAATTATACATTTTTGTTAGAAAATTCTTCGCAGAATATTTGAAACTAGAATATGAATTTACATACGAAGAATTATCTTTAGAATTGAATAAAGTCTTTATAAAGCCTCAGGTTAAAGAAAATATTAATTCATTTCTTATTAAATTATCTGAAAGTGAATATCTTGAAGAAAATACTTTAGGAACAAATGAATTGAACAATTTTTTAAAAGAATTAAGTGTAATAATAAATTCGATAATTTATGATGACATACCAATTAAAAAGAACGATTCATTTATTAAAAAAATATTGAATATAAACAATTCGACTGCAAGTATGGCTATTTCTAATTTAAGTAATGCTATTGACGAAGTAAATAGCAGTATTACTAATGGAAATATTGATACAGCTAAAAAATCATATATAAATTTATTAAAAAAATTCGATAGTTTAAATAAAGAAGATAAAAAAAGATTACATACTGAAATGAGTGAATTATATCAAAGACTTCAAATGGCTATTGCTAATCCTAGCACCATCACTCCCGTTGTTAGTGTATCAAATGCAAATAACTCTCCTAACGTTTCTAAGCCCGCAAAGGAACTAGTTAAAATTGAATTAGACACTAACGCTAATCTAAATATTTTAAGTGATTCTAAAGTTATTCTAGATGAAACATCTAAAGATAATTCTTTAGTAGAGCTTCCAAAATTAACACCCATAGTAGAATTCGATACAGATAATCATGTTCCTGTAAAAAAAGAAACTACTAATGTATTATTTGGATCCGATATTAATATTAATACTCCGAAAATAGAAACAGCCAATACATCTAGTGCCACATCACATAATGCTATTGCACGCACTACATTTGCAAGTGATTCGGGTATTGATGTTAAAGAGTTAAAGAAGTCCATTGTATCTGGCGCAGAAAATGTATTATTTGATCCTAATGCAATATCTGCTAACGCGAAAACCGCAATTAAACCCATTGCTTCTATTTCTAAAAAAGAAACTGCCTTGAATAGTACGACAACAACTAAAGTGCCTGAAACTAAAGAAACACTTCAAAAAGAAGTTAAAAAAGATGAAATTAAAACTAATGATGTTAAGAAAGAAGAAGTTATTAAAGCAAAAGAGGTAATCATTTCTTCTAATTCACCACCAATTATTATAACCCCAGTTAATAATAATCCTAATATCATAAATACTAAAACAAAAGAAGCAAGTACACTTAATACTCCTACTCCAAAAACTCCACAAGTAAATGATAAATTAATAAAATTATTTAATAAAATTAATGATGATATAATATCTGATTCACTTGAAAAGGCCAAAGTATCTTATGCTGATGCATTAATAATTTATAATAACTCATCTAATGATGAGAAACTAATATACTATAAACAACTTCACGATATCTTTAAGAAATTAGATGACTCATTACATAAAAAAGTATTAAACAGTTTACTAGATACACATTTAGAAAATAATACCACCACTAACACTGCATTAAAAGACACTGTGTCTAATGTTAAAATTAGTATTTCACCAAAAAAAATAGATAACACCCTAATTGATAATAAAATGTTACCGGTAGTTACTAATAATGATATTTCTGTTGTAAGACTATATGAATTAATTGAAGAATCGTATTTTAATATAAACAACACTAATCTCGATATTGCAATGCTTAAATATTTTAAAGCATTAGAACTTTATCGTAAATTGTCAATTAAAGATAAAGAAAAAACTTATTCTGAATTATATATATTATTTAAGAAATTATCCACTATAAAAAAATAACGAATACATTTCTCAAACGGATTATACACACAATACTTAAAGACAACTACAATCTAAGAATACTCTTTATCCGGTTCTTCATGTATTGTTGCATCTTTTAATTCCGGAACTGCTTTTTTTAAATTCTTTTTAATGTCAGTTGCTATCTTGTGTGCTTGCACAATACTTAATTTATTCGGAACATGAATATGAACATCAAGCAATATTTTACTTCCAATCATTCTAGCCTTTAATTTATGATATCTAGTGATTTTTTTGTTTTTAACAGTAGTATCTAAAACCTTAATAATCTTTTTCATTTGCATGTCATCTGGACTTGCATCCATAAATACGTGATAAGACCTTATTCCTAATTTTATAGAAATATAAAACATTATCATACCGACAATAAATGCGGCTATTGGATCACCATAGGGTAAACCAAACTTTACAAGAAGCAATCCTATTAAAACAGCAATTGAACTTAATACATCTGTTGTAAAATGCGCTGAATCTGCTTCAAGTGCATGACTTCCGCCTTCCTTTTCTGCAACTTTTGAAAGATATTTGGCTGTAAAGTAAGTTACAGGAATAGATATAATCATAAGTATTATTCCCCACTCAGAATTTTCAACCGGGCTTGGATGTAAAATTTTACTATAAGCTTCCCACATAACAATAAATGCAGTACCGGTAATTAATAATGCTTGAAGAAACGAAGATAGTGTTTCAAATTTTTCGTGTCCATAATGATGTCTATTATCTTCTGGTTGATCGGCCTTTTTAATTCCTAAATAAGCAAGAAATGATGCAAGTAAATCAAATAATGAATGCGCAGATTCTGCAAGCAAACCAATAGAGCCAGTAAGAACTGCTAAAATTGCCTTACTTATAAGAAGTAATACATTTACTATAATAGATGTTGTTGCTGCTTTTAATTTATTGCTCATAATAAGCAAAACCAAATAGGATTTATATGTTTTTCTTTTTTAAAAAGAACAAAATCCTAAAAATAATCATAACAATCGACACAAAATCATAAAGACAAAATAACAATTATAATTGCAATAATCTTTTTAATAATTCATCTATATCTTCTTGTTTAACATTTCTTTCGAGAGCAGGATAAACAGTATGTTCCTCAATATGTTCATGAACTATTATAAAGCTAATAAAATTTGGTATATCAGGATTTTCTTGTTTTATTAAATCAATCATAAGTTCATGCTCAGATTTTAATCTGTTTAAAGTAAGAGTTATAGCATGAATATTTTCACTATATTTAGAATAATATAATTCTTCCTCTTTAAAATGTGCAAATAATTGTCTTTGAATATCATGCATAAATATTTTTTTACGTTCAATATCAGTTTCGCTAGAATATTCTTTAAATAAAGAATTTAATGATTCGTGTTCTTTAATAAATATTGCCGTAAGTGCATTCATAATTTAACAGACTAATTGTAATATAAAAACTTAACTAAAATATAGTTGCAGACATAATTTACGCATATATTGCCTAGCGAATCTTCTAAATATTAATTGTTTAATCTAGACTCGGTTGCGAAATAATATATAGAATTAGATGTGAGCGCAATATGCGTTACAATTGTCCGCAACTAATATAATCCAATACAAGCCATATTTCCATAAACTTTTTATTCAATATGGATTATCAATATTTATGGATAAAGATTCGTTATTAGAATTTATTGCAAAGGCACATAAAAATACTTATGCTGCGCCAAAGGAAATTAGATCAAAATATAAATGCGCAATACCAATTCTAAGCGAACATAAAGATTACGATTTTACACTTGGCGATTGGAGATATCATGATTCCTACGCGGGTAGCAAATGGGCTCCAGGAAGAGAAGTTGTTTTCTTATACGAAAAACCTGTGTGGTGTATGTCATATCAAGGTCAAACAATAGAAGACTTATCTGAAGAATTTATAGAAAAAACATTTAAATTTTTAAAAAGAGCATTGCAAAATTTCGATAAAAATTACCCATTTAGAGGGCCAAAAACATTTAAAAGAGGAGAATACGAATATAAATTCAAATTTACTGGAGACTATAAGTATTTTAAAGGAGTAGAAACAATAAAATACAGAGGTAAAAAGGTTTTCTTTCAAGATGTTATGGGTTCATTAATCAAATAATTTTTCCATAATCAAAGATGTATCATCTTCTTTTATAGGCCTATATCCTAATCGCGAATATAAATTAACTGCACGATTATCTTTAAAAACTTTTAAACATATTTTATTTAATTGATTATCTTTGGTTTCTTGCTCTAATAATTTCATAAAATGCGTTCCAATACCTTTACTGCACAAATTCTTAGATATTTGGATATCATTAATATATCCGCAATCAAATTTAAACTTAAAATCAATGTATCCTATGCTTCTATCTTCATATTCTATAATTCTAATATTTGTTTTACGATGCGTTTTTTTAAACGATTCTTCATTCCAAAAACCCCAATTTCGAATAAATGATTCGAACATATTTTCCATTAATAAACCAAATATAAAAGAATAATCATCGTCGTTAGCATGTCTTAAAATAAACTTAGAATTATTAATAATTATCTCTTGTCCAACTTCATTTGACTCAATAATATCTAACTTTTTCTCATCCATAAATTATTGAAGGTAAGTCATCATTAAAAATGTTATTAGATTGTTGTATAATTATCAATACCTTTTTTAACTAATTCTTTTTATTAGCTATATGAAGATAATATTTCCAATATTATTAGCTTTACAGTTAAATACTGCTGAAACTGCTAAAGCAAAACATAAGGTTAAAGAACAATCATATACAAAACAAGAGATAGAATCAAAAATAAAAAAAGAATATTCGCTAGAAACGCTAAATATAAATTTTGCAATATTACCAAAAAATAGCCCTATAGGTTTTTTGGGAATGTATGCGCCATGGTGTGATTCGCTTAAAATAGATTATTATAATTTATTACATATTACAAAAATAAATTCTTTGAATTCGGATTCACTTTTAGAGAAAATTATAAATCATGAACTTATACACTATCGCGTCGATAAACTGCAAGAAAAATTAAAAATAATATCCATAACAGAAAATCAATATTCAAGAGATCTTATGGATAATTACTTTCATTTCTTAAGTGCTATTGAACGTGAACAAAGCATAATACCTAGTCTATTTCAAGATTTTGTTACGTCAAAACGCGAAGATTTAACAAATATAATGTTAGATAAAATGGTTAATGAAGGCATAGTAGCCTATTATGATACTCCCGATGTTGAACCTAAAGAAACAAATTGGCCTACAACAATTAATAAAATAATTACTTATAAACAATA
>CAVZPN010000003.1:0-100973 GCA_963777125.1 uncultured archaeon | reverse complement strand
GGCAGCTGCTGGCCTTCAGCAGCTCCAGGGAGGGGGCACTCGAGCCGGTGCGGCTGGCGGACCTCGCGAGCGAGGTGGTCTCGCCGATGCGGGCCTCCACTCCCACCAGCATCGAGCTCGGGGTCGGGCGAGTCGAGGCCCGGCCGTGCTGGCCGACCCGACCCAGGTCCACCAGGCCATCCTCAACCTCACCACCAACGCCGTGCAGCGCGTCGAGGGCCGGGCCGGGGCGGTCACGCTGGCCGTGGCCGCCCGTCGGCTCCCGCCCCCGGGGCTGCTGGAGTCCGGCCTGCGCGCGGGCCACTTCGTGTGCCTCACCGTGAGCGACACCGGGCCCGGCATGAGCGCCGAGACCGCCGCCAGGGTCTTCGATCCCCTTCTTCACCACCAAGCCGGCAGGGAAGGGCACCGGGCTCGGGCTCTCGGTGGTGCACGGGATCATGAAGAACCTGGGGGCGACCGCCGCACCTTGCGGCCAGCGCGGGTCGACCAGCACCGCGTCGCATCCGTCGAACACCGCATCGTCCGGCAGCTCGGCGAGCGCCAGCGCATTGCCCAGGTGGTTGAAGATATGGCGATCGCCGTGGGCGTCGACGATGATCGCCGACGCCGACGTGCGCGCTCGCAACTGCAGTGCGCCAGGTCGATGCCTTCGGCCGCCAGATGTCGGCGCACCAGCGCCCGGCGTCGTCGTCGCCGACCGCCCCGACAAAACGCACCCGCGCGCCGAGCCGCGCCAGCGCCAGCGCCGCGTTCGCCGCCATGCCGCCACCGACGCTGCGCTGTGCCTGCGCCGGCGTCTTGGTGGCGTGGTCCGGGAAGCCTCGCCCCCTGGAACACATGGTCGACCCGCGCGCGAAGATGCAGTAGATGACCATCGGGATGCTCGGCGGGATCAGGATCCCGAGCGTGCCACCGGCGGCGATGGTGCCGGCCGACAGGCTGTCGTGGTAGCCGTACTCGCGCATCGGCGGCATCGCCACCTTGGTCATCGTCGCGGCGGTGGCGACCGAGCTGCCGCACACGGCCGAGAAGGCGCCGCAGGCCATCACGGTGGACATCGCCAGCCCGCCGCGCAGCCAGCCGACGACGGTGTTGCCGAAGTCGTAGAGCTCGTCGGCGATGCGCCCGCGGCGGGATGAAGCTCCACCCATCAGCACGAAGATCGGCACCCACGACCGAGGTTCGGGTTGACGATCATCTCGGCGGATCTGCTGGCCCGACATCGCGATGGCCGAGTCCATGCCCCGCACCAGGGAGAAGCCGATAAAGCCGACCAGCAGCGTGGCGAAGGCGAGCGGGATGCCGGTGAAGCTGAGCGCGACAAAATGTTACAATTAATGTATCTGTTAATCAAACCACTGGTGGCGGTAGTACTACTGGTTCTGGTTCTGGTGGTGGCGGTTCTGGTGGTGGTGGCGGTTCTGGTGGTGGTGGCGGTGCTGGTGGTGGCGGAGGGTTTTCCAATAATTACGATGACGCAAATCCCTGTATTGAAAAATGGTCTTGTTTAAATTGGTCTGAGTGTATGTTATTAGGATTACATAATAGAACTTGTACTGATGATAATAATTGCGGAACATATGATTCTAAACCTAAAGAGATAGAAGAATGTAAATATTTGGGTAATTGTTTTGATAATCTGATAAATTGTCATGATAATCTTTGTGAAGAAGGTGTGGATTGTGGCGGATCATGTGAAAAAAAATGTCCGGTCATAGAAAAACCACTTTCTAATATTACTATAGTTACGCCTGTATTTGAGTTCCCAAAAACTGTTTGTGAAAAGCATATAAATATTTATGATCCTTCATTATGGTATTTTCTAATTATAATTATGTTGGCTATAATTATTCGAGTAGTTTATAATCGGTATTATATCTCGAAATTATATATGGGTGATAAAATCACGCCTCTTATTAGGGCTAAAAAAATAAGATCTTCTAAAAGAAAAACCTTACTTTTTACAATAACGCTTATTTTTTTAATGTTAGTTTCTTTGCTTTATAGTTATTACTTTTTATTATGTCCAACAGATTTTTTTAAATATTCTTGGATGTTAGTTGTTGCATTATTGATAATACCTTTAATTATACATACTGTGATGAAAAGATTTGAGTATAGTGAAAGTAGGCATATTAATAAAACTCGTGAACTTGATGATATACACTATCAAAACTTAGTAAAGATGATTGAATTAGAAAATAATATGCTTGCTGATGAAGAGAATGCTATTGCTAATAAATTATACGAATTATCTAAACACGAAGAATTTAGAGATTTATTAACCAAAGATAAAAATATTAAAGAAATTTATAAAAATTTGGTAGAATTATATACTGCGTATAAAGATAAAAAGAATCCTTTTAATATTGAAAAAACCATTTGTGATGAGATTGATGCTTTAGATTCAGATGAGTTATTTAAATCTGCAATTGACAATCATCCTGATTTGAAACACATATTTGATAGATTAAAAAAATTATATGCTCAATATGGTGAAAAACAAAAGATGTATGATAAATTAGATGAAATTGAACAACAATCTAAAAAGAAAGAAAAAGAATAATTTAAAAGAAAAAATTAGTGTCGTGTTTTATAATTTTGTAAAGTTCTTGTTTTTATATTTTCTAAGCAATTTATTTTATCATTTCAACTTTCATTAAGTTTATGTTTCCTGCAATATTAAATGGTATGCTGGCTGTTATTACTACTAGATCGAATTCTTTTATTAATTCTTTTGCTTTAAGTATTTCTATTGATTGTTCTATTAATGCATCAGTATTTTCTTGATGTGGTATTAATACAGGTCTAACGCCCCATACTAATATTAATTTTCTAAATTCTTTTTCATTTGGTGTGACAGCATATATTGGAGCTAACGGTCTATGTCTTGATATTTGTTTTGCAGTATTTCCTGTGCTTGTACAAGTTATTATTGCTGTTGCATCTAAATCAATTGAAGTATGGCATACTGATTTACTAACGCTATCTGTTATTGTTGGTTTGTAATCTTTACTGTCATCGAATATTTTTATTTCGTTTAATGTTTTTTCTGTTTTTCTTGATATTTTATCCATGATGTCAATAACTCTTAAAGGATGTTTTCCTGATGCTGTTTCTCCGGATAACATTACTGCATCGCTACCATCTATTATTGCGTTTGCAACATCAGTTGCTTCTGCTCTTGTTGGTCTTGGATTTTTAGTCATTGATTCAAGCATTTGTGTTGCCGTAATTACTGGTTTTCCTTTTAGATTACATTTATGAATAATCTTTTTCTGTACACTTGGAATATTTTCTATTGGTATTTGAACACCAAGATCTCCTCTTGCAACCATTACTGCATCGCTAACTTCTATTATTTCATCAAGTAATTCTACTGCTTGAAATGATTCTATTTTAGAAATTACGTGAATATGTTCTGCATTATTATCTTTTAATAATTTTTTAACTTCTAACACATCTTCTGGCGTTTTTACAAATGATTGTGCTATAAAATCTATTTTATTTTCAATTCCGAATAATATATCTGAAACGTCTTGTTCGGATATAGCTGGAAGATCAACAATTGATCCTGGTATATTAACATTTTTTCTAGTTCCAACTTCTCCGCCTATAGATACTATACATTCTATTTCTGTATTTAGTACTTTTTCTACTTTTAATTCTACTGTTCCATCAGCGATGTATACAAATGATCCTGTATCTACTATTTTTGCAATATTTTTGTATGATATTTGTATAATTTTGTCATCACACCATTCGATTTCTCTTGTTGTTAATATGACTTTTTCATTATCTTTTAATGTTACTGGTTCTTTGAATTTTCCTATTCTTATTTCAGGGCCCTTGGTATCTAGCATTATTCCTATTGGTATTTCTAATTTTTTATTGATTTCATGTATTTGATTTAATATTTTTAAATGATCTTCGTGTGTTCCGTGAGAGAAATTTAATCTTGCGATATTCATGCCCTTTTCATACATTTTTTCAATCATTTCTTTAGTGTTTGAACTTGGGCCAATAGTACAGACAATTTTAGTTTTTCTTTCTTTAAAATGACTTTCCATTTGATTCACCTATATCTTGTTATTTTTTATGATTTTTTTGCTTTTATTATGATTTTATCTTTACTCCTTTGCAGGTTTAAATATTTTCCTCTTATTTTAGTATAGTATTGGTATAAGTTGAGTATAATTTCATACGTGTTTTCATCAATGCTTTTATCGGTTATGCTTAATCTTATGATAAATATGATTATTATGTATAAATAATTTATATGATAAATATGATATATAATAGAAAAGTATTTAAATCATATATGTCATTAATGTTCTTGAATAGGTATTTTTCCTATATTTTTTAGAAATTGAGGAATTTAATGAGAAGAGTAAATATACAGTTAGAGGATGAAACACACACCAAAGCTAAGGTGATTGCTGTCCTTAAAGATATGACTTTAAATGAGTATTTTGAGAAAGCTATACGTGAAGCTATAGAGAAAGATCAGGCAATTCTAAATAAGATAAAAACTACTAAGTAGGCATTGCCTTCATTTTAGAAGTTTTTATTGATTATTAGAATTGTTATAATTATATGTTAATACTCGTATGATGTCAATTCCAAAGGACAGTACATTTAGATTCCTGTATATGGATATAAAAAACTATGATGTCAATTATTATGATGTCAATTAGATTGTATATAAACAATGTATAAATTATGTATAAACTACCTTTTGATATAACTTAACATGTTAAAAAAAACACTAATGGATAAAGTATTTGAAAAGATCATCTTAGGTGTATTTATAGTGCTTTTCTTATTTTTATTATCGATATCTGTGACTCTTGCTCAAATTAGTATAGATAATATTGATATGCCAACATCTTTAGAAGAAAATAATAATTTAACTGTTTCTTTTAGTGCTGTAGATATGGTTAATACTACTTATTTTAAGATATATTATGATAATTTACTTGTCGCGCAAGATAGTAGTTATACTATGTTTATGAATTATTCTGATGCAGGAACCCATACATTTACTTTTTTTGCTAGTGATAATGATACTAATGTTTCAGTCGATCAATCAATAGAGGTATTAGATGTTCCTATGTTATTAAGTTTAGTTAATCCAACTTCTAGAATATATTCTGAACGTAATATTCCTATTAGTGTAATTGTTTCTACTTATGCGGATAGTTGTTCATATAATTTATTTATTGTTAATAATTCTGTGCGTTCATATGTTTTAAATGATGTTTTAACTGGAAATAATACAGAATTCTATACTAACTTAGTACTTACGCAAGACGGTAATTATTCTCTTTTTGTGAATTGTTCCAATATTTATGATACTGTTAATGCTTCCGTATCATTTATTGTAGATACAGTTAGCCCTGTTATTACTGCTAAATCTCATATTTTTAATGAATATAATAATATAACTTTTAATATTGTAACTAGTATAGCATCTATTTGTAAATATGATTTACAAGATAAATCTTATGTATTAATGAGTTCAGTATTTGATCATACAGGTAACACTGTTCATTCTACTACGATAAATAATTTAGCTAATGGCGCATATACTTATTATATTAAATGCAATAGCAATAATACTCTCACTTCAAATACTGAAACAATTTCTTTTACTATTTTAACAAAACCTTTAGCATCTATAACTTTAAGTAAATCTTCACCATTAAAAGCAGGTATTTATGAAGTGAAATTAAAGACTAGTAAAGCTGTTATTAATGCGCCAACGCTTAGTTATAATTTTAATACTGATGCTACTCTAAGATATGTTACACTCACAGGTTCGGGTACTGATTGGAAAGGATATCTTATAATAGAGGATAATACTCCTGATCGTATTGGAACATTCCATTATTCAGCAACAGATTATGATGGTAATACTGGAAATATTATTTCTAGTGGTGAATTATTTTTAACTGATACTACAAAACCTGTGGCTCCTAGTAGTATTAGTGCTACTGCTCAACTCGATGGAAATATAAAATTGAAATGGTATTTTGATAATGAGAATATAAAAAAATATCTTATTTATAGGTCTACGGAGGGGGATCCAACTTATGTGGATTATTATGATAATTCTTCTTCTATGCAATATATTGATAGGGATTTGATTGAAGGTATTACTTATTATTATCGTGTTGCAGCAATGGATGAGGCATATAATACTGGCGCGCTATCTGAAATGGTACAAGCTGTTTCTAACGATGTTGTTAGTTCTAATTCGGATTCTAATTCTAATGTTGTTAGTGATAATACTGCACAACAGATTAGTGATCCTGCACTTATTTTAAAGATTAATCAATTAGTAACTGATTTTAATAAACAATTATTAGATATTGCTGCTGCAAAATCGGAACTTAATAAAATTAATGATCCGACAAAATTAAAGATAATTGCAATACTAGGATTATCTGAAAAAGTTAATTCTGCTAAAACTACTATTGAAAATTTAATAACAGAAGTTAATAATTTAAAAAATGAAAATGTGCCTTCTTCAGAACTTGATGTTAAATTAAACAAATTTAGAATGGATGCATTAAAAGCTAAATCTCTTGTTGTTGAAGATATAATTGTTAGTGAACAATCTTCATACAATCAAGTTACACAAGAATCTGACGTTAGTTCTGCAATAACTGAGTTAGTAAAAATAAATTTATCTAAGTCCGTATTGAATAATTATTCGGATGCAAATAATAAATTACAAGATGGGATTGTAGTCAACACTGATATTTTCATATTTAAGATTAGATATCTCGGTAAAGATGATTATGATAAATATACTTTAGTAAAAAAAACTGTTAGTAGTGCTAGTGAATTAAATAATGTATCTATAGTAGAAATTATTCCTAAGAGTTTTGAAAGAAAAGCATCAGACATATTATTTGATATAGATAATCAAAAAACACCTATTATTGTGAATGACGATCCTGTTTTAAAATGGGATAATGCTATTTTTAATAAACAAACAATTTATTATATGATTAATAATAATGCTGAAATGTATGCTGCAAAAGCCACTAAAACTGTGGTTTTATATACTCCTAATTTTAAAGTTACTCAAACTATACCTGATGAAGTTGCTTCAGATAATACAAATATGTTGACTGGTTTTATCTCCACTAATGTTGAAAATATAAATTTAAGTTCTCTTTCAACAATACAGTGGGCAATAATTTTAGGTGTTGGATTAATACTCGCATTATCCACATATTATGTTGCATTAGATGGTGTTGAGAAAAAAAGAAATAATGCTAGGTTAAAAGATCATAAAATAATTTCTAAGAAATCAGGTTTATCGTCAGGATTATCTATTTCTTCATCTAATGGCTCTTTATCTAGTTCTAATATTTTATCTAATACGTCAGTTTTATCTAAAAGAAAATCTTTAACATCAAAAATATTTTCCAAACTTTCTTTAAAAAAATTATCCTCAGTTAATACTAAGATGGTATCAGATGTGTCTCTTGCTCCTGTTGTTACATCCATTAATGTTTCCAATAATGCAGTTACAACTAATAATTTGAAAGATAAAATTAATGTTAATGTGCCTAGAACTCGTATTGATTTAAAAAATTTTAACATACATTCTAAATTGGATCAAGCAAATACTCGGATAAATAGCTTTGATTATGAGAATGCTAGAACTATTTATAATCTTTGTTTAGCTAGTTATAATTTTGATCCATATACTAGATTGGAAAAAGAGGAATTATTAATGATGCTCGACCATCTTCATTCCAAATTAATTGTTTATAGAGCTATATTTTTATCTAGACAACATTTAATTAGTAGAGATTATGTTTCGTTAAAAAATGATATTAATATAATTACTAAAGTATCTAAAAAATTATATTCTGCACTACAATATATGGATGATGATTATAAAGATTCAGAATTGAAATTTATTAATTATATTAATAATTCTAGAAAACATTTAGAGTCGAAGTTATCTTAATTGATGTCATATTTTATATATTAGTATTATTGATTATCCTATTTTTTGTTAATTGTTGCGAGAATTTTGCATAAATGCTGATTGCCTATTCGTGAGCATCAAAAAGTATTTAGTTGAAAAGCGACGGAAATTCCAATAGAGGAGCTTTCTTCAGATATGTAAATCGAATGCGAACCGGCAATCACGCGAAGCGAATTTTGCAAAGTTCTCTTAATCTTTGTGAAAACGTATTTTTTCTGATTCTGGTAGTGTAGAATAAAGTTTGTGTTTGGTGTATAATATTTTTTCAAAATGTATCATGTCCTTTGGTTTGACTTCTTTAAATTGTTCTCTAAAAATATTTAATGATGCTTTTTCTCTTTTTTTAACTAACCTATTTAATTTTTTGTCTGTGTCTAGTGCTGAGTAAGTTCTTACTGGTATAATCTTTAGGGTATTACCCAAAATTTTATGATATATTTCTAAACATCTATCCATATGAAACGCACTAGTTATAACGCGAATTTTTTTGAAATTATTGGGTTTTATTATTTTTTCTGATATAAAATATATCTCTCCTACAGTTTCGAGGCCTAAATTAATTGTTAGCATATCTTTTGATTCCTCGAACTGGGTTCATACCCTGCAGCTCTGCTGCGATTTGAAACACAGTTTGAGGTTAAAAAATACCTCGGAGCTCTGCTCCGATTGGATTTTTTATTTAATGCCTCTATTTATGAGGATCTTTTTCATATGTTTAATAAAATTAAATTCGGAATCTGGAATTAATCTAATCATTTCTTCCCACCCATTTTTGGATGTGATTCCTAAATAATTACCTGCTGAACTATATATTATTGGTCCACTAAGTTTTATTTTGTATAATTCTACTGTTTTATCTATTCTGCTTTGTGTAGATGCCATTGGTGTCTTATCTGCGTGTAATGGTCCACAATGCATAATTGTTGGTAGTTTTTCTTTTTTCACCTAATCAATTAAATCATAAAATTATAAGAAAAATATTTTATACTCTTAATCCTTAACACGTGACTACTATTTACAATTTTTGTCCACATTTCTTACATGTTTTTCTAAATCTAGGGTTCTTGTGTTTACAGTTAGGACATTTCTTTCTTCCAAAGATGATTAATAGTAGTAGTATTATTATTAATAATATCAAACCATATGTTACATAGTCAATACTCTTGAATTTAAATTCATATTCCCCATATGTGCTTTTTATTAAGCTATTTTCTCTTTCACCGTAATATCCTTTTATTTTTATTATAGGATTATTTTCAACATCTGCGTCGCTTAATAATACTTCTAATGGGATATTTGCTTTTTTACCAACTTTTATTAATACTGCTTTTGGAGATGATACGGTTACATATTCGCCATTAATGAATAGATCTATTGCTTCTATACTTACATAACTATCGACTGTTCCAATATTTTCAACTGTTATGATAAATTTATTATTGTTTTTATCATATACTATATTTGTGATATTTATTTTAGAATTATCGAGTATTTCTACACTTTCAATTTTTAATTGTGCTTCTAATACGTTTTCTAATGACTTTTTACCTTCACCAAATAATGTGTAAATAGTGGCTGATAAGTCACTACCTTCTAAAACCACATCATATGTGATTGTTTTATATTGATTTTTATCAATAAATATTGGTTCGTTATCTCCAACAACTTTACGTTCAGTACCTGCTATTAATGTTATTGTACCTTTTAAATATGCTCCAATTCCTGCAGTATTTCTGTATGTTACCCATAACGCATTTGTTGCTTTATTATACATTATAGAATATATTTCTAATTTTACTCCGTATGTAGGCATAGGGAATTTATCTAAATCTTCAACTGTTGCTATTGGTCCACTTGGTGTTCTTGATCCTTGAGCAAACTTTACGAATACGCTTATTCCTAATTCTCTTCTTATTGAAGTTGCAGAATTTATTAGTTCATTTCCTATTAATACTGCTACTTGTATGTCTGTACTTTTAATATAATCTTTTACTTGTGTAGGAACTGTTCCTTTACCAATAAATAATACTGGATTATCTCCCGACATTATACTTGCTTCAATAAATTCTCCGTTACTCATTAATACTTGTTTAGCAGGTTTTACTTCTATGTATTTTTTTACCATTTCAATATTATTATCGAATCTATCTCCCTTATTTATTGTTTCAGGGTTATATTTTTGTAATCTGGTTTTGATTGTTTCATCTACTTGACCAAATATTATTATTTTTTGAGGATTTACTCCTGTTAAGAATGTATCTATTGATCCAATGTTACGTTCATTTACAAATAATACGTAATATTTATCGACAACAGCATATGATGCTGCTGATAATGCGTTATATCCGTATGCATCATCTACTATTATGAATTTTTTAATATTATTTTCTTTTGCTAATCTTTTTGCAAGATCTAAATTTGCAGTATTTGTAATTATTTCTTCGACATTAATATATCCTTGAGATTCCATTACTGATTTATAATTTATGGTGTATGGTTGTGATCTTGAAGATACTACTAATGTTCCGTTGGCCGTTTTAGGTATAGAATATAGTAATGTAGTTCCATGTTTTGTGCTTGTTAAAAATGCTCCTGGTTGTTTACCTATTAAACTAGAATACAACATCATTGAGTATACGTCACGCCAATCGGCCGAATTTGATATTACTTTTTCTACGCCTATTACATTTGTTGATGATATAATTATAATAACTACTAAAAATAAGTATAACGTTATCTTATTTATCGTTTTAAAGGCTACTTTGCCACTAATCATTAACTAAATCACCCTACCTGTTTATTCTTAGCTAATTAATATATAAATGTTATGGTCTGTTTGGGCTCCTTTCAAAAAGTCTTTTGTGACCACCTAGCGAACCTTAAATTAATTATTACGAGTATAGATAAATCGGAAAATAATCTTTAAAATATTCTATGTGGGTGTGGTCAAAAAGTCGAACGTAGTGAGATTTTGAAAGGAGCCGGGTCTGTGTGACTTTGAAGAAACTGTGTTTAATCTTAAAATAGGTGTGCTAAAATGGTATTTAGATAATAATCTATAATATTCAATGATATTTTCTTAAAATAGTATTTACTGCCGCATATAGATGATGTTGTGCTTTATTACTTTTAGGCGGAGTTAGTTTTGAGCCGCGAATTTGTGTATATTGCAGGTATTAAAACGAAATATTTATATATGGGTATACTTATTAGTATATTAATAGTGTATTTTATACATCGATTTAGCTTTGATGTAAATTGAATGTTATATTATTTACTAATGATGCCTTAGAGCATATTACATGTTAAATGGACTAAAAAATGAATCGTAACTCCAAGATAATTAGTGGTGTTCTTGCGGTAGCATTAGTGATTTCTGTATCTTTTTTAATTTCATTGATTATGTCACAATTGAGTTTTGCTGTCAATGGTATTGGTTCTAATCATAAGAATGTTACTGTTACGACTCATGCTAATATTACTAATGCTAGGCCTGAGATTTTGAATCTTACTGTTTATGAGTCTTTAAATTATTCTTATCGTAATGTTACTGTCTCTGCCGGATATTTGAAGACTGTTTTATGTAATGCGAGTGTTCGTGATTGGAATGGTTTTAATGATATTATTTACGCTAATGGTACTTTATGGCATAGTTCTTCAAGTTATGATGCTGCAGATAATAATAACAGTCATTATACTAACTCTTCATGTACTTTGAATACTACAGGTACTCCTGATGTTTATGGTATTTATGTTTGTTCGTTTGATGTTTGGTATTATTCCAATAATGGTACATGGACTTGTAATGTTAGTGTTATGGATACTTATAATAAGTCATCTTCGCTGACGAATACTACTTTATTCTTGCCTGTTTATGCATTAAATGTTACTGATGGTATTGATTATGGTAATGTTCCTGTTGAAGGTTATAGTTTTGATGTTCCGGCTAATCTTACTAATTTAGGTAATATGCCTATTAATATTTCTGTTGAGGGTTACGGAACTCGTCGTAATGATGGTCTTGCTATGAATTGTACTGTTGGTAATATATCTGTTCAATGGGAAAGATATTCTCTAACAAATGGTATAGATTCTAATACTTATCTTACTAGTACGACTTCATTAACTAGTACTCTTGGTGGTAATCCGATGGTAAATTTAACAATACCAAAACAAAATACTTCGAGTTTGTCTTTTAATACCACTTATTGGAGTTTATATGTTCCACCAAATCCGTTTGGAAATTGTACTGGAGTTATAATATTTACAGCACAAACATCTTAATTAGTCAATATTGTAAATACATAGATATTGTGTTATTTTTATTGGCTATTTTATTCTTTTTGATTCTTTTTTAAACTTTTATAGGAAAATATAAAAATAAGCTTCTAATATATATTTATATTAGCTAATATTGTTATTTTAATGGATTAATTTTAATTATTTAATTATTAAATTTAGTATATTGGCTATTTTTTTGATTGTTAAAGGGTGGGTAATGTTAGTTATTAATTATAGACGCAATAGTTATAATAATTATACTTGTAAGAGTTGTAATGATTCTAGTACTTGTGATAATTACAATTATTTGATTGTTTATAAAAAATATATTTATTTCTTGTTACTAGTTATATTTATGTTAATATTAGTGTCTAATTTTGTTTCTGCTGCAACTATTTCTCAATGTGGAAATATTACTTCTCCAGGATATTATGTTCTTACAAATAACATTTCTTATGGTGGGACTTGTTTATTTATTCGAGTAAGTAATGTTGAAATTGATTGTAATGGTAGTACTATAAGGTATAATACTTTAGGCGGTTCAACACTTAAAGGTATTGATGCTATTAATGGAACTCTTCCAAAAACAAATTTAACCGTCAGAAATTGTATTTTAATAAAACCATCCAATGCTCAAACTGCGGGGCATGGCATAAGTTTAACAAGATTTAGTAATTCTACGTTAGTAAATAATACTATTTATACTAATGGAACCACCAATAATTATGGTATTTATCTAACGCTTAGTTCACAAAATAATATTATTGAAAATAACACCATATATACTAATGGTACAGGAAATGGAAATGCCGGAATTTATCTTCTTACAGGATGTAATAATAACAGTATTAGACATAATACTATTAATACTTCAGGCGTTACAACAGGCCACGGAATAGTTATCTCTGGTGCAACAACTGCATCAAATAATAATATTATTTTTAATAATGTTATTTCAACATTCGGAACAGGCGCTTCAAATTATGGTGTGTATCTTCTTACTAATGCTAATAATAATATTATCTCGGAAAATAATATTCGAACTAATGGTACAACTACTAATCATGGTATTTATTTTGGAGGAGGCGCGGGTACACCTGTAAATAACAATAACATTACTAATAATGTTATTCTAGCTTCTGGATCATTATCTACGAGAACTATTTATGGCTTAGCTTTTGCATCAAATGTTAATTTCAATAAGGTATTTAATAACACTATTGTAGCTAATGGTACAATTAATAGTTTGGGGGTGTATTTTGTTGGTACAACTGCTTTAACCGTCAATTATAATGTTGTTGATTCAAATAATATTAGAACTATTGCTAACGTTACAGGTAATCATGGGGTGTATTTTGCAACTAATGTAAATTATAACAATTTCACTAACAATAATATTAGTACTTCTGGTAGTTCAACAAATTATGGTGTATATATTGCTGGCTCAACTTATGTTTGTAGATATAATCTTTTCTCTTTTAATAATATTTATACTTCCGGTACAGCAGGTTCAAATTATGGTATTTACTTGTATAGAAATGTAAGTAATAATATTATATCAAACAATATCATTGATACCAATGGTACAACCACTAATCACGGCATTTATCTTGCAGGTACTACTAATCTTTACGTAGATAATAACACTATTGATTCAAACATTATTAATGCTAAAGGTTTTGCTGCTGCTCGTACTAATTATGGTATTATTCTTGCAACAAATGCGCATTTTAATAATGTTACGCATAATAATATTTCAACATACGGTACAATTAATAACTGGGGCGTATACTTATTAGGCAATAATCTTTTGAATGTTAATTTTAATATTATTGATTCTAATAACATACAAACAGTAGGTCTTGGTAATAATGCTAATCACGGCGTATATCTTTTGACTAATGCTAATTTCAATAATATTACAAATAATAATATTAGTACTAAGGGCATTACAACTAATGTAGGTTGTTATATTTCTGGAGTAACTTTTCCTTCAACTAATAATAATATTTGTAATAACACTATTCGTACTAATGGTACTACTGGTAATTATGGTGTGTATCTTTTTACTAATGCTAGTTTTAATAATGTTTCAGGTAATGATATTATTACTAATGGTACAAGTACTAATTATGGTATATATTTAAATGGTGCTACCGGTGCTCCTGTAAGAGGAAATATCTTGTATGCTAATACTTTGGAAACTAAATGTTCTACGGCTTCTAGTCTATGTTATGGTATTCATCTTCTAAATTTAGTTACAAATACAAGTATTTTAGAAAATAATATTATTACTGGTGCAACCAATAATAATCATGGTATTTATCTTTTGGGAACTGCAATTTTGCCTGTAAATTTAACAACTATCGATTCTAATCTATTAAATATTATCAATGCAGATAGAATTATTTTGGCTTTAGGAGTAAGAAACACTACTGTTAAAAATAATTCAATGATTAATAAAGATTATGCTCATTATGATATTAATATTTCAGCAGGAATAAATGAAACTTCTTTTGTTGATCAATATTTGGAAAATTATACTTTTATTGGTGTTGGAGGTTTAGTTAATGTTAAAAATTCTAATTATGGTGAAATTAATTTTTTAAATCCTGTTAATGGTACTGGAAGTAATTTTTCAAGAAATGTTAATATATCTTATAATAATATTTCCATTAATTCTTCTTCTGCTATCGGATTAAATAGATCTGCTAGATTAACATTATATGGCTTGTTGTTTTCTAATCCTTTGATTATGATGGATAATTCCACATGTACTGATTGCTCCATTCTTGATTATAATATTACCTCTGGAACGTTAGTATTTAATGCATCTCATTTTACTTCGTATTATGCTGCAGAAAATAATACTGAACCTCCAGTTATAGATTATGTATTTATGTCTGATGGTGAGATTATATTGTCTGCAGGAACTACTCATACAGTAAATTGTTATGTTAGTGTGTCTGATTCTTTAGGTATAGATAATATTGCAAGCGCTAATGCAACATTTTATTATTATCTTAATACTTCTTCACAATCAGATAATAATTTAGTGCATTATACTGATACGTCATGTGATTTAAATCAAACTAATTTGACTAATAAAATATTTTCTTGTAATTTTAATGTACAATATTATGCTAATAATGGTACTTGGATTTGTAATGCTACTGCTTACAATAATCAATCTGCGTCTGTTTTTGCTGTTAATAGTACAACAATTAATCCTTTGTATGCGATAAATCTTACCGATGGTATACTTTTTGGTGATGTTCAATCAAATGTATCTTCTGCTAATGTTACTGTTAATATTACTAATTTAGGTAATATGCCTGTAAATGTTACTCTTCAAGGATATGCTTTAATGATTGGAGATAATACTGCAATGACTTGTAGTGATAATACTAATATTAGTATTGATGCTATTAGATTTTCATCAAATAATACTGCTAATTTTAATCAAAAAACTCCGATGAATGGTTCTATTCAACCACTAAATTTTATTATAAATAAACAACAAAATAGCACATTAATTTTTAATACTACTTATTGGCAGATTTCGCCAAATCCTGGTTCGATTAATAGAATTTGCAATGGTCATGTAATATTTGATGCGCAAGCGCCTTAGTAAATGTTGAATCAATAAATATTTGATATTATAGATTGATTATTTGGGGAATATTTAGCAAATAATTTAGTAAGTAGTATGCATTTTAATATTTTTTAATATTTAATATTGTTTGTGTAAGTCGTAATCTACTTTATTATTTATAAATATCATAAACTATATAAATAAATTAATTAAAGTTTAAGTGGGAGTGGTGGTTTTGAAGTATAGAGTTTTTTTTATAATGTTATTAGTAATCTTTGTTACTACATTAATATTGATGCTACCTTTAGGTATAGCTCCTAATAATATAAGTTCTAATTATAAGAATAGCACCGTTCAAACCCATGCTAATATTACTAATTCTAAACCTGAGATTTTGAATGTTACTATTTATGAATATTTGAATTCATCTGCTCGTAATATTACTATTTCTGCAGGCTCTTTAAAGACTGTTTATTGTAATTTTACTGTTCGTGATTGGAATGGTTATAATGATATACTTGCTCTAAATGCTAGTTTATGGAATACTTTTGCATCTAATTTTAGTGCTAATGATGATAATAATACTCATTATACTAATCGTTCTTGTGATTTGAATGCTAGTACAACCGGTAATGAAGGATGGTTTGTTTGCGCTTTTGATGTGTTGTATTATGCTAATAACGGTACATGGATGTGTAATGCAACTATTGTTGATATGTCTAATTATACTAATTCTGCTAGTGGTACAACGATATTTTCTCCTGTTTATGCTCTTAATGTTACTGAAGGAATTGATTATGGTAATATTGCTGTTGAGGAGTATAGTGTTAATGCGACGGCAAATATTACAAATATTGGAAATATGTTGATTAATGTTTCTGTAGAAGGATACGGTGCAAGAAGAGGTGATGGTCTTGCTATGAATTGTAGTTTAGGCGGAAACATTACTGTTTCTAATCAAAGGTTTGCTGCATCAGATGTTAATTGGACATCAAAAACATCTCTTAGTAATACTGCTCAAATGTTACAAAATTTAACTATGTCAAAACAAAATAATAGTGAGAATTTAAGTTTTAATTCAACATATTGGCAAATATATATTAATTCTACTAATAATCCTGCAGGAAACTGTACAGGATATGTAATATTTACTGCGGTGGCACCTTAAAATGATGCGTAAATTTAATAATAAATTTAGTATTCATTTTAGTATATTTTCTAAAACTATTACTAAAGTATTTATCTTTTTAATTTTATTTGTCTTATTGGTTGGTTTTAATTCTGTTAATGTAAATGCTGTCGGAATTTCTGTAACTAAAGCCGTATTAGAATACAATGATGTTTTAAAGGGAGGATATGCTGAAGATATGTTTTATGTGTCAACAGATGCGCAATTTAATGTGCCGTTATCTTATGAATTATTAGGCGATATTAAAGATTGGATAAAAGTTGATCCAGATATTAATTCTCCTAATATTACTTTCTATGTTAATAATTCTAATTATCAAACTTTACATGTAATAGTTAATCCTCCAAAGGATATTCCTGCAGGAACTTATTCTGGAACTTTAAGAGTAATTACTGGGACATTAAATACTCCAGATGGTCAATATGGTTCTCAATTACAAGCAGCATTTATGGTTAGAATAAGTGTAAAAGTTACCGGTACAGAATTTTTATCTTGTAATGGTGGTGGAGTAATTATTCGAGATACTGAAGTTGGAAGTTTGCTTGATTATTCTATGAGTGTTTCAAATGGCGGTAATATTCGTGTAAAACCTACTGCAACTATTGATATTTGGAATCAGGATCAAACTAAACTTATGGTGAGTAGAGATGTTACTTTTAGTGATCTCTGAAGTTTTCCCAACTACTACTCTTGCATTAGCTAATACTTTGAGTAATAATTTAAGAATTGGACAATATTGGGCATATGTTACTATTCATCCTTGTGAAAATAGCGCTCTTACAACTTTTAGTGTTTATGATAAAGGTGCGATAGTTGATAGTGGAGAATTTTTACGTTTAGATAATTCTGCGTGGGCTAAAATTGGGGACGTTATACCTATTACTGCTACATTTAAAAATACTGGTCAAAGAACTGTTAGTGCAAAATTTAAAGGCATAATAACATCTAATAATGAGATTGTTGAAACTATTGATTCAGAATTTTATGATGTTGCTCCACAAGAAACTACTACTATTGTAGTATATTTTACTCCTAAAAAGCTTGGACAGTATCATATTTCCGGAAGAATTCTTTATAATAATAAATTGAGTTTTGAAAAAAGTTCTATGTTGACAATTAATGATGGTGTAGAAAAACAAGAATTTAATTGGTTATATGTATTGATAATTATTATAATTATTATTGTTATATTGTTGTTATTGATACGTATACGTAAGAAGAAACACAGAATACATAGATTGTGAGAATTTTAATATGTTTTCTATATTTAAAAAAGAGATAAAATTAATATGCTTTGATTTAGATAATACTCTATGTGATTCAAATTCAGCTGAAGTTGAAACTGAATCTATAATGGTGCAATTTTTAGAAAAAGAAATACATAAAATGCAGCTGAAAAATGGTGCTAAACTTGCTAAAGATTGCGATGTTTGTTCTGCATTCACTATTATGAAGGTTTTTAACGAGATAAAAAACTATTATTTGCATAATTCTTTTGAGCCAGGAAAGTATTCTCGTAGTTTATGGTTTTCTGAGACTCTTGAAAAATTAGATGAAACTAAAAATTTGGGAATAAGTGTTAATAAACTGATTTTAAATTCTGATTCTTATGAGAAAAAATATTGGAATAATTATTCTAAACTCTTGAAAAACTATCCGAGTACAGTGCTTGTACTTGAATCATTAAAATCTTCCGGGTTTAAACTCGCTTTAGTTACTGATTCCGACGGAAAACGCGATATTAAAATGATGCGATTAAAAAATCTGGGCTTAGAACAGTATTTTGATTATATTGTCACAAGTGATGATGTTGGTTTTAATAAACCTGATCCTAGAAATTGGGAAGAAGTTTTAAAATTATCTGGCTTTAATGCAAAACAAGGTATTATGATTGGCGATCATCCTGATGTTGATTTAGTTAGTGCTAAAGTATTAGGTTTTATTACTATTTGGACTAAACAAAGTTTAAACAATGACGTGCATCATAAGTATGTTGATTACGAAATAAAAGATATTAACGAAGTTCTTGATATTGTTAGGAAGATTGCTAAGTGATAGTAATTAGTATTTTCTAGGCACTATTTTTCTTCGAGTCTTTATTTTTGTTGTTGATATATGTATCTATTGGTATTGATTGTTTCCACATATTATTAAATTGGTTTCTTAGCATATTACAGAATGCTCGACTTTCAGTCCATAATGTTACGTATTCTTCTTCATTTTTAACTTCAGGAATTCCTATTGTTATTCTTCCTTTAGTTTTATCTAAAATAGTCATTCTTGGCAGTAGTGTTCCGAATTTTTTCTCATCAAAAATTCTTATTTCAACACCTGCATCAATCCATGCGTTATAGACATCAATATTTCTTTTATCAAAGGGTGTGATAAACTTTACTTTGACTCCTTTTTTTGTTTTTTCTTTTATTATTCTAATATTTTTATATATTATTTTATTTAATTCGCTACATGATAATATTTCTTCTCTTACTATTTCATCTTCGATTGCAAGTTTTTCAATTATGGCTTTTCTTCCCTTTATTACCCAAAATAAATCTTTGTACTCTAAGTTTTTTGGTTGTTCGACAATTCTTATTAAATCGTTTACCGCATTATCCATGTGTTTAATTTCTTCTTTTAATAATTCCGGGTTAGTTATTTTATATTTTCTAGGAGATATTGGCAATACCATTACATAATTTTTATTTTCTAATTTTTGTAGTGCTTCATACGTTTTATTTCTTGGAAGTCCGCTATCTATTACTATTTCTTTTACTGAACTTGGTCCTAATCTACATAAAGATAGATATGCTCTTGATTCATAATCTGAGAATCCTAATTTTTTAAGTAATTTTAAACTATCCATGCTCCTAGAAGTATGGTTTAATATATAAATTTTTGTATTGTTTGTCCCTTAAAAAGTTACACATATATTAATACTGGTAATGTTTACCTATATTAATTAATTTAGGAGGCATTAAAATGAGTATGAATTATAATCTATGGCAGATGAAAAAGAAATTTAATAAAGGTGTGAAAAGGTTAATCACGCATCTTTTTTATGAATACGATTTCTATAATTATGATTATGCTAATGCTAGTTGGGAGGATAGAATGGATTTGAAATTACCTAGAATAAGAAAAGATTGGTATTATAATGCTTATGTAAATAAAGATAATTTTTTCTTTCCTTATGGTGTTCCTAAAAATACTTTACCTGAAGGTTTTAGGGAAAGAATGAACTCTTATAATTTTGTAGAAATTTATGAGGATTCTCCTAAGCATATTGAGAATATGCCTTATCAGCCTCATATTTATGCTGATTCAATTTATCATCCTAATAGTATGTTTATTTCTGAGGTTGATGGGAGAATCTCAGAGAGTATATTTGGTTGTAAGTTGGTTGATAGTCCTCGCATGTTTTTTGATGGGTGTTATCACCCTAATAGCGTGTTTATTTTTAAGTCTGATGTGGAGAGAACTTCACGAAATATGTCTGAATTGAGATTTGTTGATGACTGGGAACGGCAAAGATGGATAGGTCATGAATTAGGAATAATTGATTATAGTTATTATAAGGTATCTCCTAATTCTCGAGAAATAGTTGTAGAGATAACTTTAAATGCTCCTAAGAAGAAAATGGATTCTTTAGAAAAAACAATTCATTCAGTGATATATTCTTGATTAGGTTTTTTATGTATTTATCTTTAGCAGGATTATGTTCTATAATCCAAAATTTTTCTTTAATTGTTGATATATTTCAGTTTCTTCTTTTTGTTTTATGTTTTGTTGTCTTTGTAGTTCTTTTTTTTCATTCTCTTCTTTTTTATTTAGTGCGTTATCATATAATTGATTATATTCATTTTCCCATATTCCGGGAATATATGTACGAATTTCACCATTTATTTCTGAATATACTTGCGATTTATCGTATGTGATATCTTCATGAAAATAAAATCCTCCTCCACCATCGCTAGATTCACTCGTTGTTGTTTTGTAATTTATAGAAAAGTTATTATCTTTATATTCTCCGATTATGCTTTCAGTATATATTCCCTCACTACCAAGATTTTTTGTTGAATTATTCGTATATTTATGTCCTAAGTTGTCAACAATAGTTCGTAGTTTATATCCTATTTGTTTATCTTTAGCTTCTTGTTTTCGTTTTTCTATAAGTTCTTCTAGATTTTTTAGTTCTTCATTTTGTGTGTTAGTCATTAGTATCACTAATAAAGGTATTTTCTAGAACTATTAAAATGCGTGTAACTCTTTTAGGGACAATTAGACTTTATTTAGTAAGATTTTGTAAGACTTGTAAATTAATATCTTTTGCCGATGTTACAATTAAATCTGCTTTTGAGAAATCTTCGTTTAGAGTATATTTATTAGGTATTGCAATACATTTCATTCCGGCTCTTTTAGCTGATTCAATGCCGATACTCGTATCTTCAATCGCTACGCAGTGTTTTGCGTCTACGTTTAGTTTATTGGCTGTAATTAGATATGGATCTGGTTCGGGTTTTCTTTTAGTACAATCATCACAAGTTATAATCGCATCAAAATAATCTTTAAGATTTGATCTATCTAAAAATCTAATTGTGTTGTCTTTGGATGAAGATGTTGCAAGACCTAGCAGGATATTTACGGTGTGAATCGTTTTAACTAAATTAATTGCATCTTCAAATATTGGCGCATTATCAATATGTTCGTAATAGAAATCTTTTTGAAATTTTCTAAAATTATCATAAGATATATTATATTGCGCATATTTTTTTATGAAATCTGATGTATAGTCTGAAGGATGTCTGCCTACTATTAATTTTGTATCCGATAATTCTGGATTTATTCCGAATTTTTTAAGCGCATATAATGTGGATTGTATATGTATATCTTCAGAATCTAGTAGAATTCCATCACGATCAAATATTACTGCCTGAAGCATATGTTCAGATTTTGATGCAATTATAAAAAGGTTTCCAAAAAACTAGTTATTAACAACAACTAATCTTCTGGATTTAGAAACATAATTCATTATTTTGCCTTCTTTAAATTTTCCTGCGCCAAGATAATCAACATATCCTGTTTGTAAGTCTTTGTATCTTATAATTATGAAATCTCTACCTGTATCATCATGTTCAATGTCTGCGCCTTTAATCCATTCAATCATTTCATCTTTATCTAAATCAATTATATTTTTATTTGATTCTGGTCCAATTATTTGACTGCCTTCAACACTTAATCTTATGCTTTCTTTGTATAATTCTCCTAGATAAATTCCGAGGCTATCAATTTTCATTTCTTGAAATGGTAAAAGTTCGACAGTTCTTGATACAACATATATTCTATTATCTTTATTCATTAAAAATACGTAGTCTTGAGTTGTTTTATCATACTTGTATCCGTATTGTTCGAATAATTTTTCTAATATGTGCTTTGTTTCCCTGGAATTTAGTATTTTCAAACTTCCGATAGTATTTATTTGATTCATTTTTTGTATTATTGTTATTTGATTATACAGTTATAGTATTATTTTGCTATTAATATTATATGCCCCAGACAGGATTATTTTTTCGCATTATTTCAGCAATCTCTTTTAATACTGTGGTTTCTTCTTTTGATAAGTATTTTGTTAATGTTTTTATTTTTCTAAAATCAGCTTCTGGAATTACTGAATAGAATATATCTCCCTCATTAATTTGTCTGCCAATTGTTACTTGAGGCAAGGATGCAGCTCCTTGTTCTTTTCTTTTTAGTATTGTTACACTTTCTTTATTCTTTTGTATTTCTTTAACGCTAGTTAGCTTTACTCCATCTTCTTTCATTATGTCTGTTCCTGTTTTTAATTCGCCAACAAGTACTTCAACACCAATTATTGCAGGATTACTTGCTCTAAAAGAATAATTCATTAAATACTCGATTTTGTATGGTCTTGCAAGTCCTTCAAGTTCTTTTTCTTCTAATCTTTTGGATTCTTCTTTTTTCCAAGTATCGTAATTATCGATTAATTTGTAAATTACATTATCTGTAATTATTTTAACTTTATCATTTTTAATTCCTGATTCATTTGTAATGTTAAATCCGAGGATTACTGATTCAGTTGGATCTTTTTCATAATTACTTTCTGCATCAGTAATATCTTTTTTAGTAATGTTTCCAACGCCTGCTTTTCTTATTTGTATTCCTTTATCTTTTAATAGTTTAATTATTGCTTCAAGGCTTCCAATGTTATCGGCTTTTATTACTATTCCTTCTTTATCTGTTGTAATTAGTACTTCTTCAACTTCTTTTTGTATTTTTTCTTTTAATTCTTCAATAATTTTTAGAGGAGTATTTTGTGGACAACTAATTAGCGGCATTCCTGCAATTACTCCATCAAGTTCTTGAGCATTAACTCTAACTCCAGTTGCAGCACTTACTTCACGTATTGCTTGGAATTTTGTTTTTTTATCTCTCATATCAGTCATTAATTTGGGTTCAAATAATCCTTTAACTTTAGTAACTATTGGTGCTTCTACTCCGCCGATAATTAAAATATCATTAACACGCATTACTCCGTCGTATAGTATTGCATCCATGCATAATCCTAAACCTTCAGAATTTTTTAATTCAAGTATTGTTCCTTTTGCAAAACTATTTTCTTCTAAATTGCAAACTAAACTGTTTTCTAGGTATCGTTGCGTGAGGCCCGTAATTACCATTAATAATTCTGATATTCCAAGGCCATGTTTTGCACTACATGGTACAATTGCTATTTGTTTTGTGTAATCGCATCTATCGTATCTTTCTGATTCCATGCCAAATTTTTCACTAATAAATCCGACTGTAGTGTATAATTTTGCTTCTATGTCTTGTGTTACTGAGAATTCTTGCGCGTTTAAATTTTCAAGTACTGATTTATCTTTTAATTCTTCTTTTACTCGATATCCATTAACTAAATCAATTTTATTTAATGCAATAATAAATGGTGTCTTATAATTTTTTAATATTTCAAGAGCTTCAATTGTTTGAGGTTTAAATCCTTCATTGATATCAACAACAAGTATTGCAATATCAGCAAGATTTCCTCCTCTTTTTCTTAAACTCGTAAAAGCTTCGTGACCAGGTGTATCAATAAATAATAATCCTGGAATAATAAAATCAAATTTTACATTTAATCTATCGCAGAATTTTTTAATAATGTGTAATGGTACAATACTTGCACCAATTGCTTGAGTTATTCCTCCAGCTTCAGTATCGATTATAGCAGTATTTCTAATTCTATCAAGAATACTTGATTTTCCGTGGTCAACATGACCCATAACGGCAATTATTGGCGATCTACATTTACCCATCATGTAAGAATACAGAAACGTTTTTTAAATGTAGCGAAAATTTAAATGCTTAGTTAAGTTAAGTGTCATCATCTTAAGGCGAACATTATATTGTAATGATTCTGGAAAAATCTTTAGGATTGCAAGTGGAAGATTTTTCTTTTGATAAAATATTATGAATGTGAGCGACCATGACACTTAGTTTTATATACTTAAACACTTACGAAAATTTATAAATTAACTAAGAGATACTTATGTTTATGCACTTAATGACTGAAGGAAAAGCTAAGTTTTATGCTTCGCTTGATAAAAATGGTAAAATTTCAAAAGAACTTGAAGTATTTTACAATCCAGTAATGAAATTTAATCGAGATGTTAGTGTACTGTTACTTAATAATTCTGGTTTAAAAAATATTCAATTAGCAGATATTATGGCAGGATCTGGTGTTCGAAGTATAAGATTTTTACTTGAATTAAAAAAAGGCATTGTTGACAATATTTTTGTTAATGATTATGATCCAAATTTTGTTTCTACATTCAAAAAGAATTTGAAGGCTAGCGGCGTAAAAAATACTAAACACATAATTATAACTAACGAGGATGCAAATCTTTCTTTACTTCATGCAAAAGGTGTTGATTATGTTGATGTTGATCCATTTGGTAGTCCAAATGATTTTCTTGATGCAAGTATTGTTCGTGTTTCACGTAATGGGATTTTAGGCATTACTGCAACTGATACTGCTTCATTATCAGGGTCACATTTTGATACATGTATGCGAAATTATTGGGCAAGACCCTTGCATACTGGTATGATGCATGAAACTGGTATAAGAATTTTAATAAGAAAAATTCAAATGCTAGGTGCTCAGCATGATAAAGCTTTAATTCCAATATATTCTTACTTTAAAGATTATTATTTTAGAATATTTTTCAAATGTATTAAAGGAAAAATCGTATCCGATAATGTCTTAAAGCAACACAAATATGTACTGTATTGTCCTACTTGTATGAATATGCAAATTTCTAATCACAATAATGTTGTGTGTGATTTATGCGCTGCTAATTCGCATTCTACTTCAACAAATTCTAAAAACGTTAAGTTCATGGAATATTCTGGACCAATGTGGACGGGCGTGTTACAAGATTCAAATTTAGCTGAAAAAATATTTAGCAATAATAAAGTTGGGGAGTATAATAAATTTCTTGAAACAATAATGCTCGAATCCAAAGGTAAATGTAATGAAATATTTGGATTTTATGATATTCATGAAATATGTCAACATTATAAACTGCCAATTCCTGATTATTCTATTTTAACTAAAAAATTAATTGCAAAAGGATATTTAGTTTCAAGAACACATTTTAGATTAGTTGGACTTAAAACTGATGCTAGAATAAATGTTGTTGTGGAAACAATTAAAGAAATTTCTCAAGAATAATTTAAATGTAAAACTCACCTTGTTTTCTTAATTTATTTTTCTCTTCCTCAGTTCCTAAAGATGTTTTTTGTTGGTAAATTGCATTATTAGAATATAGTATTTTACCTTCAAGATCTTTGATTTCAATTATGCCTGTTTTAGTTCCTACAAATGGGATGTTCCATCTCGCAATTTCAATATTTGCGTATGGTGTTATATTTAGTATTATGCCTGTTAAAATAGGTTCGGTATCTGATTTAGCGTATACTTTGTTGATTACATTAACTTCTCTTCCTTTTAATTTATCAACTATAGAATTATTATCCATAAATATTACCTGTAACATTATGTTAGGCTAAGTAACTTATAAACTTTGTTTTTGTATAGTTCTATACGCATATGGCTAATTATATTATTGATTAGGTTTAATTTTAGAAATAAAAGTTTATAATAAAAAATAAATTTAAAGATTATCCAATTATTCTTCGAACATCAGTGCATTCAACGCTTTGAACGCCTTCGATCTTAGATATTTTTTCTTCAAGAGCTTCAGTTCCACCGTTCTTTTCATCACTTAGAAAAACTATGTTGACTGATTTTAATCCGAATGCAACTGGTTTTATATCTACTCTTTTTTCTCTTTCATCTGAAAATGCAGTGATTAATTTTAGTGCTTCGTGCTCTATTGCTTTCAAATCTATTGATGGATTTTCAGGCATTATTGTTAGTGTTACTATTGCTGTACCCATTTTTTCCTCTTAATTTGGTCCTTCAAAGCCACATTCTGGGCACTTGTATTTAGCTACAATTTCTCGGCATTTTCCGCATCTTGTTATTTCATATTTTCCACAACTTGGGCATAAGAATTTTACTGCACCTTTATTGTTTGTTAATGAAACTTTACATGTTAAGCATTTTGTCATATTAATCACATCCTTAGTATCTTAATAATATATAGAATTGGAATTTTAGGGTATTTATAAAGATTTCGCGATTATTTGATTGAAAAATGAGTTACTACTTAGCTAACTATGTGGTTATATTGGTTAAATAACTCTAAAGATTATGAAACATATTGTAAATCTATTATTAATCACAATATTTAAATAATTATTATCTATTTTATAGTGATACTTAAATTTATGAGGGGTTATTATGTCAAATGAAATTAAACCGGATATTAGAAGAATTATACGCGTAAATGATGTAACTTTTAAAGATCTTTATGACGCTATTGATATATATTGTAATAATATTGGGTCTAAATATTGTGGTCCTGATGGTAAATCGCCTTTTATTAATATTTCTAGTGTGAAATCTTTCCCTGATCTACTAACAGATATAGAATTAGTAGATAATAATAATCTTGTTCGTAATGTAGTTTATGATTTGTGTATTGACTTCACAGGAAGTGATCGAAAGGGAAAATCTTATGATTTGTTTATTAGACTTAGACATGGTTTAAATTTAGATGATATAGGTTTTGAGCCTGAAAAGACATATAGTATTATAGGTATTGGCAATGTTGAATCTATTAGTAATTTCTATGATGTTAAGTCAACTATTAAATTGATGAATGAAGTTCGTGACAATCTTGAAAAAATATTATTGAAGAACTAAATTAATAATATTTTTTATGCTTTTTATTTATTTTTCTTACTTTCAATTTCAGCTATGTCTTTCTTAATTTTATCTATTTGTTTTTCAGCTTCCTTTTCGCCTTTACTCGTTAAGTCTGTTAAATTATCAAATTCTAGTACGCCGTGATATTCTATTTCTGGCTTAATTACAATATGCGGAATATTGCATTGTTCCAATCTTTTATCAACTATTGTTTTTTGCATTGTCCATGTTGATTGTAATATTATATCTTTAAAATTACTGTTTTCGTTAATTTTTATGTTTTGTTTTGAAACATCAACCATTATTATATAATCAACATTTTCAAGCAAATCAAATGGCAATGGGTTAATAATTGCTCCGTCTACATAGATGTGATCTTCAATTTTTTTAGTTTTAAAAAATCCCGGATATGATAATGATGCCATGACAGCAGGTATTAATGGTCCTTTATCGAATACTTTTTCTTTTTGATTAACAATATCTGTGGCATTTATTACAAGAGGAATGCTCAAGTCTTCAAATTTAACTATTCTTTTAATGTCGCTTGAAAAATATTTAGTAATATATTCTTCAAATTTTCGTCCGTTAATTAGTCCTTTTGTTGAGAATGTATAATCGTATACATCTTTTTTACTTTTTATATCTAGAAGTAGTTTTTCAATTGCAATAGGATTTTGATTATGAGCGTAGCATGCTCCTATTACGGAACCAATGCTTGATGCAGCAATACTATCTATTTGTATATTGTGTTTTTTTAGAATTTTTAATACTCCAATTTGTGCAAAGCCTCGAGCTCCTCCTCCACTTAATACTAGTCCAATTCTAATCATTTATTGTTACTCCTGCTTTTTGTTTATATATTTATGTTTCTTATTATTATAATTTGTTTTATAATCCAAACATTATCCAAATTCCTTTAAATACGCTAAATCCGTCAAATCCTGGTATTGGAATCATATTGAATACAAATAAGAATATATTAACATTTTTTGTTAATGTTAAAAAATTTATTGTCTTTAAACTTAAATTTTTATTAGTTTTAAGTATTATTAATGCTATTAAAAATATTGTTAGATTAACTATTGGTCCCGCAAACGCTATTAATGTATGTTCTAATACTGTTGCGCTTCCAACTGTTTCAACAAATGCTGGTATGAAAAATAAAAATCCTATGCCTAAGATTTTCATAAATATTGTTACTATTGTAAGTCCACAATAAAAATCAAAAAATCCTGCACCACTTGCAATATTTGCTGTAGAACATGCTGCGTGTAGCGTTGATGTAAATCCGAATGATAATGCTGTTAATTTGTGTCCAAATTCGTGTAGTATAATTGCAGGAGCAGTTATCATTGCTGCAAACCATAATGCATTCCAATCAAAACGAGTGGATTTTTTTAAATATTTATCAAGTATATCTTCATTCTTTGTAGTAGATATTGGTCTTAGTGTTGACATAAATAAAAATCCAAGTATAAATGTCATAAGTACTATGTCTAGAATCTCGAATATATTGATGAACATATCATTATGTTATTATTGGTGGTTTTTAAAGATTATGATTAAGCATTATTGAGGTTATATTGTTTTTAAGCATCAATATTTTCTTAGTCTTTTATGTGGATGTTTTTTCTCTTTAAAATTATCTTGCTCATAAGGCAAGTGTTATTATGCTGACAATGTCTTTCTCCGAATGAATAATCTTTTTGAAATTTAGTGTTAACAACATCATATGGGCATTGAATTATTTTGCCTCCAATAATATAATTTGCAAATCGACATTTAGTATCCGGTAATGTTTTTGTACTTTCAAATACTCCTCTTTTCGATATGTGTATGTCCATTTTTCCTTCATAGATATTTAAGAATTCATGAACTAATTCTTTATATTGTATGACTGGCATTGTTAATTTAGTATCATCAAAAAATTCTTTTCTTGGATTATCGAGTTCTCTCATGCTGAAAATAAAGAATGTATCACAATTAAAGTTTTGTTCAATATATGAACTGCAATCAATAAGTTCTTTTAATGTTGTGTTTGCTGAGATCATAAAGTTGGCATCTATTGGTAATTCTGTTTTAGGGAGATTAAATACATCTTTTACTTTTCCAATATCACAATAAATTGAAACTCTTAATTTTGCTCCTTGCAAATCTTCAATTGTGTATCGATTAAGAAAGTATCCATTCGTATATATAGTCGTCTTGATGTTATTATCTTTATTGATTTTTAATATTTCTTTTAATTGTGGATGAAGTAATGGTTCTCCTCCTAGCAAATTTATTTGTTTTCCTCCTTTTTCAATAAATGCTTTAATTGCTTTCGTATATTCTTCAATTGTCATATGTTTATTATTCTCTGATATTATGTTTTTTGCAAAACATCCCTCGCATTTTAAATTACACACATTTGTTATAAATACTTGAAGGGTGTTTCTTCTTGTTAATTCTTGTTCTTCATATTTGTCCCATGGAAATTTCATTTAATCGCCTCTAGTGTATTTGTGGTTTCTTCTTAGATGTGCTTTGTCAAGAGAATATATAATCCTTAGGTTATAAAAAAATCAATCAAAAGGTTTATATAATTAAGATGTTTTCTCTAAGTATGGATTTATCTAATAATGATTCAACTAAAGATAAAATTATAGAACTTCTTAGTTATGAGTGGCCATTATCTTTAAGAAAGATATATTATTTACTTAAAAAAAGAGGATTAAAGATAACTTATCAAGCAGTACATAAGGCAATTCACCAACTTCTCGATGATAATAAATTAATTAAAACTTCAGATGGATTTATGATTAATCTTGCTTGGATTAAAGATATTCATGAAAAAACAGACATAATTCGTGTTAATTATTTTTCTAAAAAAAGATCCTTCTTGTCAGTAGAAGAAACAAAAGAAACTGCTGATTCCAGAAAAGATAATCATGGTATTAAAGATGATGGTTATAGTAGTAATGAATCTATACGAGTATTTATCTTCAATAACTGGTTTGATTTAGAAAAATACTTGTATTATTTTCAAAAGAAAACTTTAAAGGGTTTTAAAGATAAACGCAGTATTTGTATACATCATCATCATGAATGGCGCCCATTATTTTATCTTCGCGCAGAGCATAATTGGATAACAACACTAAAAAAGGCTGGTTATGAATTATATACTGTTTGTTCAGGCAAAACCGTTTTAGATAAATGGTCAAAAAAGTTTTATGATTCTGTTGGAAATAAGGTTATTATGGGAATTAAGCTTAATGGGCCTTCTGAAATTTTAATATTTTCAGATTACGTGGTTGAGGTGTATATTCCATTTGAATTACTTACCAAACTTGATTCTTACTTAAAGAAAATTAAATCATTTGATAACCTTGATTCAGAATGGTTAATTGAGAACATATTCGATAAAACTTGCGAAATAAAAGCAATAATACATAAAGATAGCAAACTCTCAGATGAACTAAGAAAACATTTAATATCGCATTTTAAATAATTATACAAAAATTTATTAATTTAAACAATATTCTTATTCTATGAATGATTTAGTAAAATCTAATAACTACATTGATAAAATTGTAAATGTTATAATAGATAGGCCTTTAGGCTCAAGACATCCGGAACATGGTTTTGTGTATTGTCTTAATTATGGTTATGTTCCGAACACAATGAGTGCTGATGGAGAAGAATTAGATGCTTATGTTCTTGGTGTATTTAAGCGAGTAAAAACTTTCAAAGGAAGATGTATTGCTGTAATTCATAGAACTAATGATGATGACGATAAATTAATTATAGTTCCGGATGGTGTGAATTATACTAATTCTCAAATAAAAGCATTGACAGAATTTCAAGAGAAATGGTTTAAATCAAGAATTTATAGGAATTAATATTAAATTGATGATAGTATTATAATTATGACAACGGTATATCTTTGTTAGTCTATATCTTCTTCTCAACAATCTTATACACTTGATCGTTCTTTCGGACTATTTTTTCAACTTTTAGACCAATTATTGTGCCTTTTATGGCTTTACTTGTAACTCCAGAATCGTCTTTCATTTCATTAACTTTTAACTCGTAATGGCCGGTTGTGTGACCTTGTATAATTAGATTATCGTCCTTTAGTATAGTATTATCTTCTATTAGTATTTCTGCAACATTTATTTTATTAAAATAGTTAGTAACTTTTCCAACATATAATTTCATTGTTGTTTGTTCGCCAGTTCTACTGCTAGACCAATCATTAAGTGGTTTTCCTAAATAGAATCCTTTTGAAAATCCTCTGTTAAATACTGTTTTTAATTTTTCTAGATTTTCTTTTTTTAATTTATCGTATTCTAATTGGTATTTTTTATCTTTAAGAATTTTGATTTTATTAGTACAGTAATAATTTGTAACATCTTTGTATGCTTTAACTGTATTATATACGTATTCTGGATTTCTGTTTCTGCCTTCAATTTTAAATACATCAATTCCTGCATCGATTAATTGTTCAATAAATTCTAGGGTACACATATCTTTAGGACTTATGACTGCATCCTCTCCTAGTAAGAATTCATTTCCGGAATCAAGTTTATCTGAACTTCTAATTTCGTATTCTTTTGCTGGTTCTTTTTCATATACTTTAAAATTTCTTCTGCATGGTTGTAAGCATTCTCCACGATTTGCGCTTTTATTAAATAAGTGATGACTAAGCATACATCTGCCAGATACACTAACGCACATTGCGCCATGAACAAATGTTTCAATTTCAATATTCAATTTATCTTTTTTTATGGATTTAATTATGTTCGCAATATCTTTTAATTCACATTCTCTTGCAAGAACTACTCTAGTTAATGTAGGAATATTTTTCTTATATGTTTTTAATGATTCATAATTACTTATAGAATTTTGCGTCGATAAATGAACATCCATTTTTTGTTTTACGCATTCATTAATGACTGACATGTCCCAAGCAACTATTGCATCAATTTTACTCTTTTTTGCTTTCTGAATAATTTTTTGAACAAGTTTAATCTCGTGATTATATATTATGATATTTAGTGCAAGTATTGCTTTAATATTTGCATCATGACAAATTTTAGCAATCTTTTTCATATCAGAAATTGAGAAATTCTTAGCAGTAGCGCGCATATTAAAGTCTTTTATTCCAAAATATATTTCATCGCAACCAGCATTAATTGCCGAAGTCAAACTAGTAAAATCATTTACTGGTGCTAGGATTTTAGGAATGTTTACCATTATAATCTAAGAAATAATTACAAGTATATAAAGTTTAAAGAATTAGTTAGTGGTAATCTTATTATATAGTAATATTATCAATTAATCTAAGTATACATTATATTTCTGTAAATCTTGTTTTAATTGCGCAGCATTAGTAAACACAATTGATTTTATTCCAACAGTTTCAGCTGCATCGCAATTTTCTTTTTTATCATCAGTAAATATGCATTCTTCTGGTTTTGCATTTAGTATTTCAAGTGCCTTTAAGTAGAATTCTTTGTCTGGTTTTTCAAGACCAATTTCTCCAGAGATAATATTAACTTTAAAGAATTTATCAAAATGTGGGACTTCTAATTTATACTTAGCCCATTCTGAACCCTCATTAATTAGTGTTGCTAATTCGTATTTTTTAGATAATTGTTCTAAGAGTTCTTTCATTCCTTCAATAGGCTCGATTGCTTCTTGCAATAGGATGATAAATTCATCTATTGATAAATCAAGTTCATATTTGTCTAAGAATGTGTTTATTAGTTCGTCTTCGGTTATTTTTCCAAGGCTAAATTCGTTATATTCTGGTAAGTCAAAAACTAATTCTAGTTTTCTTGAAGAAAATTTTCTATCTCCAATAGAATAGAATTCTTTTCTACTAAAGATATTATGTGTTTGAACTTTTGCCTGATCAAATAAAATCCATCTTATCATACTCTAGAATAATCTTATTAAAATATAAAGGTTATTATTGGAGAGACATATAATGTCAGTACTTAATAAAAAATTATAAAAAAATAAAACTATTTTCCGCCTTGAAGTGAATATCTAAATGTTGTCGGGCCATTTGGTTTAAAAAAATCAGGTTTCGGTTTATATTGTTTTTTAGGCTTAAATTCGGATAAATCTGAATTATTTATCTTGGTTTTACTTAATAATACTTCTTCAACTGGAGTATATACAACTGATTTAGATTTTTCATCATATCTTGCAAAATCTGTATTAAATGCATACTTCATTTGTAAACCTGAAGATAATAAAATACTATAAGTATTGTTTGTTTTTTTATTTTCGAATATGTTTTGTGCCAATTTTTTTTGGAATGAATTCAATTCTCCTTTATATGTATTCATAAAATCGTTAATAGTTGAAGTATTATATGATATATTTATTAAAAATAATTCTTCATAGTTTTCTTTTTCTGTATTCATTATTATCTGATTTTTTGAATAAAGGGCTGTTATTCTATCTAACATTGATGCTTTATCAAAGTTTAATTTTTCATTAGATGTATTTTCGTTAGTCTTATTATCCTTTTTGCCGCTAATAGAATATCTTATTGTACTATTACCTGAATTTGGTCTATTGGGATAATTATTTTCTGGTTTTATTAAACTTATGTCTTGTTTAGAAACCATTTCTAATAATAATTCTTCTATATCTTTGAATTTTATTTTATGTTCAACTTTATCAATATCTGCAAATTTTCTATTAAATGCGAAAGAGTATTGTAAATCTGTATTTATTAACACACCGTATGTCTGATCTGAATTGGTATTTTTAAATACTTTGTCTGCTAGTAGTTTTTTGAAATCATCTACTTCAGAATTGTATGTATCTTTAAAATCAGTGTATGAATTTCCTTGCATTGATACTTCAATTAGATACATTGGAACTGTGCTTTTTGTTCCGGCTAATTCTACTTGATGTTCTTTTAAACATTCAGTTATGGTATTAATTAAATTTCTTTTCTTAATTTCGGTTTGAGTCATTTTGTTCCCCCATTAGATTTTTCATATCTTAAAAAACAGTAAGGCGCATGATTAAATTCGTTAAAAAATGCTGTTGATTGACTTTGACAGCCACCTTTGCATTGTAAGCTTTTTTCACAGCCGATGCAATCACCCTTCATATTAGCTATTTGAAATGCTCTGTTATATTTGAAGTTTTCCATATTTTCCCATATATCTTTTAATTTAGTGGTTCTAATGTTTCCTTCGATTGATTTAGTTGCTTGTATTGATAGACAACCTTTAATATTTCCGTTTGATTCTATTCCTATGCCTTCAATTCCTGCCATGCATCCATTCCATTCGCTATCGCGTAATTTTTTCTCTTGTGATCCGAAATATCCAATACAATCGCCTGCTTGAACGTTCATGTAAGGTAATCGCTCTCTTGTTTCAACGATAAATTTTCCTAGTTTATAATAATCGTTTGCATCTAAAACTAATTCTTTATTATTTGCCATTCTGCCCATGGGGGATGCCATTTGAATTTGCCACGCATCAACACCATAAACGATTAATCGATTTCTAATTTCGGAAAGTTCATTTAAATTTAAGTTATTAACTGCAGTAACTGCGCATACTGTGACATCATATTTTTTTAGTTGTTTAATCATATCAAAGACTTTTTTATGTGATCCATTAATTCCTCTTAGATAATCGTGTAATTGTGATTCTCCGTCAATACTAAATCCTACTGCATAAGGTTTTAAAGAAACTAATGTGTCAATAGTTTTGCTATTCCATCTTAATGCGTTGCTAATTATTCCAAAATCTTTATTATTCGTTTTAATTCTTTCTGAAATAATGGCCCAATCTCTTCTTAGTGTTGGTTCTCCTCCGGAAAGAACAGTTAAATTGAATCCTATGTCTGATATTTGGTCAACCAAATCTAGAGATTCTACTGTTGTTAATTCATCTTTTCTTTTGAATTTAGCATCAGAGCCACAATGAATACATTTAGAATCGCATGCAAGTGTGTATTCCCAAACGGCAACTTTTGGATCAAGTTTAATCATAATTTAAGAAATAAATAAACATTCATAAATGTTACTCTTTTATAGTAGAATTACTTTATATTTTTTGGATTATTGAGATATTAAAATAAACTTGAGGCTAGAATACGTTATTATTTATTATAATTCTTTTATAAAAAATTCAGATATATCTTTTATTGATTGCTTGAAGTCTTCTTCTCCTGAGAATCTATGATCTGCATTTTCATAAATTATTAGTTTACTTGTTTTGATTGCATTAGCTAGATCTTTTGCTAGTTCTAATTCAATATCTATATCTTTTATGCCATGTAACATCAGAGTTGGTATGCGAATGTTTTCTGCTGCTTTTATCCATGTCTTATTTTCAAAATTATGTTTATAATTATCCATTTTTCTAGATATTTGTCCCATTCCTGCAGCTTTTAGTGCAAGTACTTTGACAGCTTCACTTTTGGAAGTTGCTATTACTGCTGTAGCTCCACCTATGCTTGTACCAAGTAATCCTATTTTTTTGTAACCAAGATTTTTAACATATTCGATAGCTTTTGTTGTATTATCAACATATTCTTCTAGTGTTCTATTATCTATTATGCCTTCACTTTCTCCGTGTGCATAGAAATCGAATCTGAATGTTGCAATATTGTTTTGAAGAAATATTTTGTTTAAAGTAAGATGTGTTTTACCATCTTTATTTCCGTTAAGTCCATGACACATTATTACAATAGGCGTATTTGTGTCTTCTGTTGGTTTAGAAAGTATGAATGATATCTTTTCGCCTTTTGAATTGTTAAAATATGCTTTATGTTCCATTATGATTTAACTTTGTTTCAGTAGGTTTTTATACTAGAGATATAATTGTTTGATTAATTATGTTTTTTTAATATATAAAAATAAAAGAATGCAAGATTTATTGTGGATCTTTTAATCCTAGTTCTTTTCGAACGCAATGAGCAACAAAGTCTTCTTTTGTATCCATTTTTAGTTCTTTAACTTTCTTCTCAATTATTTTGTTTAATTCTAAATTTTCTTCTTGTTCAAATTTCATGTTAATACCTCGTTTTATTGTTATATTGTTATGATTTATATATTTTTGTAATCGAAATATTTTAATAAGCGTAATCATTCCTGAGTGTATACTATTAAATCTTTGATTTATTATTACACGATCTATACTCGCGTCCTTTTTGGATGTATATATGGGGATAAAAAATGAATGAAAATAACTATCTTGTTGATTTGATAAATGATTCAGAACATTATACTTCTAGAGATATGGGAAGAGTAGTTGGACATAGTATATTAACTAATCTTAAATCATTTTATCCTTCTAGGCTTATTGGTGGAGGTATGATTTTAAAATCAAATTCTGATTTAGATGATATTTCTGATAATTATTATATATGGGAAAAAAATATTAAATCATTAAAAATAGGTAAATGGCATATTACTGACTTTACTTTGAAAAAAGATATTGCGCAAATTGTATGTGTTTATAATAAGCCTTTTAAAAAAGATATAATTATAACGTTTTGTGATAAAAGGTATGAGTCTATTTTAGATAATTTATTTAAAGATATTGAAGCGTTACCAAAGAACAAAATTATTCTTAATTTGGCTAGAAGTTATACTTATTTAGACTAATATCTCTATTAGGTTAATAGCTTTTAGAATATTGTTATTAAATATCTAAGTTAGTAACTTCTTTGGCATGTGTTTCAATAAACATTTTTCTAGGTGCAACTTCATCACCCATTAGAGTTTCAAATATTCTGTCGGCTTCTACAGCATCTTCAATTGCAACACGTTTTATTGTCCTAGTTAATGGATCCATTGTGGTTTCCCATAATTGTTCTGGATTCATCTCACCTAAACCTTTGTATCTTTGAATTGCAACATCAGTTCCAATTTTTGCTAGTAGTTCATCTTTTTCTTTATCTGTTAAGCAATAATATTTTTGATTACCTTTCTTTATCATATATAATGGTGGCTGTGCTAAATAGATATTTCCATTTTCAATTAATGATTTAGTATATCTATAAAAGAATGTTAACATTAATGTTCTTATGTGCAATCCATCAACATCTGAATCTGCCATTATTATAATTTTATGATATCTTAATTTCTGTAAATTGAATTCTTCACCGATGTTTGTTCCAATAGCGGTTATAATATTAGATATTTGTTCACTTGTTACAACTCTTGATAATCTTGCTTTTTCAACATTCAATATTTTTCCTCTTAATGGTAATATTGCTTGGAACTCTCTATTTCTACCTTGTTTTGCACTTCCGCCTGCAGAGTCTCCTTCAACGATAAATATTTCTGATTTATTAGCATCACTTTCTGAGCAATCAGCAAGTTTTCCTGGTAATGTGCTAAATTCGAGTACGGATTTTCTTCTTGTTAATTCTCTTGCTTTTCTTGCCGCTTCTCTTGCTTTTGCTGCAAGCATTGCTTTATTTACTATTAATACTGCAGTCTTCGGATTTTCTTCAAGGAAAGTCATTAGCGCGCTACTTACAATGCTATCCACAATTCCTTTGACTTCGCTGTTTCCTAATTTGGTTTTCGTTTGTCCTTCAAATTGTGGTTCTGGAACTTTTACTGAAATTACTGCAGCAAGACCTTCTCTTACATCTTCGCTAGTTAATTTTTCTTTTTCTTTAAAGCTAGGACTTTTTTCAATATAATTATTTAATGTTCTAGTAAGTGCGGTTTTAAAACCTACAAGGTGAGTTCCACCTTCAACAGTATTAATATTATTTACAAAACTGTAAACAGTCTCGCTGTAATTATCTGCATATTGTATTGCAACTTCAACTTCGATTTTGTCTTTTGCTTTAATCATATATACTGTTGGATGTATTGCTTTCTTATTTTTATTAATATATTCTACAAAACTTATTATTCCGCCTTCATAATAATATTCTTTTTCTTTAGTTTTAACATTTCCATCAGTATCACGTTCAGTTTCATCGATTCTTTCATCTCTTAAAATAATTCTAATGCCTTTATTTAAGAATGCTAATTCTCTTAATCTATTTTCAAGTATTTGAAAATCATACACACTTTCAGTAAATATAGAATCATCTGGCCAGAAATGAATTGCTGTTCCAGTATCAGTTAATTGACAATCTCCAATTATTGTAAGTTTATCTGTTGGGCTTCCAATTTTGTAATTTTGATGATGTATCTTACCATCTCTTTTTACTGTTATTTCTAAAACTTTAGATAATGCTGAAACAACGCTTAAACCAACACCATGAAGTCCACCTGAAACTTTATAGGTGTTCTTATCGAATTTACCACCAGCATGAAGTTTAGTCATTACAACTTCTAAAGCCGACATATTATATTTTGGATGTATGTCAACTGGAATTCCACGACCGTTATCCATAACTGTAATTGAATTATCTTTGCCAATTATAACATTAATTTTAGTACAGTAACCTGCAAGAGCCTCATCAATACTATTATCTACAATTTCATAAACTAGATGATGAAGTCCAGTACTTGATATGCTTCCAATATACATTGCTGGTCTTTTTCTTACTGCATCAAGGCCTCCAAGAACTGTAATATGCGATGCATCATAATTGTCTTTGTTAACAACAGTAGCTGGATCCGTACTTTCACTATCTATATTATTATTTTTTGTTACATTGCTATTATTATCATTTGTCATTTTGCTTTAACTCCCTTGTTAATATTATTTAATAGTATTTACGTTTAATATTACTTGTTAAGATACTTATTATTTGAAATAATTATTAATTTTGACTTAAGTTAAGTCTTCACTCAATTATTTTTCTTATTATAGCATTCAACTTTTGTTTATAAATTTTGTCGTTGTTATTTATTTGTTTTAACGTCGATAATTTGTTTGATATGTTTATTTTTTATAATATTTTATTTTTGTTTTATTTTTATTTTGTTTCGATTTTCTTTTTTCTAAAATTATTTTTCTTATTTTGTATTTTTTTTCAATAATTTTTCTTCGTCGGAAATTTATGATTTTTCTATTGAAAATATCATTTACCGTCGATTCGTTAAATAAGAAACTATATAAATGAGTTCTCTAACTAAAATGTAATAAATTATAATAATTATAAATTTTTATTGTAATTAAAAAGTTTTTAACTTTTAAAAGTCGATTAATTATGCAAACCAAACAAACACTGTTTAACAAATTATTAGAATTGTTAATTTTTAATCTAAATTTAAATTCAACATACAGTGATTATGTTGATTCTCATTATTCTAACGGTGATTATTAATGAAAGTTGCTATCTTATCTAATGTTTTTAAGAAAGAATCTGATTACAAAGAAGTTGAAAGCGATTTAATGGAATTTGGAACTGCAGTAAAGACAGCACTTGAAAGCGCAGGTCATGAGGCAGTATTCTTTGATGTTAATGAGACAACTTTTGAAGAATTAAGAAATTCTGATGTTGAATTCGCATTTAATGTATGTGAAAGATTTAATGGTAGTAGTTTATTTGAACCACACATCGCGTCAATGCTTGAATTATTAAACATTCCTTATACTGGTTCAGGCCCATTAACACTTGCAACATGTATTAATAAAGTTAGAGTAAAAGAAATTCTTATGCATCATGGTATATTAACACCTAACTATCAAGTATTCTATTCAAGAAATAAGAAATTAGATCCTGAATTAAAATTTCCCTTAATAGTAAAGCCAGTATGTATGGATAATAGTATTGGTATAACTAATGATTCTGTTGTTAAAGATGAAGAATCACTTCGAAGCAGAATAGGATTTATCTTAAGAACTTACGATCAACCTGCATTAGTTGAAGAATTTATTGATGGTAAGGAAATTACCGTTGGAATTTTAGGTAATGGCAGAAGCGCAACTATACTTCCGCTATCAGAAGTATTATTCAAGAATTGGCCTGAAGAAGATAAGATTTACAGTTATGAAGCTAAATGGTTAAAAGATACTGAATCATGGAAAAATGTTGCAATAGAGTGTCCAGCAGATTTACCTAAGTATCAAGAATATCGAATTAAGAGAATTGCATTACAAGTATATGATATACTAGGATCAAGAGATTATGGTAGAGTTGATTTTAGATTAAGTAAAGAAGGAGTTCCATACGTTTTAGAATTAAATCCAAATCCAGGAATAAGTCCATCAACTAATCTTGATGAACAACCAGAATTTATTCCATTTGCCGCAACTAAGGCGGGTATGAGTTATAATGATTTAATATTAAAAATCTTTAATGAAGCACTTGAAAGAAATAATATGACTATAAAAGTTATGTCAATGCCAAAAAGTTCAAGTACTATGAATCCGAAGGCTGAGATAAAAACTGAAGTAAAAACTGAAGTAGCTCCTATCAAAACACTTTCTGAAAACTCTAGATCAAAAGATAAAGTGAAGTTTGATCCAGATATAATATTGTAATTCTTAAAATATTATTGAAAATTTCCGAGTTATTTATTATTCATTACATTGTTTAATAATATCTTATGCCGATGACTAGAAAGATTTATAATGTTATAAATTTTTATAATGCTATTGTAATAATATATTGGGGATATTTATGAGTAAAAAGTTTTTAATTGTATCATATTATGGTGATTCTATTGGTCTTGCCGCAAAAATTACTGCTCTTGGTAATGAAGTAAAATTTTGTATTGATGATGCTGAAGAAAAAACTAGTGAGATTGGGCAAGGATTTGTAGAACATATTAAAGATTGGAAAGAATTTATTGATTGGGCTGATGTAATTATATTTGATAACGTTGGTTATGGTAAAGTTGCAGAAGAATTACGCTTGAAAGGAAAAAAAGTAATCGGTGGCTCAGTATATACTGATAAACTTGAGGAAGATAGAGATTTTGGTCAAACTGAACTTGAGAAATTTGGGATTGCAACTATCCCTAATAAAAACTTTGAAGATTTTGATTTAGCAATTGATTATATTAAGAAGAATCCAGCGCAATATGTAATGAAACCAAGTGGCGATAAGACTGTTCAGCATATTGGCTTATTATTTATTGGTGAAGAACAGAATGGTAAAGATGTTATTCAATTACTTTCTGAATATAAAAAAGCTTGGGGTCATAAAATTCCTGCCATTCAACTTCAAAAAAGAGTTATTGGTGTAGAAATTGCTGTTGGAGCATTTTTCAATGGAAAACAATTTGTACTTCCAATAAATATTAATTTTGAACACAAAAGATTTTTCCCGGGAGACATTGGTCCAACAACTGGCGAAATGGGAACATCAATGTTTTGGTCGATGTCAAATAAGATTTTTGATGATACATTAAAAAAAATGGAATCAAAACTTTCTGAAACTGGTTATGTTGGTTATTTTGATTTGAATTGCATAGTAAATGAAAAAGGAGTATATCCATTAGAATTTACTTCAAGATTTGGTTATCCAACAATTAGTATACAACAAGAAGGAATAGTTGATGGAATTGATAATTTCTTATATGGTCTTGTAAATGAAGAATTTACTGAATTTAAAACTAAGGACGGATTCCAAGTTGGAGTTTGTGTATTTGTTCCCCCGTATCCATTTAATGATGTTGAATTATTTGAAGTTAAATCTAAGGGAGCAATAATTCATTTTAAGAAAGATAAAACTAATCCAAATCCACAAGGAGTTCATATTTTAGAAGTTAAAAAACTTAATAATGATTGGGTTGTTAGTGGAACAGAAGGTTGGCCACTTATTGTTTGTGGAAGTGGTCTTACAATGAAACAAGCTCAGAAGATAGCTTATAAGCGAGTAAAAAATATTATGATACCAAATATGTATTATAGAATTGACATTGGTAATAAAATGACAAAAGAAATTAATAAACTTAAAACTTGGGGATATTTAGTAAAATAAATAATAATTAAATGATAAAAAGCAAGTTGGGGAAAAAAGTAGCATTAGTGTTGCTAAACGATTTAATAATAGAAGATTTTGAATCTATTGTTAATTCTATCGAGTTTAAAGAAAATATTCTTATAGTCACAAATACTCTTAAAGATTCTAAAAAAGATAATATTATTAATAAAAAAAAGTATTGTGTTAATTTTCTTTTTGATGATTTTAAGAATGTAGATATTTTGATAAAAAAACTTGTTAATTTTAAAAATAGCTTTAAGAACGACTTTTGCGGTATAATTGGTCTTGATGAAGAATATGATTATAATTTTTCTAAGAAAATTGCTGACTTTTTTAATCTTCCATCAAATTCTATTGAAACACTAAAGTTGGTTTCAAGTAAATGTCAGCAAATAGAACAGTTAAAGAAAAATGGTGTTGATGTTCCAGACTTTAGATTATTTAATACTTATAATGATATAAAAGATTTTAAATTACCTTCAGTAATTAAGCCTGTTAAAGGCATTTCAAGTTTAGGTGTATATAAAAATAATACTCTTCAAGATTTGAAGAATAATTTTATCAAGTTACAAGAATTTAAAGGTCATGGAGAAATTTTATCGCTTACTAATGTTAGTAATGTGAATAAGGATGTAAATGTAACTAAGAATTTGGCTAATGTTAATAAGGCCACTGTTTCAAAGGTTACAAAGAAAGACACCAAGGTTGATAATGATTTTATTATTGAAGAATTTATTGATGGTAATGAGTATTCTTGTGATTTTCTTCTAGGAATTGATGGCAAAGAATTAATCTTATTACGTGTGGTAAAAAAATTAGTTAGTAAAGATTATTTTCCATTTTTTGAAGGATTATACTTATTTAATCCTAACGAAGATAAAGATTCTGAATTTCAAGCATCTTATTTAAAGAATGTTTGTGTTAATGTTGCAAAATCTCTTAATATAACAACAGGAATATGTATGATGGATTTTAGATTTGATAAAAAGACTAAAAAAATAGTTGTAATTGAAGTTACAACAAGACCTGGCGTTGATGATTTCATTAATTTAATGTCAAAACATTATAGTTATACTAGTATTAATATTGCTCTAAGAAATATTTTTGGTACAATTGATTTGAATTCATTTAAAACACTTCCAAAAGGAAGTAGTATGATTGTGTATTTAATTGCACCCAAACCTGGAGTGTTAACTAAATTTGAAACTAAGAATATTTTAAAATTAAAAGATTCAAGTAGTATTAAAGATATTGATGCTGTATTCAATAATTTATCAAATAAAGATATAGTTTTATACAATAAGTGTAATGATGTGATCAAATCTTCTGGCCTTGTAACAAATCCTCCGATAGTTGGTCATGTTATAGTTGACAATGTTAAAATTAAAGACATAGATAAGGTTACTAAATTAATCAGAGATAATGTTGTTATTAAGGTTGAATAATTGTTAGTTAAATGTATTTGAGTAATAGGATATAGATTATTAATAGGATAATATTTATAATTCCAAATGTATGTGTGTATTTATATTGTCGCGAAAATGAAAAATATAACTAAAAATAACGTAGGTACTGATACAGAAATTTCAAGAGTTAATCTTCTAAAGCCTTTTGTTAGTTATGCGACTTTAAATAAAGAAATATTTTTACAAAGTGCAAAGATTCATGGCACACCACAGTATTTACTCGACGAAGATTTATTGATTGATAATCTAAATAATATTAAATCTGAATTTTCAGCTGCAATTCCTCAATCCAAATTATTCTATGCATTCAAAAGCAATGATTTACCGTATATGATTAGTTTATTACAAAAGCAAGGCGTTGGCGCAGATGTTTCATGTATGTTTGAAATGCGACTTGCAGTAAAATTAAAATTTAAAGAAATAATCTACACTGCACCATACAAATCTGATGAAGAACTTGAATTTGCTCTACATAATAATGTTATAATTAATGTTGATAATGTTTCTGAATTTTCTAGGATTGTAGAATTATACGCGAAGAATTCAAATAAAAAAGATACTAAAAGTAAAATTAAGATTGCAAAACTTTCTTTTAGAATATATGCTCTTGATTCTTGGAAAAAATTCGGGCTTGAATTAAATGATTTTTTAATACTTGCAAAAGAAACTCTGAAAAATAAAAATTTGTCTTGGGTTGGAGTGCATTTCCATAAGAGTTGGAATATAAATTCTGATTCTTACGTAAATAATTTGAAGATGATATCTGATTTTTTAAAGAATAATTTTACAAATCTAGAATTAAAGAATTTGAAATTTATTGACATTGGTGGAGGCATAATGCCTTTTGAAAGTGTGAGTATTAAAGATAATATCGAAATTCCTGCAAGTATTCATGATTTTGCAACAGGTATAGGAATTGTAATAAAAGAATACATAAATAAAAAGTTAAATATTACTCCTGAAATATGGCTCGAACCTGGAAGAAGCTTGTCTTCTCTGCCAACAACAATACTTCTAACTGTTGATTCTGTTAAAGATGATGCAATATTAGTTGATGGCGGATTTAATTTACTCGGATATAGTTTATTTGAAGAAGAGTATTATCCTGTAATAAATATCTCAAGGCCTTCTTTAGAATTAAATACTACTAAAATTAATGGTCCATTATGTGATCCCTCGGATCATTGGGGCTCTTGGTATTTTGGTGATAAATTAAAAAAAGGCGATGTAATTGCAGTATTAAATCAAGGTGCATACGCATTTTCAACAGCATGGAGATGGCAAAGACCTATTTCTAAATATGTTGCATTTAGTGGATCTAATAAAAATACTAAAGGCAATGAAAACAGTAAGAGTAATAAGAGCAATAATAATAAATTAACATTAACGATAGTTAAAACTGAAGAAACATTTAAAGACAGATATGCTGGATGTAAATTCTAGATTGCGTGATATTTATGGAATTATTAAATGCATTAACTAATGAAGATCAAATAAAAAAGTTAATTTTAGGAAAAGGATATTGTGCTGAACATAATTACTATAATTATATTTACAATTGTGATTCTTCTGAAGAACCAATATTTTTTAAGATGAGTGAGTCTGAAGGAATTTTAACATTTTATCACGCTAAAACTTCTAGTTATAGGCTTTATTCATCGATAATTGCAAAATCCGAGTCTAGATTAAATTGTTTAATTGCTTTTTTAGATTATGTAACATCGCATGGTACAAAGAAAGTAGAAATTGAAACTGACTTAGAATTTAGAAATGAGATTTTATTAAATTTTAAAAAAAATAAAAATTATACAGCACGAAAAGTGCTTGTAACATTTACTTGGCCAGTTTTTAATATGAAAGATTGGAATGGTAATTTAATGCAAGGCAAGGATTGGAAAGATATGCGAAATTACTGGAACAAGTATTTTCGCGAGCATAAAGTGGAATTTAAAACGGCTTCAGATTTTGATAAATCGCAATTAATAGAATTAGTTATGAAATGGAAAAAACAAAGAACTGGTTCGCGTCAAACTTTTTACAAATGTTATTTGAATGCCATTAACAATGATTTCAAAGGTTTTAAGACCCGAATAATGGTTGTTGATGGAGTAGTTTCAGCAATCACTGCAGGTTTTGTTACGCCGAAGTCTGGTTATTATTATTCTTCAATAGGGTTATATTTAAGGGATGTTGAACGTACGGGCGAGATATGCAATATGGATGATTTAATGGAACTTAAAAAAGATGGCTATGAATTTGTTGATTTTGGTGGTGGAGAAGAAACACTCACAACATTTAAGAAGAAATTTCATCCAACAAGTTATTACAATACTTATGTTTTTTCAATTGTTAAGAATAAATGTTAGTGCAAAGTTCGTATGTGGTGCCAATTTGTGAGCAATTACAAATAAATAATCTAATGCAAAGAGAGATTGCAAGAGTGAATTTGCATATAGATAAATAATAGAATTGCGAACTGGCACAATGTGAGCGAAGCGAACAAGAACTTTGCAATAACTTTAAGAATAATAAAAAATAAAAAGAGTTGGTTAGATTTGATAGATTTGAACTAGCTAAATAGATATAAATAAAATGACTACTACAACCAATATAACTTCTGAAGATATTCAAAAGAATTATGGCCTTTATATATATAAGAATATTAAAACTTCTGAAGTTATAGATATGATTAATAGAGTTATTGCAAAAAATGGTTTTGCTCCAGAACATAATTATTTGTATTTACTTTCCTCTGATAATGGAGAAAAAACTAAACCTTATTTTGTCTCATTCGGAGATGATATGGGCTTATTTTGTACTGAATGGGATGATACTGAGTGGCAGATAGTTTCAGAAATTATGGCTCCAGAAAAAGAACGTTCGCAATTATTGTTGAAGTTTCTAAAATATTTATTTGAAAATGAAGTTTGTAGTAAGATACTTGTAGAATTTTATCCAAATTCTAGAAAAAAAATATTAAAAGAATTACCTAATCTAAATATAGATAAAGGAATACATCTAGGTAAATTAGTTGCAGGAAATATTACTCATAAATTTTATACTCCTTTAACTTCCTTAGTTGAGTGGAATCCCTTACTTGAAGGATCCAAATTTAGTAATCTAAGAAAGTGTAAGAATAGGTATTATAGAACTTATAAGATTGAAATTTTGAAAATGGATGAAGTTTATACTGTTCCAATTGAATCTTATGAAAAATTAGTTCATTCTTGGCGTAAGAATAGAAAATGTAATGATAGAGCTTATTATGATGAATACATAAATTTTTTTAAAAATGGCTTTTTAGGCTCGGATGTTCATATTGCACTTAAAATTGATGGTGTTCTTTGTGGGACAGCAGCCGCATGGATTGTTCCAAATACAAATAATAAGACGGTGTATTACAGTATTAATCTTAATGATTATTCCTTGCCTGAACTTGGCGATTTTTTAACAATAACATTTTTTGATGAATTAAAAAAATTTGGTTATGATTTTGTTGATTTTGGCAGCAGTGATGAAAAATTACTTGCATACAAGAAAAAGTTCGGAATAGTTAGTCAATATGAAACAGTAGTATTCTATATACGTCCAGAAAATTTTAAGAAGAAATCTGAATTAATTGCTTGATTAGTTTTTGTTATGAGCTTAGTTTCTAGAAAAGTGTGGTTATTAATATTGCTATAAATCCTGCTACTAGTCCAATAACTAAAATATTACATGCAATTTTGAATAATCTGTTTTTTACTTTGATGTTACGTTCAACTACGTTATATATGTTTATTGAATATTGATTAAGTAAATCTTCTCGTGATTTGATACTTAGTAATTGTTCATGAATATCTTGTGCTGATAAAATTTTTTTAGTATTATAAAACATTACACTTCCATCCTTATGTTGTTTTCTTAACACCCAATTTGGAAGCTCTAAACTTAATAGGCAAATTAAGAAACATACAAATGCACTAAATGCTACAATTAATAATATCCAATAATTTATTGCTTGATCTTTATGAATAATCCACGGCAGTGAAACACTTATAATAACTCCTGATATTCCAAGGAGCCAATTAAGTTTGGTTTCAACATGGTTTTTAGTTATAAGATAATTGTTAAATACATCACTTAAGAAATATTCCATTGCTGTAAGGTTAACATCATTACTTTTACGATCTTGAATATTTTTAGATTGTTTTACCATTATAGTTCTCTATTGTCCTATTCGTTTAAAAATATTCTTTTTTTATCATATAAGAAATTAACTGTTAATAATTTTCTCCACTAGTAATGCATCTTTATTCAGTATTGCTTGATCTAATAATTGGAATTTGTCTGCAACACTTGAGTATTCGGGAGAATTTGGCGGAATTTTAGTCTCCATAATATCTAATAATTTTGCTGCTTCATCCCAGTTATTAGTTTTTGCTGCATCTTGTAATTGTACTGGTAAATCTCCTAATTTTTCACTAAGACTTGTTTTAGAGCCATCATTAGTGTTAGATGGTTGATTATTTGTTGTTTGTTTATTGTAGTCTGTTATTTGATTATTGTTATTATTAGGATCGTAGTTTGAATTGCTTTTATCACTACTGCCTATATCGCTACCTAAAGAACCTAGTTTATCATTCATAGAACTTTGTAATTCTCCAAATGTCTTTAGTTGCTCGCTTACTTTAGGAATTAATATTATTATTGCCACTAAAATTGCAATCATAACAATAATTATCAATAGATTTCTTATTATGTCAAGAACAAGTTTGGTACTCCAAAGAATTCCTGTTAATCTTACCTTTTGTGGTTCTTTATCATTATCTTTGTCTGCCATTAAGCATTTACGGTTATTATTGTTTTTAAATGTTATTATAATCTAGATACTTTTTTTAAGTTAGGATATCTTGTCATAAAATCCGAAAGTCCGTACAATGTAAATTTGACCATAAATAATTCATCTACTGTCGATAGTATTGCTTTTTTTTCTTTTGAAAAGTCTTTATCTTTAGGATCTGAACGAAATATATATCCTTCAGAGAAAAATGAATGATGTATATTTGTATATTCTTTTTTTAAATAAGTAGTATGTAAGGCCCCTAAAACTACGATATCTATATTTTTTTCTTGTAATAGTTTACTCATATCTTTATTTCTTTGTGTTAGAATCATATTTTCAGCTTTGAATTCGCTTATGTTATCAAACATACTATACCTTAGAAATACCCATTTGGCTTCAGGATACAATCTGTCTCCATAAATTATTGTTCTATTTTCTTTCTGCGTAAGCTGCTGTTCTAAATATCTAAAATAATGAAATTCTGAGTGAGTTTCTATATTTTTTTCAAGATCTTTTGGAGGTAATTCCAACATTATTGAAATATTGTCAGGATATTTATTATTAATATAATTTAATACTGCATCTGCTCCCTTTTGAGAAACGTGTTCAACACCAATTAGCTCTTTCATTTTTGTAGAATAATTATTACGTTTAAAAATATTGCTTTTGTAGTAATTTAATAGTAGTTTATGTTTAAAGTTTTTATGACTTAATTTTAGTTTCAAAACCTCTTATCTAATCAATTAATGTAGGCAAAAATATTTTCAAGAATAGTACTCTAATAGATAAATACTTTTCTCAGTTTTATTCATGCGAGTGCAAAACTTATTTTAGAAAAAGGTGCAGATTTGCACCATCAAATTAAAAGCCTCAGATTTGTGATAACCCTTTGAGTAGAACTTTTCGGAAAAGTATGCTTCTTCCTTACATCCTCCTCTATGGTGAAAGTATAGGATTTATTTAAAACTTGTTATTTTTCTTGTTCTGATTTTTTTTATCATTTTCTGCCAATCCCTCTTCAATCTTTTTTATTATACCTATATTCTTTTGTAATATTTTCCTGTCAATTTCGCCTAATTTATTTATTTGTTTCATCAATGTTTTGTCTTTGATTTTTATTTTTTCATTGGAAAATATGCCGTCTAAATATATTTGGCGACGATGTATATCTGACGCTATTCGATGAACCTTTTGTTCAAGTTCTTTGTCTGCAGTATTTTTTTCAAATTCTTTAAATGTTTCAATATATTTGCTTGTTAAAATACCTAATTGAAGAATCCAAAAGGCAACTTTAGTTCTTTTGCTTATATCTTTGTCAAGTGTTTTATTTCTGAATACGCCTATGAAATGATCTTTTAATCGAAGAAATAATTCGGGATCATCAAAATACATTGAAATTAATGGATTAAACAGTTCATAATATTGATTCATATCGTAGTTAAGACCTTGTTGCTCATGGATTATGTGAGTTTCTTTTGGACGATATGTTGGAACGAACCATTTCATTTCTATTTCATTTTTTCCAACTTCTAACATAAATTTATTTCGTTCATAGTATTGCGAGTTCATAAATATATGCAGTTCTTTTGCTTCTGAAAACGCAGTGTAGAGTGCATAAAATACTATAGGGATATTGGCTAATTTAATTCCTAATTTAGGAATATCTCCTTTTGTTCCGCTTCTTACAGGTCTATCAGTTTTCAATTTTTCTATATGTATTATGTGTCGCAATTTTGATTTAACGTCATAATAATCATCCTCACTAATATATGGTGCTTTATTATTTGTATATATCTCATTTTTGTGATTATATGCTCTTGTTTTTTTCAAAGCAGGTAATCTTTTTTCATCTATATTTAATTTCATCTCCTTGAATAGTTCTTTGTACTGTTCTGCAGTCTTTTGAAAATCTTTTGGAAAAAATAGTTGTTTCGTTTCAGGATAAACTATTCTTAAAGCATAATAATGATCAGGATTACTTTTATATTGCGAATATATTTCTGGATCATTCAATAATATTCGTATCATAATTCCTGCTTTAGAACAGTTCGATAAAGATTTTTTTAATTCTTTTACTAACGCTGAATCTGATGCTTCTTTGTTTTTTTTCATAGTTTCTCCTCGCAATTTTTAGTTTATTATTTACTGTTGATTTTAATCAGTGGGAAAAATGGTTTTTTAGAATTGGCGTGGTTATTGATAAATAACTTGGTTTTACATATAGTATGGCATCTAACTTTGATCTCGGAACAAGGCGTATTACGCAGAATGAAACAAGTTTTTTTCTTTGTTTACCTAATATTTATTGTAGGACACTTAAACTTCGTAAAGGAGAGACGTTCTCTTTTGAATGGAATATTATTGATGATTCTTTGATTATTCGTAGGGAGGGTGGTAGACATGATAGAACTAACTCCAGAGCAGGAGAAGCAGTTGCCAGAAATGGCACAGAAAATAAGATTATTCCTGAAACAAAAACACAGGAATAACGGTGGTGAATAAAATGGTAAAGAAGCAAGTGGTAGAATGGAAACAGTTTGTTGGTAAGCCAATCTTGGCAGAATTTGTTGAGGGATTTGAGGTCGAGGGTAAATTATCTTCCTTAAATGAACGTGAGCTGAAGATTAAAGATGCTTCAACAAACAAGATATTATCTTTCTCAACGGACAAACTAAAGAAAATAGTTGAGTTAGAAAAATAAACTTAATTTTTATTTTTTTATAATTTTATATGGAGGGGAAAAATGAACGATATATATCCGAAAAAAGAAATAAGATTAGCAAGACGCAAAGAAATTGAAAAAGCTATAAGTGAAGAGATTAAAAATATTATAAATAAATCTCGTGACCAAATTAATTCTACAATAACAACTATTTTACTTTTAAAACGAGAATTAGTTGTGCTTGATATTTTAGATAAACTTGATGATGCAATTGATGAAGTATATCGTATTCGTTTGCTTAATGATATTACGGATGATCACATGGATGAGACTATGCCTTTAAGCGAGGTTCCGATATTAGATGATTGAACAAACAAAATTACTTGAATTAATATTATACGGTGCATGTTCTGGCATCGGAAGCGGTCTTGGTGCATTTATTTGGGTGTCCTTTTTTATGAAGTTTTATGATACCAAGATTAAGAAGCGTTTAAAGAAGAAATGATGTTATGATCCGTTGTTTTCCCCAAAGGGTTTGAGATGTTCCAATTCGCATTTCAAACCCTTAACGCTTAAATTATTTTAGCTAATTCTCATTGTCTATGAATGTCTTGTGTGTCCTGTGCATTTTTAGTTCATGCGTAAAAAAGTCTCAATTTTTTTAAAAACACATATTTCAAGCACAAGTTAGTATCAACGTACAAATCGATCTGATGAACCAATAATATAATTATTTGATTTACAAATTGTGCGTAAAAAAGTCTCAATTTTTTTAAAAACAACTATTTTGAGCACAAGTTAGTATCAACATCAAAACCAATTAATATTTCTGATTAACTAAAAGTTTTTACAAAATCCGAAGATAGACCTTGAGACTTTGAGACTTATGACGATAAAAAGTGGTCTCACAGATCTGAAGTCTCAAATTTATTATCTGCTTCCACTTGTATTTTGTTATAAAATTATTTATTTGCAAATGTGCTTTTATGAGACTTGAATAGTCAGAAAAACTGTGGCATTACGTACAATGGCAAAACATTTACCGTCGATAAAAAGTATATATGGTCAGCGAGGTATGAGTTGCATGACGCCCGCACGTGCCCGCACGATACGTGAGCTTTTCTCTATAACAAAAAAAACGCTACAAAACGCATTTTTGGATCTCTTTAAAATAAGGTTATAGACGACAAAATTAGAAAGCTTTTGGCCAAAAGCTTTATAGTACAAAGTTATAGTCGGAATAGTTATAACTGCTGGGAAGAATAAAGTCAAAATTACTTATTTGGATGCGATTTTTCACTATTTTTAGCAGTAGCAATAGACTTGGAGCAATACTCTATCTTATTCACGGTGGTTTCATTGAAGAAACCTTTATAAATTAACTTTAGTATGGGTTTAGATGGGGGATTTAAATGGCAACTAATAGTAACACTTCTAATTTAGGTTTTGAGGCAAAGCTATGGGCTTCTGCTGATAAAATGCGTAACAATATGGATGCTTCAGAGTATAAACATGTAGTTTTAGGTTTAATCTTCTTGAAATATATTTCGGATGCGTTTACGGAGAGACATGATGAACTCTCTAAAGACAAGAGTGCAGATGCAGAAGATCCTGATGAGTATAAAATGGATAATGTTTTTTGGGTTCCTAAACATGCAAGGTGGGAATATCTTCAAGATAACGCTAAAAAGCCAGAAATTGGCTCGTTTATAGATGATGCAATGGATTTGATAGAGAAACATAATCCATCGCTTAAAGGAGTTCTACCAAAGGACTATGCACGACCTGCACTTAACAAGCAAAGACTTGGTGAAGTTATAGATTTGATTGGAACTATAGGTCTTGGAAGTAAAGAAAGTAAAAGTAAAGATGTTCTTGGTGGAGTATATGAATATTTTATTGGAATGTTTGCTGATGCAGAGGGTAAAAGAGGCGGTCAATTCTATACACCCGTACCTATTGTAAAATTATTAGTTGAAATGATAGAACCATACAAGGGAAGAGTATATGATCCCTGTTGTGGAAGTGGTGGAATGTTTGTTCAATCAGAAAAGTTCATTCAAGCACATGGTGGAAAGATAGATAGCATTCATGTATTCGGACAAGAAAGTAATCCGACTACTTGGAAACTTGCAAAGATGAATTTAGCAATCAGAGGAATTGATGCCAAAATACAGTTAGGAGATTCATTTCATAACGATCAACATAAAGATTTGAAAGCAGATTTTATATTAGCAAATCCTCCGTTCAATATGAGTGATTGGGGAGTTGAAAGTATAAGAGACGATGTAAGATGGAAATACGGAGTTCCACCGAGTGGAAATGCAAACTACGCATGGGTGCAACATTTCATACACCACCTAAATCCGACGGGAGTCGCAGGATTTGTTCTTGCCAACGGATCATTAAGTTCTAATACTTCAGGAGAGGGAGAGATAAGAAAGAACATTGTTGAAAATGATTTAGTAGATTGCATAGTAGCATTACCATCACAGCTATTCTACAATACAATGATACCGTGTTGTTTATGGTTTGTAACAAGAGACAAGAAAGATCACAACTTCAAAGACAGAAGAGGTTCAATACTATTTATCGATGCAAGAAACATGGGTGTAATGGCAGATAGAAGACACAGAGAATTGACATCTGAAGAAATTGCGAAAATTAGTTCTACATATCACGCATGGCGTGGAGAAAAAGGCAAGTATGAAGATGTAAAAGGATTCTGTAAGTCAGCAAAACTCGATGAAGTTCAAAAACACGAATATGTATTAACTGCAGGAAGATATGTGGGTGCTGAAGATGTAGAAGATGATCCAGAAGCATTCAAAGAAAAGATGGAAAGACTAACTGCTGAATTATCTGAACAATTCAAGAAATCACATGAGTTAGAAGAAGAAATCAAAATAAATCTGAAAGGAATAGGATACAAGATATGATTTTAAGAAACAAAAAAGGACAGAGTATTAAAACCATCATGTCTTTAATTGTTGGTGTTTTCATAATCTATATGTTTATTAAAGCAGTTTTAGATAGTGGCGTTCTTACTTTCACAGTGTTTGGTGCTCTTGGAGGATTTATTAGTTTTCTATTTATTGTTATGATTATAATTGCATTCTGGAGGTTGTTAAGATTACTATGATAATCAACACTCATCAAAAGATACAGGAATGCAAAGGATATCATGATCAATTAGAAAAAACTGCAAACTTTTACTCCTATCTATATTTAGTTAGCATTTTAGCATCTATAATTATAGGAATATTACTATTAGGTGATTGGATTTCAGGGAAAGATTTGAATTTCTTTATGAGTGCTTTAGCATTAGTGTTTACAGTGATTCCTTTAGTATTCAAAAATGATATAGAAAAAGTTAATGGATATAGAGAGCTATCTTTAGAATTTAAAAATTTGTCACAAGACTTTGAGGATGATGTTCACTACGAGAAAAATTCAGATACATTGAAAGAATTAAGGAAGCGTGTGGCTTCATATCCTGTGTTCATATTATACAAAAAATAATAAGAGTGTTTAAATGGTCATAAAAAAATTTATTGAGCTAAACGATTCAGAGTCAATTTATCAACAAGGTGCAGGGTTTCCTAATTTGACTGATGAACAGAAGAGAGAAGAATATTCTAAAAGAGATGCAATAATAAATCCATTTCTTACTAAATTAAAATTTCTTAAAGAACAACAAGAAAACATTTGTGTATATATCGAATTTAATAATATAGTCTGTGACGAAGAGATACAAAAAGCTATAAAAAGAATTTCTGGAGAAGATGAACCTACATATAAAACAATAGGTGAGAATGAAACAAATGTTATTTTACAAATTAATTCTACTAAATTCAAAGAAGATGGTTTTTTTATCAAAGGTAAGTTAGTCTCTACATTTGATTGCATTGTAAAAGAACCATTAGTATTAACAGGCAAATCCTATGCAGAAGCTCTTAAACATTACATTCCATCCGTATCAAACGATAATTCTATAATAATAATTTTAAAAGATAATGTAGATACGAAACAATGCTTATTGGAATTGAGTGGCTTATCTTATTTGAAAAAAATAAGACTTATAGATGAATTAGGCATAGTTATTGCAGATATTACAGACAGAAACAAATATAGAGAAATATTACAAAAAAAGTACGTAATATATACTTATTTAAGAGATATTGAAACTGTTTGTTATGAAAAAGAAGAAATGGTGAAAGGTAAAGACATAGTCATTAAAATAGATAAACCTTACCTGAAAGATAAACCCGCAGTATGCGTAGTGGATTGCGGTGTAAGTAATCACGTATTCTTTGTTTCTGATGAGAAGAAATTATCAAATTTGAATGATGATTTATTAGATCATGGGACACAAGTTGCATCATTAGCATTATGTGGCGAACAATTATTAACAAATAAACCTGTTCTTAATCAGGAATTTAACTTATATTCATATAAGATTTCAGATGGGCAAAAGGAAAATTTGATTATCGGATTGGTTAATGCAATTAATACTTATTCGGATAAATGCAAAGTATTTGTGATGGCATACAATATTTATGAAACATTAGAAACTCCTTTAATTCATTATTTGTCTCGAAGATTAGACCAGTTTATTCATAAAAAGAACGTAATAGTATTAAATTCGGTAGGTAATAATTATGAGTCATCACTTGCAGAAAAAAAAGGATTAATAGAGAAAAACACCATGTTATTTCCAAGCAACTGTAAGAACATTTTTGCAGTAGGTGCACTTCTAAAAACTGATACGGAATCGCCATTAATTTCTCCAATATCTCGAAAAAGTATTATGTATAAAGATTTGGAGAAAGATAATGAAGAACATTTCCTAATTAAACCCGAGTTTTATTTTTTAGGCGGAGGAGTAACTTCTACGCAAAAAAAAGAGTTATTACCTACTGTTTCAAACGATGGTAAATTGATTAACCATTACGGAACAAGTTTTGCTGTTGCATGTGTGACTAACTTCTTTTTAAGATTAGTATATCAATATCCGAAAATAAAAAATTCAGAAACATATAAGGCACTAATGTTAGCGTGCGGTAATATCGAATATTCTAAACAGCTTGGTTCCTTTGGAAATGTATATCTAAATTCATTTTCTGATTTCGAAGTTGAAAAAAGAGCTGTTCTAATATTCAATGAGAAAGCAATTCTGATGAAAAATTATAGAAAAAAGAAAGAGGGCAAGTATTTAAGACAAAAAGCGCACGATATTAAATTTCATCTAAATGCTGAAAAGATTGAGAGAATACAAATAATATTAGTGCACTCTAACAATTTTATTAAGGAACCATACACTAAATCACTATTATATTTCGGTATGCAACTAAAAAAAGAAGACACTAAATTTGATAAAATTAGCACTACTTTTGATGCACCAACAAACATCCACATTGCAGAATTTAAAACAGCATCAAAAAAAGCCGAGAAAAAAGAGAAACAAACAGGATTATGCACTCTTAAAATAATACCTAAACGATATAACATAAAATATTCTCAAGACACAAATGTATTAGTAAGATATGGCATAGCAATAAAAATAATTCCTCGCAAAGAATACTTATCTGATTTAGATGATATATATACCGAATTATTAACGAAGACTAAAGGTCTAAAAGAAGTAAATATAGAATTATTAACAATTAAAGAAAAGTCACCACAAGAAGCAATATGAAACAAACAACAAAATTCAAAGAAACAGAAATAGGAATGATTCCTGAAGATTGGCAGATTAAACCTCTCGGGGAGCTTTTGGAACTTTTGAAAGATGGTAGTCACAATCCGCCAAAGAGACATTCTTCTGGAATAAAATTTATTGCGGGTGCTTCGGATTTAACATATAGACATATTGATTTTAGCAACTGCACTTATATTAACGAAGAAGATTATCATAAAATACATAAATATTATCAAATAAATGCCAATGATATTTTATTAACAATTGTTGGAACGGTTGGAAATGTTGCCATTGTTAAAAAAGAAGATTTGCCCTTTTCTATGCAAAGAAGTATTGCTATAATGCGGTGTGGTAAGGAGTTGCATTATGAATTTTTATTTTACTGGCTAACGTCTAATCAATTTAAATTGTTAATATCTTCAAGAATAAATACTACTGCTCAACCAGGAATATATCTCGGAGAGTTGTCTAAATTATTAACTCCTGTTCCGAAATTAGATGAACAAATAAAGATTGCTAAAATTCTTTCGGCTGTAGATTCGAAAATTGAAATAAATCAAGAAATTAATAATACTCTTGAATTGATTGGTCAAACATTATTCAATCAATGGTTCCTTAATTTTGAATTTCCTAATGTGAGGGGTAAACCTTACAAGTCTTCGGGTGGAGAAATGATAGATTCTGAACTTGGAGAAATACCTAAAGGTTGGAGTGTTGCAAATCTTACAAGTATTGCACAAATAATTGATTGTCTACATTCAAAAAAGCCAGATTCTGTTACAGGAGGTAAAATATTACTTCAAGTATATAATATCTCTAAACACGGAACTCTGAATCTTGAAGATAAATATTTAGTTTCAGATGAAGATTATATCTATTGGACTCGAAATGTCGAGGTTCGTAAGGGTGATTGTATAATCACTAATGCAGGATTAGTAGGTGCTATTGCACAAATTCCTGAAGATTTTATATCAGGGGTAGGAAGAAATATAACTGTTATAAGACCTGAAAAAATACCTCCAACTTATTTATTGAGATATTTAAATTCTTCATACGGGATTGAACAAATAACTAAAAATACTGATCAGGGAACAATCTTTAACAGTTTAAATGTTAAAGGTATTAAAAAGATTAATATTATTGTGCCTTCAAAGGAAATTATTACTCTTTTTGAAACAATATCTCGTTCATTGAGAGCTAAAGTCGAAAATAATGTTCTTGAGACAAACAGACTAAAGAGTTTAAGAGATTTACTATTACCTAAATTGATGTCTGGACAGATACGTGTAAAATGGAATGGCTAAATGAAATAACTGAAAAACATGAAGAATGGAATCGATTAAGAGATCAGGCGGTTATCGTTGAAGAGTATTTAGATTCAAAACCTGAAGCGTCAATAGATGGTTCGAAAGCAATCATAGAGACCGTATGTAAAACAATTCTAACTGATAAAGGCATTGTATTTGAAGAGACTTCTTCTGTTCCGCAATTATCTAAACAAACATTCGAATCTATAGTCACAGAACATCTTACACAGCATGAAAACATTCAGTCATTAAAAAAAATAAATAGTGGTTTTGGTCAAGTAGTCGTTGGTGTTTGTGAACTAAGAAATAGAAATGGGTTAATATCACATGGACATGATGTTCAATTAGCGAGAATTTCCCCGATGATAAGTAAATTAACAGCAGGAATGACTGATTCTATTTGCGGATTTTACATACAAACACACAGACAATTTAATGATGTGAGAGAGAGACACAGATTATTGTATAGAGATTACGAAGAATTTAACAAATATTATGATGAAATAAATGGTAGTGTGAAATTAGGCGATCTCCAATATACTGCGAGTGAAACTTTATTTAATAATGATCCTGAAGCATATAGAGAAATTTTATTAGAATTTTTAGAGATGAAAGAAAGTATAGAAGATATTGATGATATACGCATAATTAATCCTGAAGAATAATCATGGGTGAAAATATGAATAAAAAATTAGCTTTTTTTGTAGTCGGATACTCAAATTGGGGTAAATCAGCAACATTAAGGTTATTTACTAATAATACATTATGTAGATATATCACTATTAAGAATAAAGTCTTCATTTTACGTAGGATGTCAAATTCTGATGATCCTGAAAATTTTGAGTTCTTTATTAGAAGAATGTCAAATTCTGATGACCCAGATGAATTTACAGATTTTGTAAAAGAAACAAACAATAGAAATATTATTGTAGCGTTTAATCCTGATACAGATAATCCTAATTATGATACGCAAAAGTTGTTAGACATAGTACATAAGACGCATACTTGCTATTTTTTCGTTCTGAAAAATAACTTTAAAATAAATAAAGATCCAAAATGTATATTAGAAAAGCACATCCTTAATTTGAAAAAATATGGTTTAGTAAGTATCACTGAATCTATTGATAGAAAAACAAGAGCAGATGAGTTTAAACAATTTATCGTCAATTCAATATAAAAATGAAGACTGAAAAACAAAGATTGGAAGAGTTTCTGGAACTTAATCCGATTATAATCTATTCGGGAGGTCATCCGTTTAATCTCTTCATAAAAGGAATGTTTGAACGGATTATCGATGGCATAGAAAATAGAGATCCCGAATTATTCGGTGGTGAAGCCAGACATTTAAAAGTGGTGTGTGAAATATTCATACATTCTAATTTAGATAAATTAATTTGCGTAGACATACAATTACGAAGAAGATTAGATCACGTTGTTAATTTTTGTCGATGGTTAGGATATAATGGTCAATTTCATCAATACATAAGGCAAGAATATTATCTTACTGAAGCATTATTAGAAGAGTTGAAAAAATATACACTATTAGTTAAAGATTATTTGATTGACCCTATCTCGGATTTAATAAATTTTGACTTGCAAGATGATAGGGCAAACGCATTTGATACATTAATAGAAAAAAAAGCAGATAATTTTGATTACAGGAAACTAATAACTAAAATTGACAAAGATTTCAATAAAACAAAAACAATAAAAGAGATTGCTATGCGTAGAAATCCTAATATTAAATGGAGCAAGGGAAATATAAAAAATACTTATGAAGAGGAGTATAAGACTTATTTAGATAGTAAAAATATTATTTATGAACATGACATAGATATAGGCAATCCATCAAAAATACCTCAATCAGAGTTTGATTTTCTTATATCTGATGGGAGAAATACTCTCGAATCTATAGAAATAAAATCAGGTGAAAAAGCACGCAAAACCAATGACTTGATTTTATTCTCAAAAAAGAATAACCATTTAAATATAACGCACTCTAAATTCATTGGATTCAGAGAATCATGGGATAAAACATCTATTCACAATATGAATAGTGTTGCTAAATTACTCAATATACAATTCGAAGAGAGAACAATACAATGAGAAACATAATAACTGAAGAGGATGTTGAATTAATGGCTCTTGATATGTTTCGAGAGCAAGGTTATGAGATAGTTAATGGTTTAGATATTTCTCCTGATGGAAGTCATCCTGAAAGAAAAACCTATCAGGATATTATTCTCGTTGATCGTTTAAGATCTGCGTTGGAAAAGATTAACAAAGATGTTCCCGATGAAGCTATTGATCAAGCTATTAAGATTCTTTTAAGAGTTTCTACTGATAAACTTGTAATGAATAATAATGTATTTCATTACATGCTCATCAATGGTGTTGCAGTAGAATGTCGAATTAAGGGCGAGATAAAACATAAGACCGTAAAATTAATTGATCCTGATGTAAAGAACAATGAATTTACAGCAATTAATCAATATACGATTATTGAAAATAATGTTAATCGTAGACCTGATATTTTATTGTTCCTTAATGGTATTCCTGTTGTAGTTATTGAATTAAAGAATCCTGCTGATGAACAGGCAACTATAAAGAAAGCGTATGAACAATTACAAACATATAAACATCAAATTCAATCATTATTCACATACAATGAAATTCTTATAATTAGCGACGGTAACTTTACAAGAGCAGGATCATTAACTTCTGATTGGGAAAGATTTACTGCTTGGAAAACTATTAATGGTAAAAAGCCAAGTAAGATGTCTGAACTTGAAGTATTAATTAAAGGAATGTTAAACAAAACTACTCTTTTGGATATTATCAAACATTTTATAGTATTTGAGACAGTAAGAGAGAAAAAGATTAAGATACTTTCAGCATATCATCAATATGATGCTGTAAATGATGCAATAGCATCAACAATAAAAGCCATAAGAACTGATAAAAAGGCAGGTGTAGTATGGCATACGCAAGGTGCAGGAAAAAGTTTGACAGCATTATTTTATGCAGGAAAACTTATACTCGAATTAAATAATCCGACCATTGTAGTTCTTACTGATAGAAATGATTTAGATGAACAATTATTTGATCAATTCTTAAAATGCCATGAGTTATTAAGACAAAAACCAGTTCAAGCAGAAAGCAGAGACGAAATTAAAAAACTCTTAAATGTAGCATCGGGGGGTGTAGTATTTACAACCATTCAAAAATTCTCTCCAGAAGATAATAAAAATATTTATCCAGTATTATCTGATAGACCAAATATCATAGTTATTGCTGACGAGGCACATAGAACACAATATGGCTTTAAAGCAAAAGTTACAACTAAAGACGATGAAGCATTAATAAAATATGGCTTTGCAAAATATGTAAGAGATGCACTACCAAACGCTTCATTTATAGGATTTACAGGGACACCGATAGAGACTAAAGATAGAAGTACTCCTGCAGTATTTGGAAAAGTAATCAGTGTATATGATATCGAACAAGCAGTCGCAGATAATGTAACAGTAAGAATATATTACGAGGGTAGACTTGCTAAACTTGAATTAAAACCTGAAGAGAGACCAACTATAGATCAAGAGTTTGAAGATGTCACAGAGAGTGAAGAATCTAATATTAAAGAAAAACTCAAAAGTAAGTGGGCACGATTCGAGAAAGTTATTGGAAGCGAGAAAAGAATAAATAAAATTGCACAAGATATAGTAGAACACTTTGAAAAACGAACTGAAATAATGGACGGCAAAGGAATGATAGTGTGCATGAGTAGAAGAATATGTGTCGAATTATACGAAGCAATAATCAAAATCAAACCCGAATGGGATAGTAAAGATGATGAGAAAGGTGCAATTAAAGTTATTATGACAGGATCAGCAACAGATAAAGTATCATGGCAAAAACATATTAGAAACAAAGAGAAGAGAAGAAAGATCGGCGATAGAATGAAAGATCCAACTGATCCACTAAAACTTGTTATTGTCAGAGATATGTGGCTTACAGGATTTGATGTTCCATGTTTACACACGATGTATATTGATAAACCAATGCAATCTCACGGACTTATGCAAGCGATAGCCCGAGTAAATAGAGTATTCAAAGACAAACAAGGTGGATTAATAGTTGATTATATCGGTATCGCTCACGAGTTAAAGAAAGCACTTGCGAATTATACTGAAAGTGGTGGACAAGGAAAACCAACAATAGACCAATCAGAAGCAGTTGCAATAATGCTTGAAAAATATGAAATAGTTACAGCAATGTTTCACGGATTTAATTATAAAAAGTTCTTTACAGCATCGGCTAAAGATAAGATGTCAATGATTCCTGACGCAATGGAACACATCTTAAAACAAAAAGATGGTAAAGAAAGATACTTAAAGAATGTAACAGCATTAATTGGTGCATTCGCATTATCAATACCACATTACAAAGCTATGACCATTAAAGATGAAGTAGGATTCTTCCAAGCAATAAAATCAACAATAGCAAAACACACAACACTCAAAGGAACAGATTCAGATCAACTCGATACAGCAATAAGACAAATATTATCACGAGCAATAATATCTGATAGGGTAGTCGATATATTCGCATCAGCAGGATTAAAGAAACCAAATGTAGCAATATTATCAGACGCATTCCTTGAAGATGTAAAAGAATTACCACAAAAGAATCTCGCATTTGAAATGTTAAAGAAATTACTCAATGATGAGATAAGAATCAAGATGAAGAAGAATATTGTTCAAGGTAAATCTTTCCTCGAAATGCTTGAAAAATCAATCAGATCATACACTAACAAAAATATTGAGACTGCACAAGTAATTCAAGAACTCGTAGATTTAGCAAAGAATATGCGAGAAGCAAATAAACGAGGAGAAGAATTAAATTTAACTGAAGATGAAGTAGCATTCTATGATGCGTTAGAAGTAAATGATTCGGCGGTAAAAATACTCGGCGATAAAGCACTTAAAGCTATAGCAAGAGAAATAGTAGAAACTATAAGAAACAATGTAAAAGTAGATTGGACAGAAAGAGACAATCTACAAGCAAAATTAAGAGTATTAGTAAAAAGAGTTCTAAAAAAATATGGTTATCCGCCTGACATGGAACAAAAAGCAATAGAAACAGTATTGGATCAAGCAAAAATAGTAGCAAAAGATTGGGCAGAGATCACAACATGAACAAATCAGGCAATGGTCAAAGCGACGGTGCAGTCTATTTTGGAGTGTTTATCTTAATCTGTGCAATTATAGCGGGAGTTATTTATATTGCTAAAATATTATTTCCCATAGTAGGTGTTTTGTCAATAATCCTACTTATAGCATTAATAGTATCGCTTTTTTTATTTCAAGAAGCATCACTCTACATCGGCATAGCGTTTTTAGTATGTCTTCTTGCTACTGGAGGAACTTACCTTATCGCATATCCTTTCGCTAATAGTGCGATAGGTCAAACTTCAACGCAAGTTACTGATGCTGTTAATACAGTTAATGATGCTGTATCTGATGCAACATATCAAGCAATGATGTCTGTAGTTGATACTAATTGTCAGACATTATCCGAGCAGGATTGTAACAGATTAAAACTATTTGTAAAAACTGCAAAAACAGCTCAAGAGGTATCGGACTTTGCCGATCAACTACAAACTGCTAAAAAACTTGCAGATAAAGTTACTAAATAATTAAACCGTAATATTTCTTAAATGCTTTTTCTAAATCTTTTCTCAATTCATCCTGTCCATAATAACTGTATGTCGGTAATACCCCGAATGTCTTGTTTGCTTTGTGTCTGCTAAATTTCATACATTTAATTGGATCAACAATATGTCTCCCGAATATTACTATTGAGCTATGTCTCATGCTATGGGTTGTGAATTGCCATAATTTCAAACCATCGGTGCTTGTATTATATGAATAATTCATTTTATGTCTGAATGTGTTAGCTCTGAATTTGTTACGCAAATAATGTGATGAGAGCGTTATAGGAATATGTTTCATTAATTCCTTTGTCTTTCCATGCACGGGAAGATATTCTATTCGATTGCACTTCTCATTATAGACTCTCAACAAGTTTTGATTTTTCAAATAAGTTATATTCTTTAATTCTCCAACTCGAAGTCCATAAAAGAATTGGATTAGAAACGCATTTTTGACCTTTTTATTTTTCCAACCCTTAAAAAATCTAAATATCTGCTCCTCGTTAAAACATCTCGGAAGATCACCATATTTAGTATCTTTAGAACGAATATATTTCTCCTTGCGAATATCATGCACTACTTTAGATATTAATACTAATTGCCACTTCGGACAATCATACAATTCCTTATACATACGCTTCTCGGTAGAATCCTGATGATTATACCCTGCAAACTCCAACTGAAATCTACTTCTATTCATAAAGCACCCCCAAAAATATACGAAATATTCGTAAAATATCCGAAAATATTAGAGAAAGACATATAAAGATTTCTCGAATAATATTATTATGATAATAAAATACGAGATTATAAGTATTGAACTAATACCAAGAATAGAAAAAGAAGAAAAAAATACTCCAACGTGATAAATAACACTTTAATGTCTTTTAACATATTAGTGTTTTTCAATATCGCTGATTTGAAGATTTTTTATTTCGCTTACTCGTAACCCCGAATAATATATTAGCGCAATTATTTTCTTTTCAGCAGGATTTTTTGTCGCATTGATTAGTTTATTAATTTCTGATTTCATTTTCACTCCCTCGTATTTCAGAATCTGTAAGATATTTCTGTGCAAAGTCATCTGCTTCTTTCTCAAATTGTTCAAAACAATCTGGACAACATTCGAGGCACATGTGGCTTTTATGACCTAAAATATGGTGTCCAATTTCATGCAATATTATTCTGATTTTTTCATTATCGCTTAAATCAGTAAATTCATCTGAAAAAAAGATTATGCTCTTTCGTTTGATTGTATTTATGCGTAGATGAAGTGCCATAGTATATTCAAAGTCTAAAAAAAATATTTCTGATCCTATTTTATCAACCATGTCTCTTGGAAGTTTAAGACATGCTTCACACAACAATAATCTATTCACATCAGACAATTCTTCAGCAGAAATAGCATAGCTTACTTCATCTAATGTGTGGTATCTCTCCATTTCTGAATGTGGTTTAGGTAAATTATTCTTCTTCATGTTTATCCTCCGTTATACTTGTATGAATATATTTTAATGGAACTTTTATTATTTTGATATTATTTGCTCTCTTATAATTTTCTACGTGTTTATCCCATGATTCAATTTTACACACTTCATCAAACAAATCCCATATAGAATCACAGATGGCTTCATGGTATCCTTGTAAATACAACATACTTGGCGATAACTCTGCCACGCCTCTTTCTTTTTGGATTCTAATTTCTCTTTCTAATCTATCTAACAAGACTTTATGTATTTCTTCTTTAGTGTATGTGTTCATTTTATTCCTCCTTTTTTAATTTGAAAAAAGATAAATCATAAGGTGAAGCATTTTCTGCAAAGTTATCAGGGTTTGATTTGTGAAGAAGCATCTTTTTTTCATCAATAACCAAGATATTACTATAATATTTTCCTCTATATTCATAAATATCGGAAACAATTCTACCTATAGATTTACCTGCAGTGATAACTTGTTGGATACTTACTTCACTGCGAACACCCGATATATTGTCATTATCTAAACCATATTTTTTTAAATCCTTTTCATCTACTAATTTTATCTTTCCGTTTGCATCAGGGTATTGAAAATATTGCGATTTCGGATACCCTCCAATTAAATAATATAATTTACCATTAAAATAATATTCTCTCTTCAATATTTTGCCTTTGAAATACGATATACCGTATATTTTTCCTAATCGTATAATTTTATTTGCATTTATTTTGTTATCTTCCATTTTATTCCTCCTAATTTTTTATCCAATATTTACTAATAGAATTTCTGCTCTAATTTTGGTAGTAATGTAATGTTACTGTTGTGTATGCTGGATCTCACGAGCAGATAACTCTCGATCATTGTTATAAGAATAATACAATACTCATAACTACTATCGGATAGTAAAGGTTATTTATATGTATTGTCGGCTTGAGAAATCTATATCTTAAAAAGGATATTCTGAAGTATATAATAATCTATTTTTTATTATGATAATAAAATGTGCATTTTAGCTGAAGAGAACTATTTATTCTAATAAATATAAATATGAAACAATATTGGAAAAGTATTTAAATGAGAGGACACAAACTATGATAATATTTCATGCGGAGGAATAAAATCATAAATCCGTTATTTATACAGAGAAGAAAGAAAATAGTTGAATTAATTTCTATAGGTAAGACTCCGAAAGAGATTTCTAAACAATTACATCTTCCACTCTCAACAATTTATTTTCGTATTCATAGGCATATAAATAATCCCTATAACTTCGATAATAAATATTCGTTTAATAAGAAGCAAAAATTAACTAATAATAACATAGCTGAAATAAAAGAAAGCATAAGACGAGGATATTTTATAAGATCTAATATGCCTTATAGGCATTTTGAAGTATCAACTCCTCAACAAGCTCAATGGGAAATCTACAAAGCTTTTGGGAGAAATTATTCTATAAGAATGATACAAAATTGGTTTAAAGAAGTAAATAAAAATAAAATTATCGGCAGACCAAAGATAAAAAAAGAATAAATTAGTTAATCATCTTCTATATCGAAAGTAGCCCTTAACATTTCTCTCATAGCAAGATATGCTTTGTGTGGATTGCCTTTCATTTCTGATTCTATACATCCTCTTATGGATTTATCTTGAAACATTCCAAGATCTTCGAGAAGTTTGTTTCTTTTGAGTACTTTAGCAACATTTTCGGAAGTTACCTCGCCTAAATGTATTGATTTTAGATAGTCTACATTGCTTAATTTTATTTTGTATTTTCCTAAATGCTTCTGCATGATACTTCTTAATATGTTTAGTCTTCTGTGAATTTCTTTAACAATGTGTTCTTCGTATATTTCGAGGTCTTCTTCAACTACAGGTATGATTACTTCTCGAATGTAGAATTTTACTTTACTACCTTTTTGATATAGTTGGATGTCTCCATCTGGTGTTTCACAATGGCATTGTAAATTATTTTTCATTGATGATAGAATCACATGATATTTAGCTGATAAGGCATAAAATATTTCTGGGCGTATATCTCCTGCTTTGATTAATGTGCAACTAACCACTACGTCATGTGGTCTTACGAAGAGGCACTTCCCCACCCTTTGTACGTGCCCGAGATAATTTTTTATCTCATCAATCTTTTTGGGAACTATGCGTATTTCTTTAGCTATGTATAATTCCATATTTGTGCACCAACCTAATTTTATAAGATCATCTTTTATTTCGGAAACTGTTGTTTTGTCTATTTTTAGTTTCTTAACAATCTCTTTTTGCAGTATTCCGTCGGGGTTTTCAAGTAATAGCTGTAGTATTCTGAAGTGGTTTCTCCCCAATCCTATTGGGACTGTTTCTGGAAACAATGTGTATGGGATGTTTCTTTTCATAGTTTCACCTCCTTGCTGTTTTCTGGGCGTAACTTGACCCCTGAATTAGGCGTTATAGTTACTGCTTGATCGAATTGAAACCATTCAGCTCTTTCATTTGCGTCTTGCATTATTTCTTCAAATTTCTTGAATGCTTCATTCATTGCTTCACGCTTTTTTAAATCGTCGAGAATTGCTATATCTATTGATAAGGGTTTGTAGCATTGATAACAATATCTTGCAGAATTATTATTTTTAGCACCACAGATACAGGTTATTATTTCAGGTATGGTTTTAGGAACTTCAGCAAGACCATTCATCTTTTGGAATGCTTCTTTAACTTCTGTTCCACATAAATGCACATAGATTTTTGGTTGATCACTTCCAGATACCCAACCCATTAATTTACAGAGCAGATTTTCAGTATATTGTGATGCCCATATAGTCGATCTTGAGTGCCTAAACCAGTGGAGGTTGCATGGTTTTTTTTGATATTTAATCTTTGGTTGAATCTTTTTTTTAATTTGTTCTGGTGTTGGTTCTTCTCTGACAAGATACCCTGCTCTCTCGAATATTCTTTGCACCATCTTGTACAATCCGATGTATCTTAATGGTTTATATCTAAATTTGTTGTTTAGACTTATTAAGAGTAGTGCATTATCGTTTTCTCTGTCGGGATGACTTTGTTTTAGTTTCATTATTGGTGCTATTGCTTCAAGTATTGGCACATCTCTTGATCCTGTCTTTCCATCAACTACTCGTATATATCCCATGCTCGGCGTTAGTGTTATATCTTTCCATCGTAGTTCGAGGACTTCACTTGCTCTTAATCCAGTATAGAATAGTATTGCAAGTGTTGCTTCTTCGTATGGTGTGATGCAATATTGTATTAGGGTGTTATAGTCTTCTTGTCGTATAATATTTGCAGGATCAAGTTCTTTTTTCTTATATGTGGTTGTTACTTGTTTGTGTAGGTATCTGTATAGTGCTAATGCTTTTTGTTGTATGTCTTTGTCATCGCTTCTAACTCTTGGATCAAGTTCTTCCCACCATAGCATTAATGATTTTATTGCCCTGACATAATCGCATTGTGTTGCATCCTCCCATTTCTTATTGTTGTATATGTCCGCTCTTATTAGTGCTACTTCTTCATGTGTTAAGTCTTCGAATGTTAGTCCTGACCAGTCCGATAATACTATTAGTTCAGGAATTAGTTTCATTATTCTGCGTTGTCTGTCTCTTTTTCCTGCGAGGTGTATTGTGAATTTTCGTAAAAATTCTTTGTTTCTGCTGTTTGTTGTGTCCCATTCCTCAAGGCGTTTTAGTGCTCTTGAGTGAGCTTTTTCAGGTTCTATTCTTCCCGAGTATATCGGGCTTCTTGCACTTGTTATATTTCGTATATTTTTCATAGTTTTTCGTAAAGAAGAAGTATATATCAAAATCAGTGGTAAAACTAATAGTTCGTTTTTCCCATTGATTAATACTTTCGGGTGCTGTTCACGCACCTTTCCTGTTGTGTTTTACTTGGAGAATTATAACATACTGTATGACTTTATACTTCGGGTTTAACACACACGGTTGTATGTGTTTCGCCCAGAGTTCTAAAGCCCCTGACGAGAGTTGCACTCGTGACCTATTGATTACGAATCAATCGCAATAGCTACTATGCTACAGGGGCATGTATTAAAGAATAAAGACATTATTTATAAATTTAGTTTCTAAATAACTAATCACGTATTAATAATAGAAATTCTTATAATTCTAATTTTTCTGTTATTTCAGTTGTTGATAATTTCTTCTGACAATCATTACATACTGCGTGTTTTTTCTTGCCTTTCATATAATATGTACCAACCATTTTATTCATGAATGTCATTTCTATTTTTTTATTACATATTTCGCATTTCATTTTCTTATTCTTTTATTAGGTTTTTTTGATATGTCTTCTACTTCTTTTGATTCTATTACTTGTAACATTTGATTTAATTTATCAAATAGTTTTTTTAAATCATTAAGATCTGTCTCTAATTCCCATGTGGTTTTATTATCTTTTCTTTCATTGTTTACGGCAACATTTATTTTATTTGCAAGTCTTTCAAGAAAGTCAAGAGAATCTTGAATATCTTCTTTTTTTGAGTATCCTTCTTTGTTTATTGTTCTTTTAATCTCTTCGAGGCTATCTCGTTCATACTTTTCAAGCTCATACGGCGTATAGGCTCTATCTTTTAATTGAGATTCTGATACACTTTTTAGATATTCTTCTGATAATGGCATTGTTGTATAATATTTGTCTTATTTTAATACTTTATGATTTTCTTTCTCGAGTAGTTCTTTTGCTTTCGGCCAATCCTCTTTACATAATATGTATTTCACACAATTTTGTGAGCCACATTCACATGGATGTTTTTTAAATTCATACGGATCTTTTTCGTTTATATCAAATCCGTAATTGTATGTTATTTCTTCTCCAGGTTCTATATCTTGGATGGCATCTATCCATATTCTTCCATCGATTATGTCAACTTCACAATTAGGATTGCACGAGTGATTAATATATTTTGGATCATTATTTTCTATATCTCCATCTAAGTCGTGTGTTTCATCAATTTCAAAGATGTATGTTGCAGCGCAAGTTTCACGATTATTTTCATATTCTTCTTGCATTCTATTTTGTATTTGTGTGCTTTCTTCTTTACTTATTTTTCGACCAATATATTCAGTAATTCTTGTACCCTTGAGTATCTTTTTTTTAGCAAATACTCCTTTATTATGTATTCCTGAAGTTTTTACTTCTATGTATTCATCGTATGGTTGTTGTATTGCAATTTGTGTTGTGTTCATCTTATCCTTTTTGTTTGTTTTTTATTTATCGATAAAGTAGAAAAATATTAGTAGTGACGATATTATTATCATTGTATAGAATATTTTACGGTTCCAAGTATAAATTTTTGCTCCATCAAAATTTCCGAATGGTATCATATTAAATAATGCGAGCCATGCATTTATTAGATATCCTGAAGTTATTATTTCTGTTACAATTGAACTTTGAAATTTTATGAATAATAGTGGTAGCATAATTATTGCAAGTACAATATTTGTAAGGGGTCCTGCCATACTAATTTTACCATTTTGTTTATAGTTAATGTTTCCAAATATCATTACTGCTCCTGGAGCGATAAATACTATTCCGAGTATGCTTATTAACATTCCAATACCTAGCATTGTTAAGTCTGCTCTAAATTCTGCCCAGCAATGATATCTTTGCGCGACAACTTTATGTGCTAGTTCGTGTAATAAGAATGCAATTCCTACAGTTACTGCACTTATTGCCATAAATATTAGAAATGTAATGCTAAAAATAGATTCAAATGATATTCCTTTTTCAACAGTTCTTGCAACAGCAAATGCAAAACTTATACATACCCATGCTACAAATAAGTCTTTAATTTCAGTATTTGATGTATGAATATTTATTTTTCCGCTATTTGATTTAAAACTATAATTTTTATGCATATTTTGTGTATTAATGGTATATTTTTAAATTTGACGGATGAATATGGTTAAATTGAATGAGTGGCGGCTTTAATGGTAAGATATTGTATTTGACTCAATATAAGTAATATTTTATAATTCCCTAGTGGTTACAATGATAAACTTTTTAAAGCTGTTTTAACTAGCGCTATATATAGCTTTAAATGTTCACAAATTACGGGGTTGTAACATTTAATTGTAATTATTTATTTATGTAGTACTAATATACCTTATTGATATTTAGTATTATAATAGTATTTTAATTTTACGCTCGAGGGATACTTATGAAAAACACATATGTCTTTATGATTATACAAGCAATTTTACTTTCATTACTCTTCTTTTCAGAAGGATATGTGAAGTATGGAACTATTGCTTTACTTTTATTAATCGATCTAGTTATATTTATTGGATTATTAACTGATAAATGGTCTTTTAAAGAATTAATGGTATTTGCTGCAATATTTTGTTCTGGAATGTTTGTAGTATTTTATTTATTTACAAAGTCTTTAATGACAATAATATTTGGTGTGGTTTTAGTAATATTATTTTTAGTAATTGCATTACTTGATTTATTATCTGAGTCAAAAGTTGCTAAATCTTCAAAAGTTTTTGAAAGATTACAAAAGCCTGAAGAGCCAGATTACTATTATGATTTTGAATATGATTCATTACCTGTTGTTAAAGTAACTGAAGAAAAAGTTGTTCAATCAATTATTAAACCCGCTGTTAAAGTAGATGTTACTTCTTCAAAAACTCCTGAACCAGTTATGCACATTAAGCATGCACATGCTGCTAAAATACAATCAGATCATACTGATGTTAAGAATAGACTTGCAGCAAAAGCTGTTGCAACGGAACTCGAAAAAGAAGCATCTTCGTTAAAGAATGCTGAAAAGATGATTAAGGATTTAGAAATTTATAATGCTGAAAAGGAATTATTAAAGGAATCAAAAGCACTTGAAGATGTTCAAAGGCAAATTGATGCAATGAAGAAATTAATGGCTCAAAAGAATGTTCAAAAAACAAATGTTCAAAAAGTTGCTCAAGAAACTAAAAATGCTCAAGCTACTGCTACAGCAAAAAAAGTATTAAAAGAAGATACTAAGAAAAATGTTCAAGCTAAAAAAGAATTACAAAGAGAAGCTTCTGAGTTATTAAAAGTTCAAAAACAAATTAATGAGATTAATAGACTAAAACAAATTACTGAATTACAAAGAGAAGCTAAAGAGTTAAAGAATGCTGAGAAGAAAGCTAATAACTTACAATTATCAAATAAACAAGAACAGTTGGCAAAGCAAGTTAAAGAATTACAGAATGCACAAAAACAGATTAATACTGTTACTAAACTTAATCGTGCTAATGAATTACAAAGAGAAGCTAAAGAGTTACAGAATGCTCAAAAGAAAGCAAGCGAATTACAATTTTTAAATAAACAAGCGCAATTAGTAAAGCAAGCAAAATCTATTGCAAATGCTCAAAAGCAAATTAATACTGTTACTAAATTAAATCAGTCTAATGAATTGAAACGTGAAGTTAAAGAGTTACAGAATGCTCAAAAGAAAGCAAGCGAATTACAATTCTTAAATAAGCAAGAACAATTAGTAAAACAAGCAAAATCTATTGCGCAAGCTCAAAAAGAAATAGATGAAATGAATAAAAATACTAAGAAATCTTTAGTAAAACAGACACAAACTAATGCTAAAAATATTTCTATTACTAAAAAACCTGTAACTGTAAAAACAACTATAAAAACAGTTAAAGCATCAGAAGAATCATTCTATTTTGCAACAGATACAGGCAATAAATTTCATGAACCTGGCTGTCTTTCAATAAAGAATGTTCCAAAAAATAAATTAGTATTATATACTAATAAGAAGGATGCAATGAAAAAAGGATTACAAGCATGTAGTGTTTGCATACCTAAATAAGGATTCTATATAGACTTTGATATTCTTTTTTTTATTTGAATATTTCTATCTAGAATTGAGTTTAAAATTTATTCTTATATTTTTATTCCTATAGAGTGATTACTTTAGAAACATTTATAAATATAAAAATTCTCCCAATCATAAATAATCAAATAATTCATCATTTATTAGTAGTAATGAGACGAATTAGTAAATATTATTTGATTTTATTGATATGTTATTAAAATGATATTATTGATAATAAATTTATTATAGAGGGAAAAATATGGCTACGTTAGAAACTATTAAACAAACACATAATCTTAATAAAATATTACATTTAAATGCAAAAGAGTATCAACATACAACACCCTTAGCAATATCTAAATCAGGATTAATTCTACCTGATAAAAAATTATATGATTTTAATATAATCTATGATATTAAAGACATATTATATGTTGGCGCAATTACTGAAAATCCTGTTTTATTAACTGGCGGAACAGATGCTGGAAAAACTACTCTTGCAATGCAAGTAATGAATGGCTTATTTGGTCAACCAGAAAAAGGATGGCATAGATTAGATGTAGATAACGATTTTGGAAAAGATACTTATACTGATGTTAGTTCAGATTTTTTTCATGAATCAGGAAAAACATTAGAAGATTTATACTCTTTACATAATTGGTTACAATTACCAGGGTTTATAGCCGATGAATTAAATAGGGCACATGCAAAAGTTGTAACAAAAGCTATGCATATTATAAAAGAAAAAGAAGTAACATTACCTGATGGCCGAAGAGCAAAGGTTGGTTATCCTATTGATGATAGTAAAAATAGTAAAACCTATCAATTTCAAGTAGCCACAATAAATGAGGGTGCAGATTATTCTGGAACTTTTGATATAGATAAAGCATTACGAAGAAGAACAACTATCGAAATACCTATAGATGTGTTTTCATTAAATTCCTACGATAAAAAAGAAATAACGCAAAAAGATAATGAAATAAATTTACAATTCGATAATTATACTAATTATTTATCTACTGTCTTGAATATAAAAAAAGAGTTAAATAATATGCCTCTGCATATAAATGCTGAGTTATTTATAAATTATTTAGGTGCATTTGATTTTTGTGACCATTCGTTAACAAAAGAAAAAGGAAGTGTGCCGTCAAGAAATGGTTCTATTAGTCATATATGTTCGCAAAATATCACTCTTGGTAGAACTGAGATTGAAGGATCAAATGTTGGTTGTCAATTTTTAAAAACATTCGATAATAATCTTTGTCCTTATGTTCGAGGCTTAAGTGGTGGGTTAATTAAAAATTTAAAATCTGTATCTCGAGGATTTGCAGCATTAAGAGCTACAAAATTTGTTGAAATGTTACATGGTGTAACAATAGGAGAAACTAGTGCAGATTTGAGTTATAGTTTTAATAATGTTGATAAATTTAAAGAAGCATTAGAATTATACACTGGAAAAAGTGGAAATTTAACAGATATTACTAAATTTGCTGCAGAAAAATATGTCTCTAATTTAGACGTAAGATTAGAAGATGTACAATCCGCGTTAGGATTTGTTGGTTATTCTAAAATAGGAATATCTAATGAATGGGTAGCGAAATATTGTCAAGGTAATAGGTATGCTGCAATAAGTTCTTTTTCTAATCAAGCAAGAACTTTGTTAGAGAGCAGTCTTGCTAGAGACGAGTTTACGCATATTGATAAAATTATGAATGGTGGCGACGCTTCTGGAGATTTCAAAAAAATATTATCGCATTGTAGTAGAGATAATCCTTGGCTTGGAAACGTAATGTCTGCGTATAGATTTGAAGCTAAAGATGCACCTTCAATGAATGATATGGAAAGATTTTATCAATAAAAAATTGTTTAATAAAAGGAAAATTATATGACTTATACAAATTTTTCAGGAATACAAGAATTATTTTATGATAATATAAATAGTAGACTCCAGAGTGATTTGAAAGGTTTTATAACTTATGCCTTAAATTCTTATGATGAAAAATATATTTCTTTTGAGAGTACAGAAACAATGGAATTTTGCTTTCATGGAGATGTTAATCCAAAGATGCGATTAAATTTGATAGTTTCAAAGACGGACAGTCATCCGGATTTGAGTAGTCTCACCATATCTGGCGTATCTGATAACTCTAAATTATTATTACAGAATTTGAAGGGAAGATTAGATATAGAATACGATAATGAACTTTTAAAAAATATTGATGAAAACTTATATTTATTTAATTTTAAGAATAAGTCTTCAAATAAAAAAATTCCTACTTTGAAAACAGGACTTCTTAATATGTATTTATTATATAACAAAGATAATGAACCATGTATAACTCATGGAAAATTAGAACGTGTCTTGCCTGTTATAAATAAGGCCTATAAAGAATTACGTTTAGAAGATTTAACTTTGGATAATTCTACTTTTGCTTTATTGCAAAAAGCACCTCATATTTTTGTAAATAATACTATGTATCGTGATAATAATCCTGATAATGAGTTATTCTTTGAAACATGTCATATTTATAATTTATCAGAAAAAGAGTCTGTGTGGAAATATAATATTAGAGCAAACAGTGGTTTTTTACCTATTGAATTATTACCTAATATGACTAAAATATTTAATTTAATAGCAGATAATTTTACAAATAAAGCATTTCATCGCGTTCAAGTAAATAATCTTTCTAAAGATTGGTATTCGGGTGATACTGATGGCGGATAAGATAATTACTAATAAGACTAACGATTTCAAACCTTTAATAGAAGATATTTGTTTTGAAATAATTAGAAAAGAGGGTTGGAAAAATTTTAATGATGTTGATATACGGGTTCAAGATCAATTAATGTTATGTCAACCATTTATAACTCTTCATGATAGAATTATTCATTTAGAATTTAATCCACAGTTCGCTAATGCTGTGCAAAAAACCATTAACAAATATAAGTTTACCTATACTTTAGAAGACGCCATCTATAAGATGATGTATCTTTCGCTTAATCATGAATATGCTCACCATAAAGAATGTCCTATTACTAAAGAGAATATGCAAAATATCTTACAAGGAAGTTATGATGTATTAACGGATAAAATAGCTAATGAAGAAAAATTAGCATTTACTTGTTTTAGATTACATAATCTATTTTCAGATACCGTATTAAATGCAATAGAAAGTCATACGGCAAGTGATACTCAAGCATTCAAACAAGGTTTTGATTTAATGTATTTAGTTTCAAATGTGTATTTTCAAGAAATTACTGACTTTAAACAAGATAAGGCTATGACTTTATTTATGAATAGTAATCATATTTTAAGTCAAACAGATCCTTTGATGATGAAATACAATTCAAAGAGAATGCCTAAATTCTTTTTAGGATTTGATAGATATCTTAATAATATATTAAATGTGTTTACAGGTGATAAACATGTTACTAGTTATTTAAAACAATATCTCAAGTTTGATAATAAAGATAAAGAGAGTCATAAAGCAGAATATGATCAAGCATTAGAAAATTTAGTAACAAGATTCCGTGATGTTAGTTTATGGAAAAAAATGTCTCAAGATTATACTGAGTTAATTTATCCATTTATGAAACAAGACGAAGACACTAACCAAGGTTATGATTCAAGAAATCAGCGTTCAAATTCGCAGAAGCAAAAGAATAGCGGACAATCAAGTAATAATTATGATAAAAATAAATCCGATTCCGGTAATTCCAAACCTGATAGAGATAAATCAAATGCAAAACAATCACGTGATGGTGAAGGTGGTAAAAAAGATAAAAAAACTTCATCCGGCGATAAAGATGATAAAGATCAAAATAAATCACAATCATCAGATAAAGAAGATAAAAAGGGCGGCGGTAAAGAAGATAAAGATAAGAGCATAGATGATGCTGCCAATGATAAAGATGATTCTAAAGATTATATGCCTAATTCTGATAAAGGATTATTTAAGAATATGGCTCCGACAGAGCATAAACCTTACTCATCAAAATATGTTGCCCAATATTTTAAATTAGATAGGATGTTTAGAGAAAGAGCTCTTAAGATAGCATTGTATGCCGAGGAACAAAGAGAAGCGCCACATCACAACCAATATTTAGGAAAAGATAATATGCCTTTTGATGAATTTAATACTAAGGACATAATGTGGTCATCTACACAGATACATACCGATAAAGACGGTAATAAGAATATAGAATTATTTAAAAGAGATATTCCTTTAGTTCTGCCTTTCGAATCAAGTATGGCAATTGGCGGAATTCCTGATTTAGGTTTTATTTATGATAGTTCTTATTCCATGAAATTTGATCCAGATAAAAAAACCGGAGAATATTTTGTTGCAGTAGAAGCATTTTATTCAATACTTAAAGATTTAGAAGATAAAGGTATTGCGCCATTATTAAATTATATTGCTATGAATTTTGCTAATGAAAAACAAACAGTTTCTTCAGGCTGGCAAGAGTATTATTCTTTAAAGCGAGTTAAAGAAGCATTATTTGATTATCAATCAGGATCTACTTATTTAGATATTAAACCATTAAGAGAATTAATAAATAAACGCAGAGATAATAGTATTATTTTTATGTTAACAGATACAGGTTTTAGTGATGATAAGAATGCTGTTGCAGTATTAGATGAGTTACATCGTGCTAAAAGTATTGGCGGTATAGGATTTTACTTGTTTAATTTAGCAGGTTTTGATACGCCTTTTTCTAAGTGTGTTGAAGAAATAGGATTCAATAATCACAACATACGTTCATCTCAAGATTTTAATAATTTAGCTTTAGCATTCACTAAAGAACTATATGGGGGTATAGTAAAATGAGTCGTACTTATGATTTAGCTTTAACGGAATGGATTACCGTCGGATTAAATAAACAGACATTAGATAAAACTATTGATATAGTTGAAAATAATAAATCCTTAGATCCTAAAACAATTAATAATTTTAATGCAAATAAATTATATATTGAAAAAATATTAAGAGAAGAAGTTATTAAACAATTTTCCGATAATAGAAGGCCTGTTTTAGAAGTAATTTTAAATTCTATTGATGCTAGACCTCAGAATAGTAAAGATAGTTATAAGATAGATATAGTTGTGGATAAAAGAGAATTTATTAGTGAAGATAATGGCAAAGGTATGAGTTTAGATGAAGTTCTTAGATTATTAATTATACCTTTTAGTACTGAAAAGAAACCTATTGATGATATAGGTCGATTTGGAGTAGGATTTTTATCAACTTTTAATTATTGTATATCTGAGCCTAAAAAAAATAAAATAATTGTTGAAACAAAAAAAGACAATACTGCTTATAAAATAGTATTTTATGCAACTGGTGAACATGTTGGAGATATACGTATGAAGGTTCAAAAGACTAGAAAGAGAAATAATGGTACGAAAGTATATATTAATGCACAATTAACTAGACATTTTCTTATGGATTATTTACATTCATCATTAAGAAATATTCCTGATTACATTGCTAAAATATCTTTAAATGATACTTTTATTAATGTTATTAATAATAAATGGTATTCTTCGCCTGCAAAAATGCATATTTTAGATAAAGATATTGTACAACCAGTTGGTTTAGTTATAGGTGCAGATAATTTGATGCTTAAAGATAAAGAAAAAGATGATTCTGAAACTATTAAGGCAGGAATGATTCGACTCACTGCTCAAGGGGTTCTTGTTAAAGAAAAATATAATAATGGTTCGAATTGTAATATGATAATATCGTTCCCTCCTGCGATTCAATTGGTAGAAGGTAGAGATCAATTTAAGATAAATGATAATTATTATAGTTGCGTAAATGCTGCATTTAGAGCATTAGAAGATCATATAGATACTAACGATAAAAACAGAACATATACTGCTATGATTGCAGATCTTATTCCGCCAATGATGTCTATACTTAAAATTTCAGAATTAAAAACCATTCCTAATATGGATTCGATTAGAAAGAAATTATTCGGAGATAAGGAATATGTAGTTAATATTAATGAAACAGATGAATTAATACCATTTTATGGTTCTGTTATAAATTCTAAGTCTTTTGTTACAACAGCTGCAGCATGTAATTATTGGGAAGAATATTATGGTAATTCTAAAGCATTTATTAATACTTTAAATAATGGTTTTAAGAGCATGACTAGTGCTGCGTTTATAGGGATGCTTAAATCCGATAAACTTGAGCAATATCCTAATATGAGAGCATTACTTAAATGTTCTTGGTTTTTGGAAGAGTATAATGTTATTAATTTAGTAAGCCTAGATGCTTCTGGTGAGACCGCATTTTTGCATGAAGCTGATCGTTCTAAGTATTCTTTAACGATTAATACTAAACATCCTAATTTCGAAGGTCCATTTAGTTATAATAAAGTTTATTTGACTTTAGCCGATTATTTTAATACTGCAAAAAGAGCGAATGTTTTATCCAAAATTAAAAATATAGATATTGCGGAATCGTATTTACAAACAGCATTAGAAGAAATGCCTGCAAATAAACGATTAATAATTGAACCTGAAGAAAATTATAATGGTACTAACAAGGGTGCTGCAGGTAATAGTAATGTGAATAATGGTGTTACTAGTGGTAGTGGTTTTACCAGTAGTGGTCCTGTTGCTAATAGCAATAATATCGCTAATAATGCTGCCTCTATCCCTGTTAATAATAATACTGCTGCTAATAATAACGTTACTAACAATAACAATTATACTGCAAATAAATAATATTGATAATAATATAATTATGGAACTAAAAGATAAAAATGGCAACCGAACAATTACTAACAAAGGAAATTAAACAAATTAAAAAAAATGCTAAAGCAGATTATTTGGATATTAATTTAGATGATCTTGTAATGATGCAAATGGCTGGAGATTTTGAAAATTTTGTTCATAAGATAGCAGATGATTCATCAATTTTAGATAAGACAGCAATAGCAGAAATGATTGAAGATACTCGTGAACAAGTTACATCAACTAAATTATTTTCAGGAATAGTTAATAAAACCATAGAAGCACAATTTGGAGAAAAATATGCGGCTGTTAGAGAATTAGGACAGAATGCCATCGACTCTTATAGTGCTAAAGATTCTGAAAAAAATATTAGTTTTAATTTATCTCGTGTTGATGATTATCATCTTTTAAGAGTTAGAGATTATGGTATTGGAATGACTGCTGAAGAGCTTGTCAAAAATTTATTAATACCTTATAATTCTGGAAAAGAATTTGATCCGACAAAAATTGGAGAGCATGGAATAGGTTGGTATTCTGTTGTTGATTTAGCGGATTTTGTAAAAGTTGTTACGCGTAAAAAAGATACTAATAAGACGGTCGAGGCACTAGTATTTTCAGAACATAGTGCATGGAAATCTATTCTTAATATACAATCGCAAAGTAAATTTTACGATTCTTCTAATAATTCTGAAACAGGTACGGAAGTTACTGCATTCATATCTTCTAAAGATTTTTCTTCCAGAGAATTTTTTGCGCATTTACATCAATATCTAGGATTAGTAGATGAAAATGTTGCCAAAATTATGTTGGGTGAAGATAAAAATCTGGTAAATTCAATAAGAAAATCTTATGAGTCTTACGCTCAAGTTGATGTTAAATTAAAAGATGTTGTTAAACCATTAACAATGGGATTTTCTAAAGATGTGATGTTAGGTGTTAGTGATGAAAGAAATACTCACAGAGTTAAAAATTTAGATAAATTACTTTATACTCAAAGAGGATTGTTTGTTAAATATGATAATAATCCATTTAATAGTAAAACATTACACTATAAACTTTTAGAAGATTTAATAAAAATGGATATAGATTTTTGGATAGATATACCTTCTAATTTAGGCTTAACTAAAGGTCGTAATGATTTAATAGCAGACCATAAAGGTGCATTATTAAAAGGCGCATATACTGCATTTGAAAATTTATTTGTTGATTCGTTATTAAGTGATGAAACATTGTTATATCATCCTTCAGAAGTTTTAATGAGTGGTATATCTAGTGTATTTAATAATAAGTATGCTATGATTGTACATGAAAATGAAACTTCTAAATTTAGCCTTAAAAGAGAATGGGCTATGATGTCTACAGGATTACTTAGTAAAACTATTGATTTAGGTGTTATTGCAGGAAAATATACTGGTAAAGGTTTAGTTGCAACTAAAAATTATGTTGTTAATGGTATAAATAATGCGCCTCTTGCATTAGCGGAAGGTGTTCAAAATCTACAAAATAATTGGCCTAATATTAAAGAAGGTATTGGTAATACAGTAAAATATACTGCAACTAGAATCGCTCCTGCCGTAGCTGTAGCAGGTGGTATTGGCTATGGATTATATAAACTATATGAGTCCTATGGTTGGCAACCATTTATTACTGCTCTTGAAGGCGCTGTAGTTGTTGGAGCAGGATATGGTGCATTTAGAGCTAAAGAAAGTATTTCTGAGTGGTTAGATGATATTAAAAAGAATAAAATGGTAAAAAATGATATTATTGATATAGATAAATCAAGCCCTATAACTTTACATGATATTTTGGAAAATTTAAAAGAAAAATATACTTCTTTAAAAGAATCTGTTAATGATTTAGGATCTGGTATAACAGGTGGCTTTCAATCTATAATCGAGTGGACACAAAAGAATTTAGATTTATATTATGATGTTGAAGCGAAAAAAGCTAAAAAATTAGAGCATATTAATAATAAAATTTCAACTAAATATATGAAAAAAATCGAAGAAGATAAATTTTTAGGACGTATAATGAATAAGAAAATTATAAATGCTGAATATTATTTTTCCGATAATACTGATCCAGAAGATGTTAAAAAAGCAGCACGACGTCATAAACCTTCATTTATGTCATTATTAAGAGAGTTTGTAGAGCCACGAGATACTAGGTCTAGTTTTTATTCATCTTCATACAATTCTTCGAATAAAGATATTATATTGAAAGTTGAAAATGTCAAATTATCTATTGATGATTTGATTAAACTTGAGATGGCTAGAAAATTACAGTATAATGATAAAAAAAGAGTAAAATATTATGGTAATGGTGATTATTGGGTTGATATAAATAATCCTATAGTACATGCTGTTGTTGATTATATTAAGGATATACGTTATAAGGTTAAAGATAAATATGATATTAAAGTATTAGAAGATAGAATAGATAATATAATAACTGCTGGAAAAGAATTTGGTGCCTTCTTATATGTACTAACTCCGATAGGTTGGGCACATATGGCTTATATGCTTACTCGTGATGGCTATAATAAAACTTCAGATGATTTATGGGCATTTTCCAAATTTAAAAATACTCTAACTGGTGCTAAGAAAATGTATTCTACTGCTGATATTAAAGGCGGTTTGAAACGTACTGGAACTAATATTGCTAATAGAGGTTATGATTTTGCTGAAAATAGTGCAGCATTAATTCATGATTTAGCTTTAGGTACATATTATAGAGTAATTTTACCTGTGGCAAAAGCTATTAATCCTTTAAGGTATCCTGGTTATGCAATTAATGTTGCAAATTACACTACTGATACTGTAACTAGTAATGCGAAAAGATTATACGATTATGTTGAAATGACTCTTGAAGAAAGAAAATTAAATGCTGAAGAAAGAAAATTGCGTAAAGAAGAGCGTCAAAGATTAAAATCATTAGAATTATTATCTTCTTCACCAAAAACTTCATTAGCGGAAAAAATCAAGACTAAAGCCAATGGTGCGGTTAAGAAGTGGGATAAATTATGTGAAAGAATACATACTTATTATCAAAATTCAGATTTGTTTAGTATATTTGGTAATGTGTTAAATTTTTCTGATAGTGTAGAGCGTTTAAGTTTAGATAAAATGCACTTTATATATAATCAGACAGGTCTTGGAAATAATTATTATTCTTATATGAATGTGCTTACTAGTTTAGATAAATTAATATCCAAAGCATCCGATAATAAGTCCCTAAATATGTTTTTTGAATCTAATACTGCATTCAATTATAGTGATGAGCTATCCAGTGAGGGTTTTAGATTTGATAAAAAACGTAATTTACATATATCGTTAGCAGGTTCTAATGGGCGTGATCATATGGATGCTATTTTAATTATGCGTCCCTTAATGAGCAACGTTAGTGATGTTTTGCCAACAGAAATATATAATCGAAAATATATTGGACATTGTTATATACTTTTGGATAAAATGTTACATGCAAAAACACACAATATTACTAAGGAATATAATCATAATGTGCATATGACGGTGAAACATTCTCAATCTTTTGCAATTGCGAAGACTAATTTGAGAAATACTGTTATGGATTATTTAGCTAAAAATAATATTGATTTACCAACTTATGTATCTGAAAATTTAATTGCACCAGAATATACTTATTCTGGTTACAGTAATGATGGTTTAGGTAATATTAATGATTTGTTACCTTTAGAATTTACTACTTTAGCAAACGCATCATTAAGAAAATTGCTTGCTGAAAAGAACTCTAAAGAAATATTAAAACATTTTGTAGATGGTAGAATTATAACACGTGAACGTATTATAGAATCTATGAAACCTAGATATAATAATGGTGGTTAATATTAATTTAGATTTTGAATAGGTGAATTAAATGACTATAATTCCAGATGAGAAAGCACTTGAAGATTTGTTAATACTAAATAATATACCCAAATTTTCTGCAACTATTACTTCAGCAATATGGTCTTTAAGTCCTCCGTTAGTCTCTTTTTTAAATTTTAAATATGATAATTCTAAAATTATTGGTAATTTTACCTTACCTAATAATTATGCATTAGAGTTGATGGCAGATTATGGTGCAAAAGATCTTTCTGACTTAAATATGCATAATATTAAAATAGATGTGTATACTCCGAGTATTGAAAGTGGAAAAATATATGCTATAAAATCTGTAAAGCCTGTTTCTTATTTCGATAGTTTATCTGAAGAACATAAAGTAGTTTATGCGAACTTAGTTAGAATGGCTAATGATTTAAAACGTTCTAAGTCCTAATACTCACTAATTTTCTTTTGAGTTTTTATTTCTTTTAATGTTTCACTTTTATTAATTAATGGTCTTAAGTCGTAATTAATTTGTTTTTTAGCATAATTTATTGCATAATTAATCATTTCTTCTCGAGTTTCGAATTCTAAAGGTTTATTAATCATTGTTTTTTTAACAGCTTCACGAACAACCCATACTCCAAGGGGAGCCCAATAATCATTTGTTACAATTCTTAATGCAAGAACTCTTGCTTGACGTTTTGTTCTTTGTAATTTTTGTAATATACTAAATCTTGCAGCATAGTATCCTCCAGCAGTTTCGCTAGCATAAGATTTTCTGCCGGTGTATTGTTCAATATCATGTGAGGCATCATGATTCTCGCTCATTGTTTCAAATAATTCATATCCCCAAACTTCTGGGAAAAACATTATAATATAATTGTTTCCTAGATACGCGCCAGTGTATAATTGATAATTTGATAGTTTGTAATCTTTAATTTCAGAAATAATATCTTTTCCTAGCGTATCATCAACTGCAGTTATTGCCCATCTTGTTGGCACAAGCTTTTTATTCGTATTGCTTCCAAGATTTCCTGCACTAAATATTTTAGTTAAGTAATATTCATCAAATCCTTTACTTTGTAATATTGAAAGTCCTTCTGAGGCAGTTATGTCATCATTAATTATTTTGTCAACTTTATTTGGTATGTGTATGTTTTCTGTAATTTTGGCTTTCTCGAGTTTAATTGTTGGACCAAATGGTGTTGTGTCTTGATTAAATGTTAATTTGAATTGTGGCTTTTTTTCAAGTGAGATTTCAGTATCAACTGGTTTATCTGTTAGAGAAACTTCTTTAATTAAGTCCATAAATTTATCATTAAAACCTTTTACTTGAGTTTTAAAATTAGAATTGATTAAATTTGATCTTAATTGGATTATCTTATTAATATCATAATCTTCTTTTGACCATAACAATGGATTATCTATCGTTTCGTCTTTTTTTGGTTCATTAATGTTTAATAATCCTACATTTATATCTGGATAGCCAAATCTTCCAACAAAAATGTTGTAATTTTCGCCAAAAAATTCTTTTTTAGAATTCTCGTTAAATGATTTTTGTACTTGAATTTTCTGTCTTAAAGCGCAAAAACCTCTATTGCAATATCCTCGACCTTTGCATTTAAAACATAATTGATTCATGATACGTCACTTATATAATTATATATGATTATAGTTTAGTTAATATCTAAGGCTTTAAATGCTTTACTCGTGAATGTCTAGTGTGATTATGTGCTAATTATGAAGAAAAAACTTAATATGGTTTAAGAACTTACACAATTTTTATAAACAAACCTTTATTCTTGAATTTATGTTAACACAAGCTGAACTTAAAGATTTACGTAATGAATTATTATCTTCTAAAAAACCATTAATATTTTTTGATGATGATGCAGACGGTACCTGTTCATTTTTATTATTTTATCGATTCTTAAAGGATTATAATGATTCTGCAAAAGGTATACTTGTAAAGGGTAGTCCTGAATTAAAAGATGATGTGTTTTTAAGAAAAATTGAAGAGTATAATCCTGATAAAGTGTTTGTATTAGATAAGCCTTTAATTAGTCAAGATTTTATTGATGCTGCAAAAAAACCTATGGTTTGGCTTGATCATCATCCATTACAAAATAGGTCTCATGTTAAATATTTTAATCCATTGAAGCATAAGTCTAAATTTTATGATCCGGATAATAGACCAACAACTTATTGGGCATTTAAGACAATTGAAAAAGATAGACCGCAAGATTTGTGGATTGCAATGATTGGCTGCGCAAGCGATTGGTGTATTCCTGATTTTCATAAGAAATTTTCAAAGAAATATCCTGATTTATTGCCACCTGATTTAAAACTTACAAGCCCTGGAACAGTGTTATTTGAAACTAAACTTGGAACGCTTGCTAGAATTGTTAATTTTAATCTTAAATATTCCACTTCTGAAGCAATGGTTGCAGTTAAAATACTAACTAGAATAAATGATCCTTATGAGATATTAAATCAAACAACTCCTGCAGGAAAATATATCTATAAACATTATATGTATTTTAATAATATTTATGAGACTATGAAGGCTAGTGTTAAAGTATCTGATGAAAAATTATTATTATTCGAATATGAGGATAAATATTCTCTAACGAGCGATTTATCTAATGATTTAATGTATTCTAATCCTAGTAAAGTTGTATTAATTGCAAGACTTAAGGGCGAAGAATATCATTGTTCTTTTAGATCTGTTGATTTAAATGTTCGTGATATTCTCGAACGTTCGTTAGTTGATGTTGATGGTTATGGTGGCGGTCACGAGCATGCTTGTGGTGGTAATGTCAAAGTTTCCGATTGGCCAAAATTTCTTGAGAATTTAAGAAGAGAACTTGCTCTAGTAACGAAATAATTGTTATTATTTGTTCTTATTATTTTTTTTCTTAATAAGTTTAAATTTCTTAAAGTATTGTTACTCTGAAGTAATAATAAAATCGAAACATTTATATATAACTTAGTCTTTATACTACTAAGAAGTGATTAATTGCTTCGATTTGTGGGGGAGATTTAAAATGACTATGAAAAATATATACTCAAATACTAGAAACTATGCATTAGGAATTATTGCAAGTGCAGCATTATTGTGTTCTTGTGAAAATAAGCCTGTTGATATTAAAGAAGAAGGATTTCCAAAAGGATACCAAATAAAACATGCCGATATACCGACACGTGGAACAGTAATAAGAGTTAAAAAATTACCTGGCGAAGCGTATAAGGTTATAACAACTTATCCGAATAAACATACAAAAAAAATAACTTACGAAGGAAATTTTGAATACGAAATAAAACCAATGATGAGTGCTGCACCAAAAGACGCTGAGCATTCAGATATGAATGGACACACTCTTGATAATAATGCTTATTGGACTGCTACAAGAGAAGGAACAATTGAAGGAACAATTGAAGATACTTTGAATATAAAAAAGAAATAAAATTCGAGGTTACAAAAATGATTACACGAGTATACGATCAAAAAAATGTATCAAATTTAACATTATCTGATATTGAATCCTTAATAAAATCTGATGATATAGAATATTCAGCTGATTACGGCTTTAAATGTAATGAAGAATCTGTACAATTAATATTTAGTATGAATTAATTATTGTATTTATATACTTATTGAGGTAGAAATGAATTCGAGATTAAAAAAGAACGTTAATAGAGTATTTAGAGATATTGGTAAGGGTTTAGATTATTTATTAAATCCTCATGATACTGTAAAGGATATTAATGAGCGAGAGATTAATAATGAACAATTTCATTTTGTTGATTATCGAATAACTCCTCATTTATGTACTGACGGTTATAATAGAACTTTTGTTACTTGCGATACGCCTGAAAAGTTTGATACTAATATTAATAGTATTTGTCAATATAAAAATAATGAAAGAGTAGCTTTAGTTAATATTACTGAGAAAGAATATACTAGACTGAAAAATGATGCTTATAATGAATATAAAAAGACCGGTCATTTTGTAAATAAAGGATTTGTAGAAAACTTTTGTCCAGATTACTTGAGCACATTACTAAATCCTAGAGATAAAACTTTAGAATAATATTTTTCATAAAATCACGCTTATAAAATTGCACAAAGAGCCTTTACACACACCTCACCCAATTTACGTATGTTCTATTGTTCTTTGTGCATTTTTATATTTTTATAATTAATATAATTAAACTATACTTTGTATGATAAATTATTGGTGGTTTATTATTCGGAAATTAAAATGAACTCAATTGATACAAAATTGGTTGATACTGATTCTTTCTATATTTTATATGGGGAATTTAAATCAAATATAACTAATGAATTATTTGTTCATAAATTTATAAGTAATACTACTCCTAGAAAATTTATAGATACTTTTAGTAATGCTAATATTTTGAATAATTCTGCTATGGAATATGTAAAGTTATTATGTTATAAAAAAATTGATGAAGCACAGTATTTAGAATTAAAAAATAATTTCTATGATATTAATAAAAAAATATTTCCTATAGAAGCTATTCCTAATTTATCTGGGGAACATTTTGATAAAGAATATGTGCTTATCCATTCTTAATATTAGCATAATCTTCAAGAACAATTTTATCAACTGTATCAAGATCGGTTACTTTGTATAATTTTCCTTGACCTAATTCAGTAATTTTTTTGGCAAGTTCAAGTCCTTTATTATCTAGATTTATTCCAACAAGAGATATTGTTATTTTTTCACTTCGAGCTTTACTAACTTCTTTTAATGTTTCATTCTCGGGAATTATTCCTTTTGTAGGCAGAGCATCAGTTAATAATATGAGATGTTTAGTATCGTATTTTGGAAATAATTCTACTGCTTTACTTATACTTTTTGAAATGTCTGTTTCCATTGAAGCTCGAATTTCAGATAATTTTCTGAGTAATTCCATAAAATTTAATGTTGGTGGAACATAGTCTTTGATGTCTGAACCAAATACTATTAATCCTACTTTATTTTTTTCTTGTATTGCTTTAAATGCAAGAGCAATTCCTGCTTTTTTTGCAATCTTAAGTTTTTCGCCTTTCATACTTCCTGAAGCATCAATACCATATATGATTGATATTTTACCTTCACTTTTTCTATCGTATGCAATAAAATCAGAACTCATAATAGTATCATGACCTCTTCGCAGAGATTTTTTGATTGTTTGTTTTATTGATAAATCTCTGTATCTATCGTTTTTGAAATTTTTATAATCTTCTTTATTGCCGTATACGGTTTTTTTCTTGTTTTGTTTTTCACCAAATCCTTTTGGTATTAGATGGTCAAGTTCTTCAACGTATAGAACTAGTGCACTAAGTTTTAATCCTTTGTCTGTAATTGTTCCTTCTTTGTTGATTAATCCTTCATCTTTTAATCCATCGATTTTTTCATTTATTTTTTTTTGTAATTCTTTTCTAAATTCTGGAATATTAATATTTTTTTCAATATAGTTTGGGCTATATCCTGTAAGTTCGCGAATTATTGTTTCGCCGTATAATTTTTTTGCAAGTTTGTAATCTTTAATTAAATTTTGAAACATGATGTCTGGTGTTAGGCTGCCTATTCCTTGTGTTACACTTTCAGAAATTAATCTACCATCACTAATAGTTTCTTTATCGTCTTCAAGAATTGAATGCATTAATTTTTCTTCATCAGTCTGACTTTTTAGTTTACCTTTGTGTTCTTCTACTTCGTCAAGTTTTGGTATTATTCTTTCTATGTCTTCGTCATCTTTTGTCGTTTCTAGGCTAGGTATAACCACTCTTTTTTCCTTTGAATTTTTGGAATTCTTCTTCCAAATATTTTTCAGGTGTTTCAAGATATTTAATTGATGGCTTTAACTTTATACGATGAGATAATACTGAGAGCATTACTTCTTTAATATGTTCATTTGTTACAATTTTATCTTTTGATAAATATGCAATTGCTTGAGCTCTTTCGTATATTCCAAGGCTTGCTCTTACCGAAGGTTTTTTTTCGATGTTTGCATCGTCTCTTAATGTTCTAATAAAATGTATTGTTGTTTCAAGTAATTCCTCAGGGAAAGTTATTTCTTCAATTGTCTTGCCTTTTAGTATTATTATTTTCTTTTCAATTGCTAAGCTTTCAGGATAAGTCATATAGATCATATCAAATCTATCGAGAAATACTTCACTTAATGGTTCAGTACTAGTATCTTCAGGATTCATTGTTCCGATGAATATGAATTCTGCTGGAAAATCGATATTGTAACTGCCGATTGTTACTCTTTTTTCTTCAAGAACCTGTAATAATGCATTTTGTAATTTTTCACTACATCTATTTATCTCATCGAAGAATAATATTCCGTTATTTGCTCTAAATATTTTTCCTGGTGTGAATGCTTCAAGACTAAGTGGTCCGAATTTCATTGCTTTTATTGGATCAATATCTCCTAGTAAGTCTTCAGCTGTTAAATCTGGTGAGCCTTGTATTCTAATAAATCTTTCTTCACCGCTTATTGTTTTAGTTTTTATTTTTTCTTTATTACTTTTACATTCAGGACATATTGGTCTTTCGACAGTACAATTAAATCCGCATTCATTAACCTTTAAGTCTGGAAGTATCTTTGCAATATTTTTTGCTAGAGTTGTTTTTCCAATTCCAGGATTTCCCACAAGTATTATGTGTCTATCCATTAATAATGCTGATTTTATGTCTTTTTTTACTCTTTCTTGACCTAAAATATCCTCAAATTGTTCTTCTATAATTCTTTTACGCATAGTATTGTTAATTAGTATGTTATTCGTCTTATTTGTCATTCTTTCACCTCTGCCCGTAATATGTACTTTCTTTATAAAGTTTTGTTAAAGAAATTTATTGGTTAGTTATGTTATTATGCTCTAAAATATTATCGTCAGTAAATATATTACTGTTGATCCTATCAATGGTACAAACAAATTATCATCAAATATTTTAGTATATAGTTCCCATTCTAAAGATTCTATTATCATTGCTATTGTTGCGCCAATTATGGCATATGGCCAATACACAAAAAATGATGCTGTAATACTTGCAGCAATTATTCCTGCAAGTGTGCCTTCAAGTACTCTTGTAGTATTTAATGGATGTTTAATATTTCCGTAGTGTTTTCCGACGATAGCTGACATGCTATCTCCAAATGCCCATATCATGATTCCTGCTATGACGATATTTTTTTCAAATAATAACATCATAAATATTACTGCAAGAAATAGGTATATTACTCCTTTTCCAGGAAATTTTTTCTTTAAATGTTCGCGTTCGAATGTATTTAAAAAATAATCAATTATTGGTATATTGTATTTAGTATATATTATTGATAAAATTATTCCAAATAATACTGTTGTAATTATCATCCATAATTTTATTATGTCAAAATATATTCCTGCAGCAAGTATTAATCCGCCAAGAATATGAAATATTTTTCTATTAATTTCGTGCCAATCAATTTTTTTTAACATTCTTTTCACCTATTTGTAATATCATTAATCCAATAAAATATCCAATTATTGCTCCTGCAACTACATCGCTAAAATAGTGTACTCCGAGATATATTCTGCTAAATCCTACAAGTATTGAAATTGTCCATAAGGGTATTGTTATTTTAGGAAATTTATTAGTTAGATATGGGATCATCACAAAGAACATCATTGTGTGCCCTGATGGAAATGAACTCATGCTAGTTGATACTGTGCTACTAACATTTAATGCCTCAAATGGTCTTGGTCTATTAATTATTGTTTTTAAAATAAATTCGCTTACAGCTCCTACTATTATGGTTATAATAAATTTCTTTATTGAATGATTATTAATAATTAATGCTATTGTTAAAAACAATATTATCCATATGTATACATATGGTTCTCCTAGAAGAGTAATAATATAAAATAATTTAAATAAAATAGGATACTCAATTACATTAATTAATTGTATTATTAATTTATCTAGTAGAAAACTGAATGCGATAAAAACTGCGCTAACTATTAATGTGATCTTATTATTTTGATATTGGTTTTTAATTGCAGTTTTTACTAATTTTTTATTATTCGCAGTATTTTTATTTGATTTCATTTTTAGTTTACTGTTTATAGCTTATTTTATTATGATGTTATTAATTCTTCGTCGTATAAAGTCTTTTTTGCTTAAATCTATTATAAATAGTTTTGGATCAATAAATTTTCGCTGAATTGTTGCATATACTCTGTTATTTTTGAATGTTAGTTTGTGTTTTAACTCTTTATGTTTTTCAATAAATTTATTGTAATTTGCATTAGTATTTACAAATGGTCCTTCTTGAAGTATTTCTGTTGTGATATTTTTATCTATTATTAAATATCCTTGAGCAGATTTTTTATCATAATTAAAAGTCCAGTCGCATCCAAGTACTTTAAAATCGTTTAATTCTAGTTGTGAGATTATTATGCTATATGCTTTTAAAACTTTTGTTCCGACGACATCTTTACTTCCATCGACTGTTGTGATTTCAAATGTTATAATATTTATTTCTTTTTTATTAAGTTTTAATTTTTTAATTGTATTTTCTATTTCTTGTTTTATATTGAATTTTTTTATTTCGAAGAATTGTAAATTAGGTTTTTTTAAGAATTCTTGTGCAGCGTTAATAAACATCCACAATCTTTCTTTACTTAGAGCTGCTGCACTATTTCTGTTTTTTTGAATAGGATCTACAATTATTAATGTTGTTATCTTATTTTCATTTAATTGTGTTAGTGGATTTGTAAGATTTTTTTCTGTATCGATGACTATTGGTTTTTTTAAGTCTTCGTAATTATATTTACTAAATGCATTTAATAGATTCATAAATGAGCCATAATGAATTATTAATATGTCGAGAATGTGACCGCTAAATCCGTTAATATAGCTTTCAGCACCATATACTTTATTTGCTTTACAAAATTTTTTTGCAACTCTGATATCGTCTATTAATTCTGGTTTTTTGATTGTATATTTTTTAACCCATGTTACATGTTCGGGACTTAAATCAGTAATATTTTGTGCGTCATTATAGTTATTTGCATGTATTAATATTACGGGGATGACTTCAAATGCTAGTATTTTTTTATTCTTCAGTATGTCAAATTGATAATAATCTCGACTACCATGTACTCTGTCTAATTTAATTTTTAATTTTTTACATAGTATTTCTAAGATATTTTGCGTTAATTCAGATATATTTTTATCTTTATAGGATGGATTATATCTAATAAATAAGTCGATATCGTAGTCATCTTTAAGAAACGTTTCTTTAGCAATACTTCCTCCTTTAACACATTCTGCGAAAATATTGTTTTTTTTGAGTAATTCGTTAATTTCTTTTACAATTTTATCTACTTCTTTAATTACGCTTGTATCGGGTCTAATTTTATTTCTTACTGTTGTTAGTATTCTTTCAATTTTAGTATTATTAACGTTATTGCTCATTAAATCAACAGTATGCTCATCTATTTTAAAATTTTCTTGAAATTTAGCGAATGATTAACAAATTAGGTCATAATTGTCTAATTTAATAGTAATAATAGCTCAAGTAATAATAAACTTAATAAATGTGTATATTGCTTGCAAGAGAATAAAGAGGTGTGGAATGTTATTCGTACAGTTAGTTTATTTAGGATTATTAATTCTTGTAGGACTAATTGTATTATCACTTCGAAGAAAAGCAAAAGGTAGTAGAACTGGCTATAAATTAGTTTTATTATTGCTAGGTATGCTTTTGGCATTATCGACTATAAATGATCATTTATTGTTTTCGTTTGATTCCCTTGTTTTAAAAAATATTTGTGTTTTTTTAATGGTAGTATTATTATTTGAACTTAGTGTACGGTTAAATTCTGATAATATTTCATTAAATATAGAAACTATTGGGATGTTTTTAACATTTTTAATTGCAAATATATTATTTTTAGGTATTATTTCAACGTTTCTTTTACGCATAGAATTTATACACGGTGTGATATTTGCTATAATTATATCTTCTATAGAGTACTTTTTGGTTGATCAATTAAAAGGCGAGGGTGATTTTGCAAATCCTTTAATACTATTTTTCGCATTTAGTATATTGGTGTTTTATTCCCTTGATTCTTTATTATTTGAAAATATTCTTTATTTTTTAAAACACATAATGATGGGTTTAGGAGTTGGAGTAATAGTTGGTATTGTGGTTTTTAAGAGTTTAAAAAATCAATATGCGACACCAGTTAATGAATTAGGATTAGTTGCAATGGCAATTGTTACATATATTATTACTGAACAATTGGGTGGTTCAGGACTATTTGCAGTATTAGTATTAGGCACCTTTTTTGGCAATAGTTACGTGAGAAGAACCAGTAGTATGTATTCTTTTTCTCCATTTATATTCAAAACTTTAGAATTTTTGATATATCTTTTAATAGGGTTTACTGTTAGTTTAAAATTTAGTTATAGTATTTTTTTATATTCTGTAATTATATTTTTAGCATACTTATTCATTAGATTCATGATTATACACTTATTTTATCCTAAGCATTCTATTCATAATAAATTATTATTAACTTTTGCTCCTAAAGGAATGATACTTGGTGTTGCAATACTTGTTCTTAGCGTATATGGTACAATTGAGCAATCTTTAATTAGTGTTATGGTCTTATTTTTAATTTATAGTCTACTTTGTGGTATATTTGTTGAATATATTGAACAACAAAAGGAATTACGATTAGATAAGCTGTTAAAAACATTAATGAGTCTAAGATTTGGTCGAAAAAGGGACTTATTTAAGAGAACTTTACATAAATGATTATTGTCTATTTGCGAGCATTATTAATTATACTTTTGTAAAGCGACGGAGATTCTATCCCTACGTTCGGAACTTCAAAAAGATATTTTGAAGTTACAAGAGAGGAGCTTTCCTCGAATAATTCATCAAAATGCGAGCTGACAATAACGCGAAGCGAATTTTGCAAAGGTCTCTTTTAAGAAGAAGCATTTTTGAAGAACTAATGCCGAATTAGATTGAATTTTTTAAATACGTTTTATAAAAGATATTATAAATACATTTATAAATTCCTTATAACTTCTCGACTATATGCTTAGAATTGTGCTTGATACTAATTTTTTAATGATACCATCGCAATTTAAAGTTGATATATTTACTGAATTTAAAAGGCTTGTAAATGAGCCTTATGAATTGTGTACGTATCAAGGGGTTATTGACGAATTATCGGAACTTGCTAAGGGAAAAAATAAGGATGCTATGCATGCAAAAACGGCTCTTATGATGATAAAACAAAAAAACTTAAAAAGCCTTCCAAATTCCATTAATGAAACTTATGCTGATAACTTGATCTTAGAAGGTGTTACAAGTAAAGATGTGGTTTGTACGCAAGATCAGGCATTAAAACGTCTATTAAGGCATCAACACAAAGGTATACGTTTAATAACTTTAAAATCAAAAAAATATCTCGATTTCGAGTGAGGAACAAAATGTATTACAAAACAAAAGTTAAGGATTACGTCAGATTACCACCTGCAGCATTTGGTGAAGATATAGCATTATCATTGACACTTGAAATAAAAAAGAAATACAGTGGTTTTATCAGTCAAGAATTAGGATTTGTAATTGATATTTCAGGCGTTGATACTGTAGGTCAAGGAATAATATTACCTGGTGATGGTTCAGCACATTACAATGTTGAGTTTACATTATTAACATTTAAACCAGAAATGCAAGAAATAGTACTTGGAAAAATTACTAATGTTGCAGATTTTGGTGCATTCATAAATATTGGTCCAGTTGAAGGTATGATTCATATAAGTCAGACTATGAATGATTTTGTAAGTTTTGGTAAAGATGGTGTATTGCTTGGTAAAAATAGTAAGCATTCATTAAAAGTTGGCGATGTATGTAAAGCAAAAATAATTGCTGTATCCTACAAAGACTTAACTAATCCAAAAATTGGACTTACAATGAGACAAGAAGGATTAGGAAAAGACGATTGGATTGTTGTTCCTGAAGCTGTAAAAGAAGCAAAGGAAGAAAAGAAAGCTAAGTAATTACTATTATTGATTATTATTGATAAATTGATAATATTAATATTATCATATACAAAAATTATGTTCGAGGTTTAAAATGAAAAAAAAGGTTTGCAAGAAATGTAAATTATTTGTTGATGGAGAAACATGCCCTATTTGTAAAAGAAACACTTTTAGTAATAATTGGCAAGGAAGAATATATTTCATGGATATAGCAAATTCTACTGTTGCAAAAAAAATAAATGTTGAATTAAAAGGCGAATACGCCATCAAAGTAAAGTAATGAGGTAAATAAAATGGATATTGAGGTTTTAAAGAAAAATCAAGAATTGTTAATGCATCGAACATATTTCGAAGCTAAAGTTGTATTTGCTGGGAAAACTCCCTCTAGAATAGAATTATTAAAAGGTTTATGTACTAAACTTTCTTCAAAAGAAAATGTTACAATCATTAGAAAAATAAAAACTGATTATGGTTCTGAAAGAGCAATCTTAACTGGTTATGTTTATGATGATGATAAATCATTACAAACACTTGAAAGTAAGTTTGTGAAGTTAAGACATTTAACTAAGGCTGAACAAAAGTCTGCAAAAGAAAAAGCAAAAGCAGATAAGCAAGCAAAAGCTCCAGTAAAGGGCGCAAAGAAAAAATAAATTAATAATCAAAGGTGAATAATAATGGCAGGAAAACCAGCAGGAAAACCAGCAGCGAAAGGTGCTGAAAAGAAAGGCGGCCCAGTTAAGAGAGGCAAGCAATATAACATGTATAAAATTTACGAAGTAACAGGTAATTCTGTTAAGAAGAAGAATAAAACATGTCCAAAATGTTCAGTATTTATGGCAAACCATAAGAACAGATGGACTTGTGGTAAATGTGGATACATGGAAAAAAAGTGAAGCTTTTTTTCCAGTACTGAAAATCGTTGATTTTCATGTACATGGAGAAGAAATAAGTCTTTAATGACTTTCTTTATTTTTTTTATAATTTAATTTCGTATTGATTCTAGCTTTTTTGATTATACTCATTTTTATGGTTTATTTTGTAGATTATGTCTTTTAGATTATATCATATAATATGATTTTATGTTATTCCGTTATATGCCTAATTTATCACTATTAAGTAACAAATAATCGTAAACTTTATAAATATGTGTGCTTATTATGTTTATTAAGGTGATAATTATGACTGTTGGAATAACATTAACAAACGGAATTGAATCTGTTATGATTGCCGATAGCCGAGAAACTTCTGGTCAAAGAGAAAGTGATCGCGCAAAGAAAATTGCTCTTTTTAATAGTACTGGTTATAGTGGCGCAATATGTGCTGCGGGACAAGCTAATTATATTGAATCTATATTTAAAAAAATAAATGATTATAGGATAGATGCTCTTGTAGATTTTAGTAAGATTATTAGTGATGATGTATTAACAGAAATGAAATCACAAGTATACTCTAGAGCTAAACCCTTAGTAGATGATACTTATCTTAAAGCATCTTGGATAGCTAATAAATCTGAAAAAGACAAATTTTTAAAACAAAACATTAGTAGAGTTATGAGTGATTATGATGCTGAATTAAGACGTGCCAGTAATCTTTCTTTTTTAATAAGTGGGTTTGATAATGAAAAAAATAAAATTAAAACATTACTTGCCAATCCTGGAAATAACCTTGAAATACATGATGTTCATTATGAGATTGGTTCAGGAACAGATGGTTCAAATTTATACTTGAATGAGAAATTACAAGGTATTGCGCCTCAAAATTTATCTTTCGATGAATTATTATTCTTTGCAATTAATGCTTATTCGAAATCTAATATTAATCGCGGAGTAGGTGGAACGCCGACAATTGCATTAATTTCAAAAGATAATACTTCTCTTTTATCTGATGAAAATGTTATAGCTTTAGGTAATATTAGTGGCGCGTACTTGTCTGAATTTAATTCAAAGAAAATTAATAGAGATTTTTTCATGGTGGCTTTAGGAGATATGCGCGCAAATAGGTTAGATTATGATAAGGTTGCACATGCGCTTAAATTAACTCCTTATGCGACTAACTCTATGTATATTCCGTTTAATTCATGGCAGGAAACGACTAATAGAACTATGTTTGCTAAAAAGTAATTTTAATTTTTTATACCTTGATCTATATATAAAAAATTTTGCCTTCATATTATCTCTTCAAGCATATTTATGCCGTTAGTTTTTATGCGATAGCTATTAGAATATAATATGTTGTCAATTGCTGTTTTAAATATTCTAGTTTCTTTAGAATGATGTTCTTGCATGTATTGTTGTAATTTCTTGGCTCCAGATAATGTTTTGGCAACCCAAATTCCGCCAAAATCAGAATTTCCGCAAACAATTTGATTTTCAGGTAAGAAGTACCATTCGGCTATATTATATTTGATTATATTAGGATTCTTGCGTAAGCCAAGTGATTCTAGTTCTGATGTTACAACTTTATATCCTAAAGAATATATTTTATTATCAAGCGTGATTGTGTTTCTAATCTCACTTTTCATGAATTATAGAAATGTTATATTCTTTATAAATATTATTTGTTAGATTAATTAAATTTAGAATTTATGGCTCTGCCTGTATTATAAAAATTTTGCCTTCACTTTGATCGTTGGGGGTGATGAGTGAAGGCAAAGAATTACATCCATAACGGATCGTGAAAACATTCTAAGCGTAATATCCCACTAATATTCTTTGCATAATAATGATTTTGATGTTATAAAATTATAATAAAAAGATAAAAAAATAAATGTAAGATTTTATCTTACAATTTCTATGCCTAATTCATCAGACATTTTTTGTCTGTTTGCTTTAGCTTGCTTTGGAGTTGTTTTTCCAAGTATCCATGGGCTCTTTACACCAGTGATGATTGTCATTACTGTTAATTTGCCTTTCATTGATTCGGAAACTCTTGCTCCCCAGATAACGTTTGTGATGAAAACCGCGGCGATTTCTTATTTAACACCAGCCAGTCGGCGGCTTTGACATCGACGATGCTTTTAGCCTCACCTAAATCAACCACATCAAGATTGGTCGATTGAACTTTTGTGACACGAGATGCGCCACATGAAACGAGACTCTACATTTGAAACAGTGATACAAAAAAGGCGCGTGAATAGTCGAGCCTGAAGAAAAAGAACAGCAGCATATGTAACTGAACGAATACAGTACCCCCCCCCCCCCCCCCCCCCCCCCCAAAAAAACGAAAACGCAGCCTCCGCCGAGTGCCCAATTGCTTCCCTCCCACTTGTGAACTTTCTCTGCAAGTGTTTTGGATTATTTGGTCCCGGACACCAATCAAGGAGCCCGAAGAAGTGGGTTTCATTATGGTTGTCATCGCAACGGCGATCGTCTGCGCGACTTTTCAATTCATCCTACTCCTCTGTCCTGCTTGCCGTCGTCGTGGTGGCGCTTGTATTCCAGCGGTACGTCCCATTTGTGACACGGTCACGTCGCCAGGACGGAATCGTCGTCGTTACAGTGGATGGGCACAGCCAACCGGATGCCCAAGACTCCATGCTCGACGCACTTAGCGATCACCTTGTTGGAGGAAACTGGAACGTGTTACCGATAGTGAAGACAGTATTGTGTTGCAAGTATTCCTTTGTCGGGTTTCGCAACGGCGGTCTGCGGTCGCTGCAGAAGACGCTGACCGAAATTGCGCCAGCGGTGCGAGTGAACACGTTCTTCAATCGGCAGGGTGCTCTTCACTAGTGGTCAGGCGCCCATGCGCTGTTCCGCCCTTCGCGCAGGTATAGGGAGCGTGGTTCTAGTAGCCATCGTCATGGCGAACGACCGAGTTCGGAGGACCGAGTCGTTTGGCAGAGCGGCAGGATGGACAGAGTCAAATGAGCTTCGAGGGACATCGCCGCTCACTGATCACAGCCTTTCCAGGGCTCGTTCCGGAGGCTGGCAGTGCAGTCGCTCAGTTCCTGACGCCGGCTCCTGAATTCCAAGTCGGCTCGTGCATGGCGCCCAACCTCCTTCGTGGTCTCACCGCCAACAACGCTCAGCAAGCTTCCCGTCCCATACACGCTTGATGGGAGTGTACCCGGCGCGGGGAGTCCCGAGTTCGACTCACCCTGCACCATCGACTCGACGGGTCGTTCTTCGCGCACGTTCGTTTTCAAGGGGGCGCCTTCCGAGTGAGTCGTGACACGAAGTCTGTTTGTAAGAGACTCTTGCATCGCTTCCCGTACCTGCACTCACGACCGATCCGAAGAATTTGTGGAACGAGTTCACCGGGATCTACGAGAATCCGTTTGAGCGTGGTGATGGGTGGAGCGCGCGGCTCACGTAGAGTACTTTTCGGTAGGCGCTATTGAAACTGCGCTTTCGTTTCCAGCGCACTTGAGGATACATGGCAACTTGTCGCGCTCGGTGCCAAAGAAGTCCTTTCGGATTCGGTACAACGTGCCTAGAGCCCAAGGCGGGGCACGGTTTTTCCTGAATGAATCCGGCCCAAGGAAATGGCGCGACGTCGTCATCCGAAGTGGAGCGTCCAACGACCGTTGGAGGCTGTTTGCTGATCTCTTTAACCTCGTCTACAGCGAAATGGGCGGATCAACCTCCGAACGCCACCCCGTCAACCTGTTCTTAAATGGGGACGACTGGGACTAGTACATGAAATTGTTAAGTCAAGGAGACAGAAAAAACATTAGAAAGAGCAGTATATAATTCTAGAGATAGCTCAAGCCATAACCCTTAACCTCAGGCTTATTAAATGGCACTAACTACAAATCAATCTCACAGTATGGGACTGGGCTGGAAATTCTGCTAACAACAACACCTTTAAACTCTACACACAAGCAAATCCATATTCATGCAATCCCAGCTGGCAGAACACTTCTAAAACCACAAGCAACTTAACATGCCAAATAAACAATACAATGCAGCAGAACACCACATGGACACAATATGATGTTAATCTCTGTATAGGGAGCAGCAACACAAAGCTTATCACGGATATGGAGTAATGCTTCCTGCAACTATCTGTGATGTCCT
>CAVZPN010000002.1:0-30574 GCA_963777125.1 uncultured archaeon | reverse complement strand
GCAATAATTCCAAAATTAACTGACCAATACGCTCCTGGAAGCAAATATTCTGCTGCAAGATTAAAATTTGTTGGAATAAACTTTAGCACGAGTAATATTGGATGAAATAATAACAACACAAAAGCAATACTCCCAATTATTCCGTGAGTCATATATACTTTATCAAGGCCGCCAAATAAATCTTCAATAACTCTAAATCTAGTTGCAAGTACAAATGTTAATGCAAATAATGTAACACCAACTAAAGCAGTAATTTGACCTAATTTATGAGTAATTTCAGAATAAGAGACTAAATTATTTGAAGGACCATACATAAATAATAAAAATACTGGAAGTAAACACAATAATACTATTATTAATACTCCATAAAAACTACTTCTTTTTTTATTCATTGTAATTCCTCAAATCCATTGTAATATTTAATATTCATACTCTTATCAATAGTCATCATCTTTAAATGTTTATACTTTTCTAAAATATCGGTATTATTGGAAACAAAAAATGCTGTAGCAAAAACATCAGCAAGTGTTAAATTTTCTGCAACAACAGTAATCGAAGCAAAATCAAGGCTATTTAAAATATGTGAATTATTATAAGTACCATAATATTGATTATAATCGCCCGATGTTGCAACAGCACAATTATTAATAGCAATACTTGATATTAACTTAGTTTTATCTCTCGGATGCTCTATTCCTATAACTTCAGTTTTATCACCAAAAACTCTAATATCTCCTCGACCATCAACTAGCCCAGAAACAACACCTTCACTAATTAAAATTTCAACAATTTTATCAACAATAAAACCTTTAGCTATGCTTCCTAAATCTATAAGCACATCTTCATTTTTAAGCGTTATGATATTATCTTCTATAATAATATCTCTAAATGAACATTCTGTATTTTCTTTTAAACCATTCTTTCGTTGCATAATTCGTTTACCTAAACTAATATCATATTTTCCATTAGTTAAATAATAAAATTCTTGAGCAATTTTTAAAATTTCAAGTAATTCATCAGATACACGCATTTTTCTATTTGCATTCAATAAAGATATTTCACTTGTTTTGTCAAAAACATTAAAAATTCTACTCAATCTTAAACCTTCAATATATGCTTTAGTTGCAACTTCTAATGCAAATATTTCATCCATATCATAAATTATTATTTCAACATTTTTACCAAATAATGGTTTTACAAATACAAATTCATCCATGGATTTAGTAATAAATGATTATTTATAAAGATAAAGATTCATAATTAAAGAACATACTTGCAGAATATTTATAAACGATTTTTTAATTCTCAACAGAACAAGAATTCTGTTCTAGTATAATTTAATTACAAGATAACGAAAATTAATTCCAAGAAACTACTTCATAGTAGCTATAAAAAGAAACCTTTATAATTTGTTAAAATAATCCTCTAATATGAGTATAGATATTCAATTAGCACGAATTTCTGTAGCGCCAATGCTAAATGATAAAGGAATTTTGCAAGCATTAGATAAAGGTTTAATTAAATTAAAAACAGAAATCTCAGACGATCAATTACAACCAGGAAGCCTCGATGCTAGAATTGGCGAAGTATATGTATTTGATGATGAATCAAGGGAAAAATATAATTACAAAATGACAAATATTACTTCTTTAAAAGAGCTAGATAATTATGAGCCATCAAGAGCTCATGCAAAATTTTATCCAGATAAATTAGGACAAAAAATAATTATTCCGCCAAATGCATTTGCTGAAATATATCTTCATGAAAAACCAACATTTAGTAATAAAGATTTCCACCTATCATATGAACTTAGAAGTAGTAGAGGAAGACTCGCATTAAAACCTTGGAGCCAATATCCAAAAAAAGATAAATCATACTACATAGAATTAACTAATGTGAATAATGAAAACATAATATTATATGGTCAAGATAAATTTGCTAATCTATTTTTTAATTTACAAAGAAAAATGCGCCTAAATCAAGGTCGAGCAGTATTAAATCCCGATAAAGTTAAAATGCTTCTACCCGAATTTGCAGAACAAAATTTGATAACAGAACAAGGATATGTCGTATTTAAAGTAGGGAAAGAAGCTAAAACATTCAGCAGAGGAAGAGACATTGATACTTCAAAATCCATAGATAATTCATTTTACAACACACATGATCTATCAAAAGGATACATACTAAATACTCAAACTCCTGCAATAGTATCGTTAACACCAAACATTAATTTACCAGCAAATCTAGGAATAAAATTATTACATCGAATACCATTTCACACAAATATGCAACAATACGGTTTTGCAATTGCAGATTTTAATCAAGTAAACGCAGGATGGGTTGATCAAGGATATAACGGCGCAATAACAGCACACCCAATATATTTTATGAGACCAAGAATATTAAAAGAAGGAGATACATTTTGTTTTGGAATACTATATCAATATAATTCTGATGCAAATAGAGCATATGGTTCTGAAAGTTTGAAAAGCCATTATCAAAATTCTACTGGTGCAACAACATCAAAATCATAAATTAATTAGTGAAGTATAATTATCACATAAAATATAATTATCTTATTATTAACAATTACATTTATAAAATCATTTTCAATTCTAGATAGTGTGAGAGTTCTATTATAGTAATAATATAATTTTCATATTTTTTGCTCCTGTAGTGTAGACCGGTCAATCATACCACCCTCTCACGGTGGTGACCCGGGTTCAAATCCCGGCGGGAGCGTTGAACTTCTATGTATAGATGATAGAATGTAGCTTTTTCTAAATTTGACGAGAGTAGTGAACATTTTGAGTGTTGTTTTGGTATATTGACACATCATTATTTTATTTAGATATTAATTACTCCTAAGTAACAACAAAAGCGTAAACTTTATAAATACTCCGGCATATATTAATCATAGGTGATATTATGAATAAAACTTTAATTAAGATTATTAATGGACTAAAAATATTTACTGATAGACAATTATCTCAAAAGCAAATGAGCAATGCCGTATCAAAAGATGCGGGAATATCTTATATGCTGTGTAAAGAGGACGGTAATAGTATTGACCAAGTAATAAAAAGCGATGATGGCACATATTCTAGATTACAACAATCTTTTGAATTAACCACTACTTCTGATGTATCGCATTCGAGAATTCAGCATACAGGATATTATCCATCAGTTACTATAGATAGCACTTATGATGCTCAAGGTAGATTAATAGAAAAACATAAATCATACGGCGGATTATTTAATCCCGCATCATTTTTTGACAAACCTGTGCATAGGAAATATGAACCTGCAGGTTGTTGGTTTGGTAAAAAATACGATAATAAGAGATAAGATGCCACCAGTAACAATATTTACTAAAAAGGATAATGTTAATTCGCTACAAAGAGTATTTCCAGAACTTACACAAATAATAGCTGATGAATTATCTTGTCCAGAAAGAAAACTAATAGATAAAGATATTCATATGTCTGTTGTAATTCCGGAAGCAACTTACAATGCAGCAGATACAAGAATGGATATTTATGCTTTCGGCTATCCTGATAGAATAAAAAGACAAGATGATATATGTTATAATATAAAACAATATGTGACTAAAAATTGTCCTACAGCAGGTTCTGTAGATGTTTTTCTAATGCTTGGAGAATTAGGATATAGTTTTGATAAATAATTTTTTCTTAAGAAGATTTATAAGTAATATACTGCTGCACTACTCTATAAGATAGATAATTTAGAATTATTCTAAATCTAAACAAACTATTCAAAATGTAGTCACCTAACAAATTCAGTGTTTATAACCCTTAGACCTAAAAGCGCCATTAGTTGACCTTTCTATGATCTAGACAGAAGTGCATTTTTTTAATTAATGAATCATTTCTTTGCTAAATTATAGTAATTGTTTAATTTATCTAGTGTTAATGCATAATCAAATACTCCTTTTCCAGAACTATAGGATATTAATGGAGTTTGTCCTTTTTTAATCATGCATTTTTCATACTCTCTTAGTATCTTTATATAATTCATATTTATCAATGCTTCAATATCTAGTTCTTTATTGAAGTAGAGAATGGTATGAATTATATGTTCTCCAATAATATATCTTATCCAAATTTTTTCATGTAATGTTGAATTTACTTCTTGTATTATTTTCATATTGGATTTAGTATCTTTTAAGGAATCGCTTGCAAGATATGCTTCAATTGCATTAAAGCATTGTTCTAATCTCTTATTAAATTTAGATACTGCATCAGCTGCATTTTCATATTTTTCTTTCCAAATATCTTCGGTAAAACATATCTGTTGATTATCAGCAAAAAGCTCTGATTCTATCATTGCAAGTCCTTCGCGTATAGTATCTCCAATAATTCTAAAATATAATGAACGAAAATCTCTGATAATATCACGCAATGATGAATTATGTCCTAGATCCAAAACATATTTTTTAAAAGATAATTTAGAAGAAAATCGCGACTCGACAAGTCCTATTGAACTATAGTTTGATTTAATATTATGTACTAGATGCATTATTTCATGAACAATACAGTTTTTTAAGACCAATTCAGGTTCATTTGCATTTGCAATTAACGAATCGATATTTATATATATCGTGTCCGTTGTCCTTAATTTACCAATTCTAAGAAACCATTCATTTTTTTCAAGCACTGAAGCAATTAAATTAATATTTTTGAAATGATTAACATATGCTAATGGTTCAAAAAAAGTTTGTGGCTTGATACCTTCGATTACAAAATTAATGCTTGAAAGATTTTTGGCGAGTTTATATTCAGAACATATTTCTAAAATATCTTTTATTATATTATCAAATAGTGCTTTGTGTTCATTAATAAACTTGCTTTTCAAATATAAGTATATTATTCTTATACGTCTATTGTCAATATAATAGGTAAATACTTGCATAATTTGCTTTTGTATGTATAGTTTATAATTATTTTGGTATTGTCTGCATCTTTAAAGAATTATTTACAATAACAATATTGTTATAATTCCAGATAATATTATTAAACCCATTACTATGCCTAAATCTTTTCTAAACTTTTTAGAACCAAATAATGATGCATAGACAACTTTTACTAACATATTACTCATAACACCTAATGTTATTGCTGTTGCTGCAACTTGTAAAGATATATCAGTTCCTGCCATACTTGCAACGGATAATACTATTGCATCAACATCAACTAATCCTGAAATTATACTTGCAACATACATTCCTGTCTGTCCGAAGTATATTTGAGCAATTTTAATAATAATAAGTACAATTCCAAATAACGCTCCGAATTTTAATGCAGTGCCTACATTTAATGGACTCTCATTTGCTAATTCTGTTTTCTGCTCAATAATTGTTTTATCTCTTGTGAACCATAAATATGCTGAACATAATAATGCAACTAAAGCCATAACTAATAATGGAATCATAACAACTTTTAACAATGCAGGATTAATCACAAATACTTCTATTAATACTCTTATAATCATAATAGTATTAGCAATTAATACTCCAAATAATAGTAATTTAACTATAAGAGCATTTTTTTCTTCTTTTGATTTTCCAGAAAAACTAATTGTTACAGCAGTACTTGAAACTATACCTCCAAGAAATCCTGCAAGAACTATGCCTTTTTTTGAATCAAATAATCTTATTAATATATAGCCAATAAAATTCATTCCACTAATAAATACTATCATTAACCAAATTTTATACGGATTAAAAACATCATATGGACCATATGTTTGATTAGGTAAAAATGGCAAAATAACAAACGCTAAAATCCCAAATATTAATGAACTGTAAATTTCTACTTCACTTATTCCTTTTAAAAATCCGTGAAGCCATATTTTTAAATATAAAAAGGTTGTAGTAATTATTGCAATGGCAATAGCCACAAGTACGTGATTTGTAGCTGAAAGAAATCCTATGATAAAAGTAATTAATACTGCAAGTTCTCCTGTTATTCCGATGCTTTTTCCATTAGTTAATTTAACAGCAAAATAATAACTTATACATATAAACATTATTACTCCAAAAAATATTGGTAGAATAAACCAATTAAAATATTCTAAGGATATGATTGCACCTAATGCACCAAGAAGAGATATAAACATAAATGTTCTAATTCCACCAAATGCCATAGTGTCATACTTTTTTGCAAATTTTTCTCTTTCAATACCAACTATTGTACCAAGAGCTAATGCTAGAAGTAATCGGGTTAATATCTCAAATTCATTCATAAACCCCTATTCGAATACATATTTAAAAATATTACTAAATATCAGGCTCCTTTCAAAATCTCAACTACGTTCGACTTTTTGACCACGCTCACATAGAATCTTTGAAGATTATTTTCCGATTTATTTATACTTGCAATAGTGAATTTAAGGTTCGCCAGGTGGTCACAAAAGACTTTTTGAAAGGAGCCACCAAATATCAATAATATTTATATAATAATAACGTTTCGCAACTTTATGTTAATTGAAATATTATTAATGATTGTAGGAATTGGCTTACTAATTAAAGGTGCAGATTTTTTAATTGAGGGTTCTTCTTCTCTTGCTGAAAAATTAGGCGTTCCTAAATTAGTTGTAGGATTAACTATTGTGGCTTTTGGTACATCATTACCAGAATTATTTGTGAATATATTTGCTTCAATAAATAAACAATCAGATGTTGTTCTAGGAAATATCATAGGCAGTAATATTTCAAATATTGCATTAATTTTAGGTTTAACTGCAATTATTATTGGCTCAATTAAAATAAAAAAGTCCACTATATGGCGTGAAATTCCCTATTCTTTATTTGCAACAATACTGCTACTTGGTTTATCAGTAGGATTCTTAGCTACTAACGGGGTAGTATCATTAGTCGATGGTATTATATTATTATCCTTCTTTTTATTATTCTTATATTATGTTTCTATTTTAATAAAAAATCATAAAAAAATACCTGAACATAAAAAAAGTAAAATATCCAGTATATCTAATTCTAAATTAATACTAATGATTACTGGCGGATTAATTGCATTATTCTTTGGAGGAAAATGGACTGTTAACGGAGCAGTAAGTATTGCACACTATTTTGGTATAAGCGAATTTGTAATTTCTGCAACCATAATTGCTATTGGTACATCACTCCCAGAATTAGTTACAACGATAACTGCTACAAGAAAAGGTTCCTTTGATATGGCAGTTGGTAATCTTATTGGCTCAAATATTTTTAATATACTATTCATTCTAGGAATAAGCGCAACTATAAATCCTATAATAGTTCCATCCTATATTATTATGGATATTATTTGTTTAATATTAATTACAGCATTAATGTTCGTATTTATGTTTATAGGAAAAAAACACACTATAGAAAGAAAAGAAGGCATCATACTAATATTATTATATGTTGCTTACGTAATCTTCATAATCTTAAGATAAGGAGAAATAATATTTATTACATATTAAATACTATATTATATAGGTAGTCATTTGAGTTCTACAAATTAAAATAACTAATTAAAAATATTTATTGACTATATAATATATTAGTTATTCGGTATTCTAGTAAGAATTATTACTAAAATATCATATTTTACAAAAATAAAATGCGAAACATTTATAAATAGAATGCTATTACTATTTAGTAATTAAAACAAAATAACATTACTTAAGAGTAACAACGAAAAGTAATAGAGGAGGAAAATAAAATGGCTGAAACAACATCAAGATTCGAACAAAAAATAGACGAATCACCACAGTTAACAGAATTAAGAAAGCAAAGACAAGTATTAGATAAAGACATCTATAGTTCTGTACAAAATCTAGAACAAACAGTAAAAAGTAATAGATTTGGAACAACTAAAGAAGGATTAGCTAAAATAGACCAAGGAATAGCAGCATATAACGATCATTTCAAATCAACTATTGCAGATCTAGCTGCAGGACTTACTGGAGATTTAGAACAATTTGTAGATTTTGCATCAAAATCAAAAAATTACACAGGTCTTGAAAACTTCGTTAAATTTTTCGGATTTAGTTCAAAAGCTGCAAGAATGAGAACTAATAGAATTAAAGAAATGAATCCTAAAGAAGGATTAGATATGGTTCTAGATTATGGTGTACAATTAGTAAGAGAAATATTAGAAACTAGAAAGATAGGACAAGAATCTTATAGTAAATTAGAATTAAACACAACATTAATTGCTCTTAAAATAAAAGAATATGAGCCTAAGGAATCAGCATTAAAAGCTAAATTAGATTTAATGGAAACAAAATATTCTGCAGATAAAGCAACATATGATTCAGCTGATGCTCAAGCACAAGCAAAATTAACAGATACATTAGAAGCACAACATAAAGCTTTAACTAATGTACGTCTTGAATACGATGCTGTACTTACTACATATAAGCAAGCACAAGAAGCATATAAATCAAGTGAATTATCAAGAGACGCATTCGAACAAATGGTCAGAGATATGGGAAGACAAGCTAAGATGATCCAAGAAAAAATGGATAACGTAACTCAAATCTACGCTTCAGCACCAAATGCAGTCAAAATAATGATGACTACAAAAGGTATGGAGAGTCTTGATAAGGCAATCAATGTAGCAACTGCAGAATCAGTTAACATCATAACAGAAGCTGCTGCTGACGTATCAGATGCAACATTAACAAGAGAAGAAACTGCACTTGTAGATCCAGAAATTGTACGTGGATTTTATTTACGTGTTAATGAAATGTTAGATGACTTTAACACTAGATACGGCGCAATAAGAGATAATAGCCGAAAATCCGACAACGAAAGATACAACTTAAATAATTAAGTTTTTTTATTTATTTTTTTATTTATTTTTTATTTAATATTAATTAAAACATTTAATAAAAAGAGTGAACAAATGGTTGAAGATAATAATTACAAAAGAGGAAATAAATCTGTTAAGTCTTCTATAGATACACAAATCACAGATAATCTTACTTCACAAGAAGGACCATCAGGATACATTGTTCAAAAACCTGAAATGGATATTGCATCCACAAATAATTTTAAAGAATTATCTTCCGTAGATTCTAAAATACACTTACATTCACTAGATGGTATGTTACACCATTTATCCAGATTCATGTATGATAATATTAAAGATCCAGAATTACGAAATAACGCTGTTATTCAAAGTTACCTATTAAGAGTAGGAGAAGCATTAGATGCAGTACTATTACGAAATGAAGTTCAAGGAGTTGGAGCCAATGCAGACCTACAACAAAAAATTGTAATTGATCCGACAGACTCAGGCTTCCCATTAGTTACTAGAGATATGTTTTTATTACATGCAGATCAAAGACAAGCAGCAACAGTATTAAAAAATACTATTCCTAATTCCGAATTAGTTGATGCAGCAATAAATTCAAGTTTTCAAAAAGTTTATCCTAATAGACAAATACAACAAATGCTTGAAAAAAATTATTATTCAAAATTAGCAGATATGAAACTGCCACAATCATTAGAAATTTATGATGCTACATTTATTAAAGAAATACCTACAGGTACATTATATAGAAAAAGCATGAATAAGTTAGATGACAGTTATAATGTTCCAAGATTTTATACTATTTATTTTGAAGTTCCAAAGTTATCTGTTTTTAATGGCGACAAATTAAGTCAAGAATTACAAGAAGGAATAACTGAAGGTCTTTCAACAGTAATTTCTCATGAATTACAATATTTAGCAAACAGATTAGAACAAATCGATGGCGTACAAATGCAATTAATACAACGATTCGATATAGGTCCATTCTATAATAAATTTACAGAAAATACTGAAGCTATAAATAAATTATTAGAAAATGCAGATCCAAGCGAAGGAATAATCTCACTTACTAAAAATTACGTTTTAAGAGAATCGCAAGTTCCAATAACGGGAATTAAGAATTCTTGGAAAGCAATGTTTTCAGGAGATGACCAAAGAGGAATATTTTCAGATATTTTATCAAAAAGATACATGATCATGCCTAATAGACTTGTTCAAAAAGCTACAAAGCAATCAATAAAGTTAGGTAATGTTGAATTAATAGGAGTAACCAAGGAGGGTGATTTCAGTTGAAAGAAGCAAATTCGCCAGTAGATATTGGCCAAGATCAAATTAAGACATATAAAAAAGATATAGAAAGTTTACTTGTAAGTTTCCCATATGGTATGGGTAGACAAAATCTTCCAGGTTTAATTAGATCAATTGATGAAGCTGAACCAGAGATAATGTCAACACTTGAAACAAATACATACATTACTATGCGTGAAGGTATGCAAATATTCAAAGCAGTAAGTAACTATGTTGGAGATAAAGTTGGTTTAATGCAAAAAATTTTGGACGTTCCATCAGAACAAATTATGACAAATCCAGAATTATTAAAATTACAAGATTTTACATATAATTTCGCAACATTTGTAGCATCAACCTACATTGCAAAAAAAGTAGATAATCTTATAGAATCAGATTCACCAGATATAGACACACATAAAGATAAACCAGATTTATCCTATATACAACTTAATACTTCGCAAGCAGATGGTACTGTATTAAAACAATTAATCGCACCAATTGCAGCAGGACTTGTAAATCATAATAAAGACAATAAAAGAGAATTCTTCAAAGCACCAACAGAATTCCCAGCATTTATTCGAGACGTATATAGTAAATATGCAGAACTTGCACAGGCAAATAAAGATAAATATACAGATTTACAAAAAGATATTGATGGTTACACGTTTAGAATAATGGATGACTTTGTATCTTTCCAAGGATATGAAGATAGAAGTATTCCAAAAGTATCAGTTAAAGATAAATCAGCAAAAAGTTTTGAACCAATAGATCCAACAACAATAGTAGGAAATGATTTAGCTAAAGGAAAAATATACAGATATGCTCAACGTTTAATACTATACGATGCAGAAAAAAAATTAAATCCAATTATGGAATTAGGCGGACTTGCATGGAGTGCAATTATGGATGGACCACCAGGTACTGGTAAGACATCTATGCTTAGAATGTTTGGAACATTACTCGATCAATATGCAGGACAATTAGGTTTAGATTATCAAATAATAATGGTTAAAAACGATGTAAAAGATGAATTTTATGGTAAAACAGGAAAAATGTTGAGAGAAAGATTACTTCCAACAAAAGATCCTAGTAAAATTCTTGGAGTAATTTTCGAAGATATGGATTTACTAACTTCAAAAAGAAGTGACGCGCAAGGAGCAGATAACGATATCAACGATATAATAATGCAGTACCTTGACGGAGCAGAAACTCCAAAAACACAAGGAAGAATAATTAATTTTGCTTCAACAAATAAAGCAACAGGCTTAGATGACGCTCAAAGAAACAGATTCTACGACCGTTTATTTGTAGAAGGACCATTAGATCCTCATGACTTTGCAGATGTCGCGCATATGTCATTAAAAAAAATTATGGCTCAAGGACTTGCAAATATTCAATTAGGAAATGGATATGTGCCATTAGCAACTCAAAAAATATTTACTCAAGCAACTGAAGCTGATGTTAAAAAAGCTCTTCAAAATAGAGTTCAAAGAGTAGCTGAAGAATTTGAAAAAAAATACAAGAATGCTACATTATTTGAGTTCGGTCAATTTATGTCGGAAGCTAAAAAGCAGAATAATGGTATAACTGGTCGTTCAATGAATGCAATTAACGAAGCAATAAAGGAAAGAGCAGCAGATTTCGATATTCCAGCAGAATGGTTAAGTGATAGAACCAGATTTGTAGAAAAACCATGGGATACAAAAATTAGTATGTTAAAAGAGATGTATACTCCAATAACTGCGCCAATGCTTTTCGAAGAAGGACAAAGATACATAGATTCAGAAGCAAGATACGCTAAAAAAGATAAAGATGAAGCAGCATCAAAAGGATATGATAATTATGTATCTGGTATTGACGCTCGAATTAAATTTTTAAAAGAAGAAATTGCTGCAGGAGTTAATTCTCGTAGTACTGAATTAACTGAATTACAAACAATACATTTAATGTATCAAGAAAATGTTGAAGCCAACATTAAAAAGACAATGACAGATGAAGTAAGTAAAGCAAAATAAAATACTGTTACCAAATTACACAATAAAATTAAGTGAACACAATGAATAAACTATTACAAAAAGCAAAAATAATTGAAACTGATTTGTTTAAAGTAGAAGGCGGATTAGTATCTAGTTACAATGCATCACTTAAAAAAATAATTGGTAAAAAAACATCTCTTAAAGAATTCAGCATAGATAAAAGAGGAGTTAGTCCTGAAATCCAAGCAGAATTAGGAGAATCATATCTTCAAACTGGCCCAACAAGTAGATACGTGATAATAGTATCTCCTGAACAAAAAAGTGCACCATTGATTACTGAAGAATTTTCTTTTGATGATTCAATAATAAATTTATTATTTGAAAAAAATCAACCAGAAATTAATTTTATCTCAAGAAAAGACAGTATGTATAGTAAAATCGATGATGGATTAGGAATTTACACAAGTTTAGAAGATATGATCGCATTAAAAAATATTACCTTAGATATACGTACACCAACAGGTTTAATTGATAAAGCTGCAGAATTAAATTTATTAATAAAAAATTTAAAACAAAATCCTGAACTACTTATTGCAAATAATTCAGAACATGTTACTAAATTACATGCTTTAGCTCAAGATATTGGAGATGTTAGAGGCTATAAACTCGATAATATTAAAGTACAAAAAAGTGTAGACACATTTTATACAACTTTATTTGATGGAGCACATATTTTTAAAAATTATAATCCTAAACCAACAACTAGTAGAAGAAATTCCGAAACATCAAAAACAAGAATAAATGATCTGCGCGATCCACGTTATTCATCTTTTTATAATTCATCATATGGATTAAATATATTCAATGAGGTTACAGAATTAGAAAAACAATCTGCACCTACAACAGTAATTTATGGAAAAAACACAATAATACCTAAATTATCATCCATGATGCACACAGAAAATATAGATTTTATTCCATTACAAAACCATAATGAAGTTATCAATTTTTTAATTAAAGAAAATCTAGTTAATTATTCAAATAAAAAGATAGCTCCATTACTTAAAAGAATTGAAGATGTGGACGTATTAAATGCAGGATACGTATTATCAAAATTATCTATAGAAGAAAAAGAACGCGCATTATCAAGCATTTCACATTCAAATGATTGGAGAATAGTACGTAAAATATACTCTGCTGTAATTAATGCAAATTATGAATTAGATAAAGTATTAGATTCATCTGTACCAGGTTATTTAAGAGCTAGCTTATTGGAAGTTAAAGCAACAAACCCTGAAGTTCAAAAAACAGTTTCCAACTTACTTTCAGCAATTAGCTTTTTTGATTTAGAAGAAATGAATAAATGGAATAAACCGTATTTAGTAAAAACTTTTGAAAATTCAAGTAGAGAAACAAAACAATACATAATAGACACATTAAAGTAAATTTAATCAGTAATATTTTATTAAATAATTTAATAAAAACTGACAATAGAATTTAAAAAAAACATAATAAAAAATAAAACAACAAGGTGATTTAAAATGGCAATATCGGATAGCTTAGTATATGTAGCAAATGACTTTGCAGTACATACTGGATTTGGAATAGCAGTTTCATTAGCTGATTATTCTAAAGTAGCATTTAGTTCACAGAAAGGAAGAATAGCAGATAAGAAAGAAATATTAGAAACTATGAGTAGAGTATTAGATGCTCAACCAAAAACAGCTAATGTAGAAGCTAATGGTGCATCTTTAGAATCAACAGTTGCAAGTACTAATACTAACACAATGAGTACAGACTCATTACAATATGCACAGAATATAGCTGTATTAAAAGATTATTTTGTACATACAAAAGTTTTCAAAGAATATAATCCCGGATTTTTTAAAAATGTTAAAGAATATTTTACTAACTTCCATAAAGAAGAAAGACTAAATAACGCTTCAACTAAAGCAAAGTGGGCAAATGCATTCTTATTTGAATTAGGATGGGATACTGCTACAGCTCTTAGTAATTATTCAGCTAAAAGTATTGCAGCAAGTGTTGCAGGCGAACATACATATAGTATTGGCGCTGAAGTTTCCAAAAATATTTGGGAAATACCTGCATTTGTCACAGGATTAGCATTAGGAAATTATGTTTTCAAACCAGTAGTCAAATTATTTGTTGAAAATGGTGAAGAAAGAAAATTAAATAGAGGAATTAATCAAACACAAAAGAAAACAAATATAGTTGATATAGTATTCAATTATGTTCCCCCGGTTAATGTTACACAAAATCTTAATGAAACTGAAAAGAAAAAGTTCGAAGTAGATATTAACTTCACAGGATACGGAAAAAGAATATTGAGTGCTCTTGGAAAACCAAAAGAGTATATTCAAAATAGTGCTGCAAATAGAAAAGCCAATTATGAAGCTCAAAAAACAGCAACTAGAGACAGATTTAATGATATAACTAGAGGATATTAATCCTTATTTTTAATTTTTTTAATTATTATATCATTAATAATAAAATTACAAAAACAATATACTAACACTAAAAAATCACAAAAGAGAGGATTAGAATGACAAACGAACAATCAACTGACGATATTTTAAAAGGAATCAATACTCATCTAAATAGTAAAGATACAACTATGAAACAAAAAGCTGGAAGTAAATTAGGAAGATTTACATCAGGAGTCGGTGATTGGTTCGCAGATCATAAGAAAGCCGCAGTCTACACTCTAATGGGTTCGGCTGCAACAATCGCATTAGGCGCATGGTTAGCAGTAGAATCTGCAACAACAAGAGAAGATTATCCTCAAAGAGACGTGTTATTCAGTGTACAACAAGAAAGATTTTTTGCTGGTGGAGAAGAAAAATCATCTTCAGATAATTCAGCTAAAACATATACTAGTAAAATATTTATAGGAAGTCTTGAAGGAGAAATAACTAGAAGTAATAATAATATTGCAACTGTTGAGCATAAGCTTCAAGATAACTTTACACAATATTTCTTAAAAGATCAAAATAACAATATGATTGCTAGTGGTTCTACAAATAGAGAAGCAATAATACCTCTTGCCAGTTTATATGGTAGATACATATCATTACAACACACAATTGAATTTAGTGAAACAAATCCAATTCAAGGCGGTATGACAATTTTAGAAATTGAAAGAGATAGATTATCTACTGATAGAACAAAAATAGATATTATGACAGTTGATGGTAAAAAAATTCTTTATAATAAATTAACAGAGACTAAAGCAATTCCTCAAGGATTACTTTCACAAAAGTGGGGAAGAGCAATGAGAAGAAGCACTACTCTCGAAAAATATACTGCTCCACAAAATGATCCTAAAGTTAAAGAATTAATAAATTTGTGGGAAACATATAACTCTAAAAACACTACAGATTCAGAGATCCGAAAGAATGAATTTACTTGATAAAATATTAACTGTAGAAAAAGAAATATCTAAAAATACAATTTATAATTCAATGGAAGATGGCATAATTGATTGGATGCCTGAAGGAAGCAGAGTATATCTAAATCATACTTCAACGCTTGCAGAAAGATTAAGACCTAATACTACAGGTAAAGAAGGTGTTCTTAGAATAACAAATCATTGGGATTTATGGCCAGGTAACTATATGGGCTTAAATAAATGGAGATATGAAAATCCAAATGGTTCAAAGGTATTTTCATTATTTGATAAATTTAATAATGGCGGATACACAATATCTGACAATATAGGTGATTTAGCTGAAATAAAAATAATAGATTTTCTATTAAAATACGACAGAGATATAATATTTGAATATTATATGGATAAAAATGGCGATGGAAAATTAGATTATCAGACTGAACTTATTGGTAGAGTACTCTACAAGCAAGGAGGCAGTCAAAAAACAACAGATCCTGAAACAGCAATAGGAGTAGGTCAAAGTAAAAAAGATGTTACATACGATTACCTATACGCATTTATGGGCGGATATGCAACTGACTCAACTGAACGTTACAAGGATTTCGTAAGATGTAGTTGGATTGAAGCTACAATGCCAGATCAAATCAATAGAGGATTTGGAAAACATTCCTACATTGGATGGGTTAAAGATGCTAGGGCTAACATAATAGTATATAATGATAGACAACCAGAAAATTTAAGTAGAGTAATAACGGAAGAAAGTCCACTTACTGCGACAGAAGATATATATAAATTACTTAAAGAAGCAAAAAGAACTTATGCTAATGAGTATGCTATAAAAGCAGGCTTAACAGCAGATACAATTGTTCCATTAATTACTAAATAATTAACAAAAATTCGCAGAACATGCCGTACCGCGCCTTAAAAGACGTGGCTTTACACGGCACATTCTTTTATTGCGAATTTTTGGAACAAGAAATTGCGCACTAAAGTGCGGAACTTTATACTCAGCGCAATTTCTTTGTAATTTAATTTTTTTTATATTTTATTTACAGTAACAATAATATTCTAGTAAGCTTTATATATAACATATCAATATATATTGATATGATAGATTATTTATTCAAAGCAATGGGCGAAGAAACTAAATTTCTTATTTTAAAACTATTGTTAAATAAAGAATTATGCGCTTGCAAGATTCCTTCTAAAATTAAGAGAACTCAATCTAATACATCAATGCATCTTTCTAAATTAATAAAATGGAATCTTATACAATCACGTAAAGAAGGTAAAATGATACTTTACTCAATTAAAGATAAGAGAATATACGATGCATTTAAATTATTAAAAAAATAGCAATTAAATAACTTACTAGAGGTAATGCAAATGAAAATAGAAATTTTAGGTACTGGCTGTCCAAAATGTAAACAACTTGAAGCAAATGTTAGAAAAGCTGTCGAAGAAAAAAAAATAAAAGCCACAATTGTTAAAATTACCGATATGACTAAAATTGTAGAATTAGGAGTAACATCTTTACCTGCAGTAATTATTGATGGTAAAATTAAAGTTTATGGAAGACTTGCTGATGTTAAAGAAATTTCGAAGTGGTTGTAAATGGATTTATTCTATCCGATACAAAGATTTTCTGAATGGATAACATTTAATATTTTCAAAATAAAATCACCCATTATTGGAGAAAGTGTTAATTACTTTATCTATGATAGCATTAAAATATTAATTCTACTATTAACAATTATTTACCTATTCGCAATTATCAGAACATATTTAACACCTCAAAAAGTTAAAAAGTTCTTATCTAAAAAATCCTTTTTCGGAAATATTATTGCAGCGTTAATAGGAATTGTTACACCATTTTGCTCATGTTCGGCAGTTCCATTGTTTATAGGATTTGTAGAAGCAGGAGTTCCACTCGGAGTAACATTTTCATATCTAATTTCCGCTCCAATGATTAATGAAGTTGCAGCAATATTATTATTCGGATTATTTGGTTGGAAAATCGCATTAATTTACGTAGTATCAGGACTAATAATTGCAATTGTTGTTGGCATAATATTAGGTAAGATGCATCTTGAAAATCAGGTAGAGGATTATGTTTGGAAAGTTCATGTAAAAAATAAAATTAAAGAAAATAAAAAAACATGGAACGAAAGATTACATGAAGCGTATTTAGATACTAAAAGCATAGTTGTTAAAGTTTATCCCTGGGTATTAGTCGGCGTTGCATTAGGCGCAGTTATTCACGGCTATGCACCAGAAAATCTATTAGCTAAAATTGCAGGCAAAGGAATATGGTACGCAGTACCACTTGCAGTAATTATCGGGGTTCCATTATATTCAAATGCTGCAGGAGTCTTACCGATAGTACAATCATTACTTAAAAAAGGATTGCCACTTGGAACTGCGCTTGCATTTATGATGTCAGTAACAGCCTTATCGCTTCCTGAAATGATAATTTTAAGAAAAGTTCTAAAACCTAAATTACTAGCATTATATTTTGGAATAGTAACTCTAGGAATAATATTAATTGGATATTTGTTTAATATATTAATATAAAGATAAGCATATCTCTATAACATAATATTTTAATAAATACCTATTCTTTTTTTAATGCAGTATAGACATTATATGCAGCTATTGCTCCTTGTGAAGCTGCTGTTACGATTTGTTTTAATTCAGTATTAGTTATATCGCCTGCAGCATAGAATCCGTTTACTGTTGTTTCTTGTTTGCTATCTATTATTATATATCCATGTTCATATTGTAATCCTAATTTTTTTAATAATTCAGTTTTTGGTGTTGATCCTATTTCTATAAATACTCCGTCAAGTTTTATTTCTTTACCAGATTTTAGTTTAACTGAATGTACTGACTTTTCTCCTAATATTTCCGTTACTTCTTCTGAAAATATTGGTTCTATTTTAGTATTTTTTTCAACTTGTTCAACCCATGCAGGTTCTGCTCTGAAAAATTTTTCTTTTCGGTAAATAATATATACTTTATTTGCAAATTCGGCTAATAATAATGCAGCTGTTAGCGCGGCATCACTTCCTCCAATTACAGCTACTGTTTTATTTTTATAAAATGCGCCATCACAAGTTGCACAATAACTTACGCCTAACCCTAAAAATTCTTGTTCACCTTTAACATTTAATTTATTATGTTCTGTACCGCCAGCACATATTATTTTTCTAGCAGTTAAAACATTCCCATTATCTGTTAAAACTTCAAAATAATTATCTATTTTAGTAATTGATTCTACTCCGGTGTAAGTTATAGGCACTTCTAATGCTTCTACTTGCGCATGCATTTTTTGCATTAGTTCAAATCCACTTATGGCTTCATACGATGGAAAGTTACAGATTTTATGTGCTGTTGCTGCAAGTCCACCTACTTCTCTTGTTATTATCATTTGGTTTAATTTGTATCTTGCACTGTAAACTGCTGCTGTTAATCCTGCTGGTCCGCCACCAATTATAATTAGATCATAAACATCGCTTTTAGTTGCAGAAGTTTCTTTTACTTTAATATCATTAGGAACATATCTTAGAATATTATCCTTTAATTCACTTTTTGGTATATCTCCAGACATTCTGAATTTCAATTCACCATCTACAAAGAAAAGCACTGTAGGTGATGAACGCACTTCAAACGATTCTGCAAAAGACCTATTCTTCTGTCTAAATATTTTGGCGAATAGTATTGAATCATCAAAATACTCATTCAACTCTTCGAGTATTGGTTTTAATTTATCGCAATTAGGACATTCATCTGAATAGAAATCTAATAAAAGATATTTTGATTTCTTTATATCGTTAAACTGTTCAGTATTTATCTCGGTTATTTGTTTCATGTTAATAGTATAGAAGTAATAAGAGTATTTAAAATGTTACGAAGTAATGAAATAGTAGTGGCGTATTACGCACATCCGGTAATATAAAAAAACCTAGCAAGAACAATCCCTTGAAATACAATAAGAAATAATGTATAAAAGAAATAAAAAACCAGAATAAATTTATTTAAACCAATAACGTATAGTGCTTATTATCACACTACTTTTTCTCTACTCCGCAAGCTTTTAAAGAAAGTTATGATTTAATTAAATTTATGGAAAAAGCAAAAGTATATTTATTCACATCACCAACATGTCCACATTGTCCACCTGCTAAGAAGTTTATGCAGAATTTTAAGTCTACAAGAGATGATTGTGATTTTATTGAACTTTCAACAATGGACCATGAAGGTCAAAGAAAAGCCGAACAATTTGACGTGATGTCGGTTCCGACATTTATTGTGAAAGGCCCAGGATATAATGGAAACATTGGTCTAAGAGGCGTTCAATCTAACGATTCAATGAATAAATACATTGATATCGCTTTAGGCAAGCGTTCATTAGACGAACAGAAGAAAGAGAAGAAGCCTTTAGAATTTAAGATTGGAAGATTAAAAATAAAATTTTAGATAATAAAAATTTCAACCCAAAGAATATTATTAAACTTTGAAAATTCTACCCCAATTTTTAATAAAATAAAATATTGCATCTTTGATTGTTTGTAATTTATTTTAGAACTACTGTTATTTAAAGAATTATTTTTGCAGTACTTAGAATCCTTTAAATAATACTTGAGTATTTCTAAATTATATCAGTACTGTTACAATACACGCAGTTTCTGAACATTTTTTATATGGAGGAAAACATGAATACTAAAAAACTAACACTAATAGGAATATATATTATATTTGGAATATTATCTTTAATAATATTGCCTGCTGTTCAAGCAACATTAATTTTGGATCGAATACAATTTGATCCTGCAATTATCAGTTCGGGTGATGAAGTTGATATTGTGATACAATTTCATGATACAGTGTTAAATGATAAAGAAACACGTATCGGAAATCCTGAATATAATTTTCAAATAACATTAGTTCCAGATGATACCGTATCTAAAGAATATATTTTAATTCAAAATGCAGACGGAGATAATTTATATGGAACAGTATATGCTGGAGAACAATATAATAAAAAATTCAGAATAAAAGTAAATCAAAACGCACCTGCAGGAACATACCAATTTAAGTTAATTGGTCAATGGTACTTTAAGGGAGTTCCTGAAGATATGACTCAAGAAGCAAGTTTCAAAATGAGTGTAAAAAAAGAAGGAGTAACTCTCGGAATTTCAAATGTAGTATCTAGTCCAGATAAAATTCGAAGCGGAGATAAAGATATTTTGTTAACTACGGAAATATTCAACAGTGGAGAAAAAACTGCAAAAAATATTAATGTAAAATTAGAATATCCACAAGGTATAAGCGCATCATACACTAATAATAATGAATTAAATATTGGTGTTATTGAAAGTATGCAAAAACAGAATTTACAATTCTACATAGATACAGATAATGAAATCAAATCAGGAACATATTATATTAGATATACTATAGATTATCAAGATATTGATTCTAACAAATATACTAAAACAGAACTTTTTCCAGTCGTAATTAAGAAAAAGCCTTACTTAAAAGTTATAGAATCTCACACCACAGGTCTTGCCGGAGAAACAGCACAATTATATGTAACCATACAAAACGTTGGTGAAGAAAAAGCTGAATCAGCAGACATAAGAATAATAAAACAAAGCAGTCAACCATTTGAAATGGATGTTAGATCTTCATATTTAGGACAATTAAAATCTGGAGAAAATGCTACTGCAGTATTTACAATAAACATTAATAGAGACGCTGAAATTAAAAGCCATAGTTTAAATCTAGCATTACGTGCAAAAGGAGATTCCGAGCAAGGAGACAGTAATATCTATACTTATTCGGATAGTGCAACAATTAATGTAACTGGAAAGAAAGCAAATAATTATCCAATATATGCAGCAGTATTTGCAATATTAGTAATAATTAGCGCCATAATATTTTATACTAAAAAACCTAAAAAAAGATAAGCATTAGCAATATAAATTACAGATTAATACACTTAACTAACTAAAATGAAACGATTACGCGATTTAGAAAAACCGAATAAATATAAAGATATTTTACGTTCGATAGCTAGAATTCAGATTAAACATCCATTCTTAACTATTGCACTAATTATAGTTATAACAATATTTCTATACGGTGGAATAAGTCAAGTTCGTACAGTAGCATCACTTGAAAAAATGATGCCAACAGACATTGAAGAAATAAAATCATTCAATATTATGCGTGATAATTTCTTAGGTCAAGACATGATTGCAGTAGTTATAGAAATTAATCCAGAATCTACAGCAGACAATTCTTATGACATAACAAATTATGAATATTATACATACGTAAAAAAACTTAAAGCCACATTCACAAAAGAAGACAACGTTGTAACTGCATACGCATTCTCAGACGTTGTCGATATGTATGCAAATAATAGCATAGTAACAGAAACTAACTATAATAATTTAATACATAACCCTCAAGTTATGCAACAAGCAAACAGATTCATTAATAGTGATAAAACAAATACAATAATCCTTATTACAACAGATATTAGCGCAGATGATTTACGAATGAATTTATTATCAGATAATATTCGTCGCGATATAGATTCAGTTGGTAAACCAGCAAGTACAAAAATATCTATAACCGGAACACCAATAATACAACAAAAACTTGGTCAAGTAATTGAACATGACAGATCGCAAACAGAAAAATATTCGGCAATATTTGTATTAATTGTAGTTGCAATAATATTTGGATCACTAATTAGTGCAACTGTGCCTATGATTACAATAATATTAAGTATTATATGGCTTTATGGTCTAATGGGATATTTTGGATTACCAATATCAACCCTTGCTGGCGGAGTTGCAGCAATGGTTATAGGAATCGGAGTAGATTATTCTATTCATTTAAGAAATAAATTTGAGTATGAACGAAAACAAGGAGAAACATTAGAATATGCAGTAGAAGAAACTATGGCAAATACAGGATATGTATTAACAACTGTTACAATTGTAACAACAATAGCATTCTTATCATTTTTAATTGGCGATATGCCAGAAATGGGGCGATTCGGATTATTAATGACTATGGGTGTAAATTTAGCATTTATACTTTCTGTTGTAGGTCTTCCAGCATTATTTATTATTGAAGAAAAAATAATTTATTTTGTAAAAGGAAAAGCACATTTTGGTATTGAAAAAGAATTCGTCTTAGCTAAAGAAGATGAATTAAAAAAATCTAATAACATAAATACTTCAAACTCACACAAAACAACTCCTTCAAACTTAGAAAAAAAAGATACAAAAGATACTTATCAGAAAAATATTCATCAGAGGAAATAAAATGTCATATTTAAGAAAATTAGGATATAAACTAGGAATTGCTCAGGGAAAACATCCATGGTTTTTTATAATACTCGCAATAGTTATTACTCTCGCAACACTTCCAGGAATACCCATGCTTCTAAATAATGTTGAACCAAGTCTTGAAAAAGTATTACCACAAAATATCGAAGAAGTAAAAGTAATGAACGATATGCGTTCACAATATGGCGCAGATATGTTATATTTGGTGCTCATTACGCCTGACGACATATACGATCCATCAAATATAAGATATATTGATTCAATGACACAAAGTGTTAGAAATCTTGAAAATATTGTTGAAGTAAATTCAATAAGCGATATTGTAAAAGAAAATAATCATGGAATTATTCCAAATTCTAAAAATCAAATAAAATTAATACTAGAGAACGATCCTCGTACAATAAATTTTATGAGTAAAGATCAGTCTATCACAATAATACAAATAAAGTCCGATACTGGCGCTTCAGCAAAAACTGTAAAAAAAGTAATGACTGATTTAAAATTCACAAAAGAAATGTTAGAACCACAAAACCCTGGTTTTGACGTTAAAATTACAGGATTTAACGCAATAGATCAAGCAACATTTAAAGTAATTATCTCAGATTTCATAAAAATAACACTAATAAGCTTTGTGTTAATGATAATATTCTTATTAATACATTACAAATTTTCATTAAAGAAAACAATTTATAGTTTAGTAATAATGATATTCTCCCTAATATGGGCACTCGGACTAACAGGCTACATAGGAATTAAACTAAATGTTGTTACGATGGTATCTGCAGCAATGATTATCGCTTTAGGAAGTTCATATGGAATAAATTCAGTATACCATTTTTATGATGACTTCTTATTACAATATCCAAAAAAAGAAGCCATAGCTAAATTTCAAGAATTTTTAATAATAGGATTATCAGGTTCAGCACTCGCAGAAATTGCTGACCCGCCGTTTCGCTCGTTCATGGACGGCATCGCCAACGGCATCGGATACAGCTCGATTTTGATCGGGGTTGCTTTCTTCAGGGAATTGCTGGGCTCCGGCAAACTGTTCGGCTACCAGGTGGTGCCCAATGTGTTTTACGATTTTGGATATGTCGACAATGGGCTGATGGTCTTGGCTCCCGGCGCTTTTATTATTATCGGCTTATTCGTATGGCTGGAACATACGCTTTTGAACAGGAAGGGATAGATAACCAGAGCCATGGAAAATTTGATCAATATCGCACTCAATTCGATATTTGTGGGCAACATTAGCAATACTAACGAGCCGAGACAGGAGAACAACAACAAAAACATTACGTATTGCTACCCAGGACATGCTGCTTCTGGTCGACGGTGTCCGCATCAACAACCGGCTATACTCCACCACCATGTCCGACACCCTCCCCGCCTCGATGATCGAGCGGATCGAGGTGTTGAAGGGCGGCCAGTCGCTGTTCTACGGAACCTCCTCGGCGGCCGGCGCCATCAACTTCGTCACCCGCGGCTATACCGATGACTTCAACGGCCTCATCACCCTCGGCGGCGACACCAACGACAGCCTCCACGCGGACGCCTACATCCGCGGCAAGGCCGGCCCCGGCAACTATGTCGCCTACATCTCGCAGGACAAGTCAGGCGGCATCGAGACCTATGAGCGCGCGAGCGCCAGTACCACCGACAAGACGCGCAGCTTCGACATCAACTCCTACGGCGCCAAATACCGCTGGGAGCTGGGGGAGCCGGCCGCCGCGTCGGCATTTGATGGGAAACTGGTCGTGCGGATGACAGCGGCGGATGGCTGGCCGCTGCGCCGGCAGATCGTGCGGGCGCTGGCGGTGCTGCGGTCGGGGCGACCCTTGCCGCGCGTCTGGCAGATGTGAGGGAGAAACGATGAACCTGACGCCACGGGAAAAGGACAAGCTTCTGGTCAGCGTGGCCGCGATGGTTGCGCGCGGGCGGCTGGCGCGGGGGGTCAAGCTGAACCACCCCGAAGCGATTGCGCTGATCAGCGATTTCGTCGTGGAAGGCGCGCGCGATGGCCGGTTGTCGCCGATCTTATGGAGGCGGCGGGCGCATGTCGTCACGGCTGGTCAAGTGTACGTCTGGCATCCCCGATGATCCATTCGGTGCAGGTCGAGGCGACGTTTCCCGACGGTACCAAGCTGGTCACCGGGCACCACCCGATCCGAGAGAGGGCGACCCATGAGCCGGATGCCGTCTCCCGTTGTCTTCCTTGCCACGCCCGCGCTGGCGGACCCCGGCCTGCATCACCACCCGCATGGCGTGGACCTTGCCTCGGTCGCGGCCCTTCTGGTGGGCGTGCTGGGGCGGGGTGGTCTTGGCGCGGCTTTGGGGCCGCAAATGATACCGGGAGAGATCTTTCCCGCCGACGGCGACCTGGTGCTGAACGAGGGCGCCGAGGTGACGGTGCTGATGGTCGCCGACACCGGCGACCGCCCGGTGCAGGTTGGCAGCCATTATCACTTTGCCGAAACCAACCCCGGGCTGGAGTTTGACCGCGCCGCGGCCCGCGGCAAGCGGCTGGACATTGCGGCGGACGGCGTGCGGTTCGAGCTGGGGCAGTGCGCGAAGTGCGGCTCGTGCCCATGCCGGGGATAGCAAGGTATTTGGTTTCAATCAAAATCATGGGGCCGCTGTAAACCCCGCAACAAGCAAAACCTAACGAGTAAATAATACATAACAAAACGTATCGCTGTGAAACTCAAATGCCGCAAGCAGAGTGCCCGGCGGTTTCGCCGCCCAGACCTCGCGTCATGCTCAGGGTAAGCCAGGCCTTGAGCGAGTGATCTGCAGACATGCTCAGGGAGTTTTTGCGCGATCCAGCAGTTGCACGCAGATGGGTCTGCATCACCAGCGCGTAGGAAACCTTGTCGAACACGTGGAACACGAACAGCAGACCGTAGCGTTCATCTGGCAGGCGACGCTCTTGCCTTCAAACTTCACGTTGCCGGATTTCTTGTAGAAAGCCAGTACATGACCGTTTCCGTCCGCCCCGTCGCCCTTGTTGAGCGTGATGACGGTATTCTGACCCGCCGGATACGCCGCCATAGATGGAGATCACGCCGGGATTGATGTTGCCTTCCGGTGCGCGTGGCAGGTAATTGCGGCGACAGGTTCGCTGGCTGCGACGAGACGATCACCCGCCCCGTCTTGCTGCATTCTTGATGACCATGGTGCCGACATCCGCGAAATCCTCGACTGCGGCATCGCCGAGGTAGAACGCTTCATGACCCCAGCACTTCTCCGCTCTCAGGGTCCACGAAGATCTGCCGGACGATACACCTGCCAGATCATCCCCTGAGATTGGTCACTCCTTTGGCGTAGGCGATATCACCTGAACCTGCGATGACCCGGCCTTCATGCAGCGCCACCAGCGTCGGCGCGTTGCTCAGGCGGCATCTGAGACCACCAGAGGCCGACTCAGGAAGGGTTCTATGGCCTCGGACGGGATGCTGAGTACTCATGTCCGAAGTGCTGCTGCCTATGCGGACCCGTGGGGACAACCTGACCACGGCATTCCGGCTGCTGCCCATGCGCATGTATGCTGGCGCGATCGAGCGCGACCAGTCACCGGCGTCAGTGGCTAGACCCTCTGCGCAGGCATTTCCGGCAAGTTCTTTCAGGACCCCTGGAGGTGGCCATACATCTGGGGCATGAACAAGGAATCCATAAAAGACCCGCACTGGATTTACCCGGGTGATGTGGTCGCGCTCGATCGCGCCAGCGGTACATTGCGCATGGGCAGCAGCCGGAATGCCGTGGTCAGGTTGTCCCCACAGGTCCGCATAGGCAGCAGCACTCAGAATGAGATACTCAGCATCCCGTCCGAGGCCATAGAACCCTTCCTGAGTCGGCCTCTGGTGGTCTCAGATGCCGCCCTGAGCGACGCACCGACGCTGGTGGCGCTGCATGAAGGCCGGGTCATCGCAGGTTCAGGTGATATCGCCTACGCCAAAGGAGTGACCGAATCTCAGGGATGATCTGGCAGGTGTATCGTCCCGGCAAGATCTTCGTGGACCCTGAGAGCGGAGAAGTGCTGGGTCATGAAGCGTTCTACCTCGGCGATGCCGTAGTCGAGGATTTCGCGGATGTCAGCACCATGGTCATCAAGAATGCCAAGCAGGAGATCAGGGCGGGTGATCGTCTGGTCGCAGCCAGCGAACCTGTCGCCCGCAATTACCTGCCACGCGCACCGGAAGGCAACATCAATGCCAGCGTGATCTCCATCTATGGCGGCGTATCCCAGGCCGGTCAGAATACCGTCATCACGCTCAACAAGGGCGAACGGGACGGACTGCAGAACGGTCATGTACTGGCTTTGTACAAGAAATCCGGCAACGCGAAGTTTGAAGGCAAGAGCGTCGCCCTGCCAGATGAACGCTACGGTCTGCTGTTCGTGTTCCGCGTGTTCGACAAGGTTTCCTACGCGCTGGTGATGCAGACCCATCTGCCCGTGCAACTGCTGGATCGCGCAAAAACTCCCTGAGCATGTCTGCAGATCACTCGCTCAAGGCCTGGCTTACCCTGAGCATGACGCGAGGTCTGGGCGGCGAAACCGCCCGGCATCTGCTTGCGGCGTTCGGTTCACAGCAAGACCTAACTGAGCCAGTAACAGAAAAAAAAAATTGAAGATTAATCAAAGTGAGTGGCCAGTAATCGCATGGAATAATCGTTATCAAAGTGAGCCATCTTATTTTTGTTGCCGATACATACTTCCGACTACCCTAATATAATACTGTTGAATATGCATCCAATACTGCGGCAAATTGTTCTGTGTAGTTTATGTACCTACACAATACACTCTGCTCCATTCATACCAAGCATACCTCCTACCAAAAGAATATGGCAACGGTCTCGGCAGAATGCCATAATAAAAAGCGATGATAATATAAGCAGACAACAATCACCGAATATCGAAGAACGACTTCCACCATGTCGAGGTGGCTCTACAACGCAACATGGACGCCACTGAAAGTGATGATACACAGTTCGTTGAACCAATATGTCAACAAGATGACGTCGGCTCACGATTTTCACTATTTCCGATTGAACATCCTGATTTATGGAATATGTATAAACAACATGTCGCATCATTTTGGACTGCCGATGAGATTGATCTATCGGCAGACTTGTCGGATTGGCAAAATCGACTGACACAAAGTGAACGACATTTTATATCAATGGTACTAGCATTCTTTGCTGGTGCGGATGGCATTGTTGTTGAAAATTTAGCTGCTCGATTCTGCCAAGAAATAACAGTACCAGAAGCAAGATGTTTCTATGGATTCCAAATGGCAATGGAGAGTATACATCAAGAGACGTATTGCTTACTGATTGATACATACATTACCAATCCAAAGGACCGTGAGGTATTATTTTCGGCTCATACATCAGTACCGAGTGTAGAACGAAAAGCGAAATGGGCTCAAAAGTATATTGGATCATCGGCAACTTTCGCAGAGCGTCTCGTGGCATTTGCTGCCGTCGAAGGGATATTCTTTTCGGGATCATTTTGTGCTATATTTTGGTTAAAGAAACGCGGATTAATGCCTGGATTGACATTTTCTAATGAACTAATTAGTCGGGATGAAGGATTGCATTGTTCATTTGCATGTCAATTATATTCGAAACTTCGACGACAGTTATCAGAACAGAAAATACATGAATTGATCGGAGAAGCGGTAGAGGTAGAAAAAGCATTTGTTTGTGATGCTCTACCAGTTAGTTTGATAGGAATGAATGCACCATTAATGTCACAATACATTGAATTTGTGGCCGACCGACTATTGTTAGATTTGGGGTATCGACCATTGTTTGGTAGTAAAAACCCCTTTGATTGGATGGATATGATCAGTCTAGAAGGTAAAACGAACTTTTTCGAGAAACGTGTTGGTGAATATCAAAAGAGTGGTGTAATGGCTTCATTACAAGATGAAAATGCTTCACTACACAATCGAAAATCGATATCGTTTGATGCCGAATTCTAAGTACACGTGTCATTGACGTTGAATTAGTGTTGAATGACGTTCACAAGCAAACGCTGTGACTCATGAAACGAGTTGCACCCGATCCTGTCTATATTAATCAACTGCTAATTAGATTATACAGGTGTATATGTGATATTCTACATGTCGCTTAAAATGTAAATCATCGAAGAATCAACGACTCATCTTCCAGTTAGAAATGTTAATTCTTTAACAAAATCTACTGCCAAAATGAATCAGGAAAACTGTAACAACCCGTGTGGAGAATGAATGTTTGCATCCTCCATCAAGCAACGGATTGCCATGTCTTCATTGGCGACCATGAATACACCGGACAGTGATTTGAGAGCACGTAACTGAACGAGTAGACTACATAACAAACATCGCCACCAATTGCTAGAAATCCTTAGCTTCAGTGCGATAATAAATGAGACGTGGGGGCTTGTTTGAAATTTCACTCTATCATTTATAGTAGATGGTATCTTGGATCTTGTCTTGAATGACAGTTGACTTTTGACTTCCGAATGTACTTTTGTACTTATTGCGCAGTAGTATCGTTGATCGCTTGGGGTTGGGCAATTACCAATTACCAACTTCCGGCTTCCGGTGTTTTTTTGGCCATGCGTTGATGCGTTTGAAAAACACTACTTGTCACTTGTCCCAGCTGTCTCTGGTATAAAATCATTTTCTTGACGTTGTTTCATTGAAACATAGATAACAAACGCTCTGTCAGACTAGCATGGCCGACACGGTGACCGAAGTAACACACCAAAGCTACGGCTCACGCGTGAAGAACTCGTGCTCGGGTTTGTGTTGGGGCCCTGTATTGATTTTCGCTGGTATCGCCTTGCTACTGTGGAACGAAGCCAACGCCGTAGCGCATCATCGGTCTCTCGATCAGGGAGAATCCAACATTCGGCAATTCGTTCATTCTTGTGATTGTAACGCTGCGAATAGGCGTGCATCGCCGGAACCGGTGAGACGCACGTGGTCCAGGCCCAGATCGCGAGCCGGCTGTGCGACCGCGTATGGGGCACTATCACGCGCTGCTGCAGCAAGCGCGCATCAGCGATCATCGTCATCGCCATCCTGGGATCGCACCAGCCCGGCCAGTCCGCGCAGGGCTTCCGAACTCGTGATTATCCAGTCGTTTGGCTGCGCCAGCAAGGCGCGCAATCGTGTGGCCAGTTCGCCCGTCAATACCGGCGTCGTGCGGCGATACGCGGCTACCGGCTCGACCCGGGCGCCGGCGGCGCGCAAGGCGTCGGCCAGCAGCTCGCGCCCACCGTCGCCACGCACGATCAGCACCCGTTTGCCGGCGTACGAAGCCAGGTCGAGGCGCTGCAGCAGGTGCTCGGAATCGCTGTGCGCGCTGTCGGCGGGGCTGAAGATCGTACACGCGTCACCCGTCACGCCGTGGCGCGCCAGCGCGGCGCGGCTGCCGTCGCCGACAATGGCCACCGGCACCGCCGAGGGCCAGAGATCGATGTGCGCGAACGCGGCGTCGATGGCATTGGGCGAGACGAACGCCACCAGCGACAAACCGGTCGAGTTCGGCCAGCGCCGCGCGCAGCGGCGCGGCATCATCGACCGGGCTGATCTCGAGCAGCGGCAGCAGCACCGCCGTACGGCCGCAGGCGGAGACCGCCTGCGCCAGCGCATCGGCCTGCGCGCGCGGGCGCGTGACGACGACGACGCGGGCCGTATCAGGCATCCA
>CAVZPN010000001.1:0-44675 GCA_963777125.1 uncultured archaeon | reverse complement strand
CACGTATCTTATGATATACTATTTGACTATCATATTGAGCGCCAGCTCCAGCTAAACTGTGTTTTTCAGCTTCAGAAATTCCTAGTTTATCGAATGTATTTCTGATGCCTTCCGGAACATCTTCCCAAGAACTAGCATTATGTTTTGCATCAGCTACTAGAAAATATTTTATTTTATTTAGGTCTAATTTTTCTAAATTTACTCCCCATGTTGGAAGTTTTAATTCATTAAATATTTTTAATGCATCTAATCGTTTATTTAACATCCATTCGGGTTCTTCTTTATATTTGGATATTGCTCTAACTATTTCTTCGTTTATTCCTTCTGGTACTTGATACTTTATCTTTGTATCATCAGGCGAATCGTATAGTTCTCTTGATATATCCATTTTGTTTTCTTAAATATTATTCATATTTTTTTAAATAATTTTGACAGATTAATCGATTAATTATTTCTTCATATCTTTAATTACTTCAATAACTGCAACTATGTTGTTGTTATTGTCTCTGATTGGTTCTGTAATTATCTTAACTTTTCTTTTATTCGACCAATCTTTAATTGTTGTGGAAGAATGTCCTGTTTTAAAGGTCTTATCTACATTACAATCTTTACATTTTTTATCCTTTGGGTCGCAACAATGATTTCCTTTATCATTACTCCATATAACCTTATTTTTATCTTGAATATTTATGTGTCCATCCATATGTTGCAGTATGCTTTTAATGTTATTTGAAATGTCGTCATTATTTTTTAATGCATTTAGAAATGGACTTTTGGATAATTTCCACATTTTGGATTTTCCAATGTTACGAACTTCTATTAAACCTTTACTTTTAAGTACTTCAAGGCGTTTTGCAATTGTATGTCTATCAGAATTAAGAGAACTTGCAATCTCGCTAATTGTAATATCTTCTTCTTTTTCCTTTAACAATTGTAATATTTTAGTCTCGATGATATCCATAATTAAGGAAGAATTTATTCATTTATAAATATTATTAATGGTAACCATTAATGGTGATGTTATGGTTATTATTTATTAAAAAATATAGTTAAATATTGACTTATTTTCTATAATTACTGCTATTTTGAGAATTATTCTGATACGGAGAATTAGGTGTTTGAGGTCCAGAATTGTATCCTGTGATATTTCCGTAAGCATTTGTGCTTGTAACGTTTCCACCATATGTTTTATTATCGTTATCTCTTGTAATATTTTGATTATAAACAACACTATCTTTCATTTTAAGATCAGGACCAGCTGATTTAACATTATCATTTTTCATATCGAATACGAATTTTTCCTTGCCACAATTACATCCTATTACAAAATTTTTAGTATTAGAATCGTATGTTATTGCAGGTCTATCTTCATGTTTTGGACCGGCCTTTTTTTCTATTTCAGAAAAACCGCCTTCTTCGCTAAAAGAAGATATTTGTGCATCTTTATGTATTCTTTGATGTCTTTCCCAAGCATTGGACTCAAGAACTTTAGCTATAACTATGCTTTCAAATTCTTTTTCTGAGAGTATTGTTTTCTCATCAATTGTTCCATCAGTTATTGCTTGCGTGAAGAATGTCATTCGTATCAATATGCTAATACTTAACGATTATATAAATATTTGGAAACTAGAATCTAATTTTAGTATTTATTATTAGTATATTTATTTTGTTATTTTTTTAAATATTATTTCTCGCAAAGCATTGTAGAAAATATTCGTTCGTACGCATTAATACAATTACTTTTGTATTCTTCCATTGTAATGGCGTTTTTAAATAACCATCCATCTCTATTTGTTTTGAATGCCTTTCTGTAAGCATTAGCCGCATCTCTTACTATTTGAATTTTTTCTTCAGTAGTTTTTTTCTCTAAAAAAGGAATAATATTTTGCCAATTTGGATTTATATTTTGGTATGTAGCGTTTTTAAATTCTATATTTTCTAGGGGTATTCCTATTTTAAGATATGTACTAAGATAATCTAATGCATACATAGGATATTCTTGAATACTTACACTCCATAATGCAAATAGTCCCGGTATTATTCCTTTGACTTCTGCTTTTTGCATTTTTCCGTAATCGTATACTTGTTGTAATATTCCAACTCTCCAATTAGTCTTATAGAAGGTGTTTAGTTTTCCAAAAACTCGCATAATTTCTCTATCTGTATACCATCCGGTGCCTCTATGTATATCTCCTTGAATATTTTCTATTAATAATTTTTTGCCTTCTTCTGTATCAAGAAAATAAAAACTTGCACAGGCAATTCTACGTGTTTCTTCTTCAAGATTCTTTTTTTCTTTAGGTATGTTCTTTTTAAAATTAATACCTATTTGATTAGCATTTCCCGTATGAATTCTATTTATAGATTCATTAATTTCAAAATCAGTTGGAACTTTTTGAAAAACTTCATTATAATCCATATTTATATTCATAAGTAATGAAGAATATATTTTATCTTCGCTGAGTTCTTCGGGGAAGCATCTTAATAATCTTCCTATTTTATTAGTTTCTGATATTTTCTCTAATCGATTGATAAATTTATTGGGATTTGGTGTAGTATCTAAGTAATTCTTGAAATGCTCATTATTCAATAATTTTGTAATAGACGGAGTATCCATTACTACTGAGAAATGAATATATTTTATAAATTTTGTTTTAATGATGTATATTTGTATACTAAGGGTTTATGATTGTATCCATATCTTTATAAGTCCACTCATAAACCTTTATAATGAACACATTTGATTCTTTGCATTCTGTTATATTCTGTCCGATTAAGTTAATTAGATTAGATTCTCCTAAGTTTTCAGGAGAATTAAATGATTACTAATACTGTTATTTCTAATACCGATATTGTTGCTGAAGAATTAGCAAATACTGCAAGAAATTCATTAAGTAATTATTGTTTATTTGAATGCGAAGCTAATTGTTGTAGGGGAGGTTATTTAATATTAAGCGCAGAAGAAGTTGCATTAATGCCCAACATTAATATATCTACTCTTAATATGATGCCTATTCGTTCATCAACTGATAAGAAAAGATATCTCTTTAATTTAGGAATAAAAAATGGTTGTCCTAATTTATTAAACAGTAAATGTTTAATTCATAAAAATCCTTTAAGACCAAAAGTATGCGGCGATTATCCCTTATTTATCGGAGAAGATAAAACATTAATTGTCGCAAGCGATTGCATTGGCGTTGATGAGAATAAGCTATTTGGATATTTATCCGAATTTAAGACTCTTGGTTACAAACTAATTTATTCTACGAGTAATAAGAAAAAAGTTTAAGAAAATGTTGGTGGTTTTGTAAATTGTTAGTAGATAATTTGTTAGTGATGAATTAAATTTAATCTATGAATATTTTGGGGCTATCTTTGAAACATTTTGGTGCGATAATTCCTTTGCCTCTAACTTCAAAACATTTGGCTATTTCTTGAATTACTACGAAGTATTCTTCTTGATCTTTAACTCTTAATTTAACTAAGTAATCGTAATCTCCCGTAATAAAAAACACTTCTTGTACTTGAGGAATTTTCGCTAATGCGTGTGCGACTTTATCTAAGTTAGAATCTTTTCCAAGTTTAGCTTGACCCATAACAAATGCTACGTATCCTTTATCTAATTTTTCTGGATTGACAAGAACTGTGCATCCTGTTATAACTCCCATTGATTGCATTTTATTTATTCGTGCTTGTACTGTGGAAGTTGGAAGATTTAATTGATGTGCTATTTTTGTGATTCGTGGTACACATAGGTCTTTATCTTGTATTAATTTTAGTATTTTTTTATCTATTGGTTTTATTTTATCTATTATTTTAGTATCTTTCTGCATAATATACATAAATAATACATTTATATATAAATTTTACGTAGAACTAGTCATAAAGTACTTATAAATTGTATATTTTCTATATATTGGTGATATTATGAATCGAATAACACGTTTTAAGGAAAAAAATATAACAATAGATGGGATACTAGGAACTATAATGCAATTAGAACCAAACAGTAGGTGTGAATTTATTTATAGAGATAAAAATGCTATTAAAAGTATTGCGATTAATAAAAATATGTTGGCTTTTGATGGTCAAGAATATTTTATCAAATCTGATTATAAAGATATGTTTAACAGAAATATACAAACACATTATACTGCAATTATACATTGGAGCGGATATTATCCGAATGGCGAATATGTTAGACGCGAAATGGTGCTAGAGAAATCTGAGAGAAGTGCTAATATATTTGATAAAGAAAAATAGTTTTGGTCTGTTGATTTTATTTTCTCTCATTGCTAATCAAATCATAGACATCATCAAGACTCATTAATTTTTCTGAGCCATCAATCATGTTTTTTAATTTGATTTTTTGTTCTGCTAATTCCGATTCTCCAATGAATGCTACAAATGGAATTTTTAATGTATTTGCATAATCTAAGTTTTTACTTATGCCTTTTTCCATTAAATCAATGTCGACATTTAATCCTGCTTCTCGAAGAGTTGTTGCAATTACTAGTGATTCTTTAAATGTCTTTATTGGTATAATGTATAATTCTGTAACACTCTTTTTTAAATTAGGGTTATCTAGTTTTAATGCATCTGTTATTGGTTCAAGTCCAAAGGATATTCCAACAGCAGGATATTGTCTATTGTTAGATGCGTACATGCCAATCATGTTATCGTATCTTCCACCACCACAAATACTGCTTGTAATTTTACTATTTTTTAAGAATCCTTCAAATACTGTACCAGTATAATAAGATAGTCCTCTTGCAAGAGAAATATTTAATATAATTTTCCCATGTTCAATAAATTTCAAATATTCAAATAATTCCTTTAGTTCTTTTAATCCTTCCATACCGATTTCTGTTGTAATCATTGGTGTTAATGTTTCAAGTATTTCTAGATTAGTTCCTTTTATTGTGAATACTTCAAGTAATTTTTCAATAGCATGCTTATCTATACTTTTGTCCGTTAATTCTTTTGCAACAACATCTCGCCCATATTTTGCAATTTTATCAATACTAATTATTACTGATTCACGTTTTTCAGAGGCAATATCACAATAATCCATAAGACCAAATAATAATTTACGGTTATTAACTTCTAAATATGCATTAAGTTTTAATTTTTTAAATACGTCAAGGCCAAGAAGTAATAATTCTGCTTCAGCTTTAACATTATTAACGCCCGTAATATCAACGTCGCATTGCCAGAATTCTCTATATCTTCCAAGTTTTATTGGACCATCTCTAAATACTCTGCCAATTTCATATCTTTTAAATGGCATTTTAAGATTAGGATTTAATGCAACAAATCTTGAAAATGGAACAGTTAAATCAAATCTTAACCCTAATTCTCGATTTCCTTGATCTGATAATTTGAATATTTCTTTTGCCGCATCACTTTCTGAGCCTGCTGCAAATTTAGCTGTTAATGTATCAAGTCTTTCTATGGACGGAGTTTCAAGAGGTGAGTAACCATAACTTTCAAATACTACTTTTAATTCAGTTAATAATTCTTCACGTATGATTTTATCTTCCGGAGGAAAATCTCGAACTCCTTTTGCCATTTCAATTGTCATAACAGTCACCTATCCGTTTCATTTTTTAAAGTTTCTTATTAAATTTAATAGTTAAAACTAACTATTACTCTAAATGTTATCATTATGTTAATATTGTAGTTATTATATTTGTAGGTTAGTCCTTATATTTGTGAGTCTGTCTCATATTTACAATGTATCCTATATCATTTGTTCGTAATATTTTACTGCTTTAATTAAATCTTTTTTTAATATTTTTTCATTATCTGCGTGTGCATATTCAGGTTTTCCACAACCAAATACTAGGCTATTTTCCCAAAAAAACATTTCAGTAAAATATGATGCAATTATTACGTCTTTTGTTTTTAGTGGAATTTTTACTTTGGAAAATTTTGGCTCATAGTTGTTTATTAGCTTAATTTTTCCGTTTCTTAACAAAGGTTTTATTTGTTTTAGCAATTCGGTATTACTTATTGTTGTACGTAATTCTATTATTGTTTGCGTGTAATCTGAAACTGTATTTGCACTTGTTCCTCCTGTTATTACTCCTATATTTAATGTTGTTCTACCTAAATTATCACTTTCTGGCCAATTAAATTGTTTTAATTTTTCAAGTATTTCTATACATTTACTAATTGCGCAAATTCCTTTTTCTGGAGTTGAGCCGTGTGCACTTTTTCCAAATGTTTCTATTTGTATTGTTAGCAATCCTTTTTGTCCATTAATTATTTTAAAATCCGTTGGTTCTCCAACAATGACTAATTCTGGAGCATATTTTTTATTTATATTAGTTATATATTTTTTAGACAGTTCTTTTATGCCTGAAAAATCATCTTCTTCACTAACATCTATTATTACTCCAATATTTGTGTATCCTTTCGATACTGCATTTTCGGCAGCTATTATCATTGCAGCAACAGGTCCTTTTGCGTCACATGCGCCTCTAGCATAAATATATTTGTCATCTTCATTATATTCTATTTGTTTAGGGACAGTATCCATGTGCGAAGTAAATATTATTTTAGGGTTGCCATTTGTTGCAATAATATTAAACCTATTTCCAACCTTTTGTTTTGTTACATTAAAATTTATTTTTAATCGATTATACAAATATTCTCCTATTGCTTTTTCTTCTCCAGAAGGAGAAGGGATTTGTACCAAATCTCTTGTTAATTCTATTACATTCATTTTTCCACCTCCATAAACAAATATATTCTGCTAGCATATTGCGGATCATATACGTTGACAGTATTGTTTTTTATAGGCTCAAACCCTAATTTTTTGAACAATGTCATACTAGCAATATTTCTCTCATCAGTTCTAAGTAATATTTGTTCTATTCCTTGGTCTTTACATTTTTGAATATAGTTTATTCCGAGTGTCGTTCCTATTCCTCTTGTTCTTGTATTGCCTCTTACTGCTATTTCATCTATATAGTTACTATTTTCAATTATTTTTCCTTTCAGAAATGGAAATTCTTCTAATGGTGTTTTATATCCCCAGGTAAATCCTTTAAGTAAATTATTACTTTCTGCAACTAGAATTATATTTTTTTGTTGTGTTATAGCATAGTTTAAATCTTTGGCAATTTCTTCTGTTGACCATGTTTCATTCCATGGCGGTTCACTAAATGCTGATTTATACACTTCGACTAATTGTTCAAAATCTTTGCTTGTATATGGTCTTACTACTAATTTATCTATAGTGAATAAATTCAGCGTTGTTTGTTGCCTTAGCCTCCCAATTATTTTCACTTCTTATTTCTTGTTTTCCTGTTTGTTTTTCGTTTTTCATGTTTTCTCCTCCATATTTTTATCTACTTGAATGTTATATTATTGTTTAATATTTTAATTTGATAAATAATTAATAGTCTAATCTCAAGAATAATAAATTTTGCAAATAAGTTAGTGTAATATCTAGAATAATCTATGATGAATAAAACCAGCAATCACATTGCTTTTGTCCTCTAAAGTAGTTCTTTTCATAATCTAGTAATAGTTCCTAACTATTTAAATCTTTTCTTTTGTGCTTACTTATCAGTGAATATTTGCAAGAATTTTAATAATTTAAAATAAATATTGTAATTGTAAGTAATGTTGCAAAGCCTACCCAGAATGCATAAGGTATTAGTAAGTATGCTGCTGTTTTAGATTTAGCATAGAATACTTTAATTGTCCATAATATGCTTATTAATAATAATATTATTTCTATTGATGCAAGAAGCGTATTTTGTAATCCAAAAAATAATACAGTCCATAATAAATTAAGTAATAATTGTATACTAAATATTTTAATTGCTTTAATTTCGATCTTATTTTTTATAGCAAGATATAAGGAAATTCCTATTAGAACATATAGTGTTGTCCATACTGGTCCAAATATAAAATTAGGAGGATTAAAACTTGGCTTAATTAAATTCGAATACCAGCTGTCAGGACCAGTCTTTGTAAACATTGCTCCAATTGAGCCTATTGCTAGACAAATTATAATGCATATAACTATTTTTAAGAATTCTTTAAATTTGCGATTTACCTTAACAGACTCCTTTTTAGTCATAATTTTTCTATTGTTTACCAAATTTATAAACTTTACTTACAAAAATAATCAACTTTAAATATGCTTTTTGAATTCTGTATTAAATATGGATGCGTAGCGCAGCTTGGATAGCGCGACAGCCTTCTAAAGTCCCTTATTTAAAGGACATGAAGTGAGCTGTAGGTCGTGGGTTCAAATCCCACCGCGTCCGCTTTGTTTTATTAGATTAATATTTTATTTGCGTAGCACTTTTTTTGGTGCAGCTTTTTTTAAAAGGTGCAGGAAAATCCCACCGCGTCCGCTTATGATTCCTTCAAATTATTGGATAATTGCAATTCCATTATATTTAGCATTGTTAAGTTTATTCTTATTCATTTTAATTCGAGATTTACGAAGAAGTATTTGTGAAACTTGGATTCGTTCTATGCCTTTTATACGCCTTGTTAGTTATGATTGTAAATTCAATCAAAAAACATCTATTTATGCTGTTACTAAAAAAGATAATCCTAGAGAGTATTGGATAGCTATTGCTTTTAGAATATTTTTTGTATTATTTGCACTATTTGTAGGTTATAAGTTATTTTTTTAAATTAATATACTTTATTTCTCTAGAAGTTTCATTAATTCTTTAGGATAATTATTAATAATAATATCTTTATTTAATCCTAATTTTTTCCAGTATTTCTTTAGGATTGCATCGTCTCCAATTTCATGTATGAAATGTGCATCAGAATTGACAATTATTTTTTTACCTGCCTTTCTTGTCATATCAATCATTTTCTTAAATAATATTAATTTTTCTTCATTGGAATTTTTAAGATATGATAAGTTTAATTCTAGTAAAACGTTATTGTCGAGGGATGCTTGAAATACTTTTGTATAATCATATTGATGTTGTGGGTGCGTTGGATGTGTTAATATTTTTATATTAGGATTTTTTAATGCATTAATCATGGCTTTAGTATTGCCTTTTATTCCTGCATCTTTATATTTAGAAACTTTATGGAATCCTACTAATACTATGTCTAATTTCTTTTGTGTTTCTAAACTTAAATCAATATTTCCTTTTGTATCAATTATGTTAGCTTCGCATCCCCATAATATTTTTAAGTTTTTATATTCGGGTTTTCTGTGGCCTATATTAAAATGATATTTTGATGAAGCGCCAAGTAAATCTGGGCCATGATCTGTAATTGCAATAATATCCATCTTTTTTCGCATTGCTTCATTAATCACATCATAAAATGAACCGTAAGCATGTCCACTATGTAATGTATGAATATGTAAATCTATTTTTAACATAATTAAAAGAACAAGCACTAATATAAAAAAGTATTGAAAGAATTGAATAGTTTCGAAGTTGTTATCATGGTGAAATTCTATTCGATAGAATATTATGGTAATACTTTTAATTTAATAATTATTAATTTAAAAGTAGTTACAATAGTAATCTTTATAAATTTCAAATAAATACTATTTATTTATTAAAATGAATCAAAAAAATATCGCGTTGGAACTTTTAGTAAGAAGTGGAAATACTAAAAGTGTTGAACAATTTCTAATACCTGAAGAACTTGATGAAGTTAGAAAAAAAGAGAAGATTACTGAAGCTGGTGTTTATTCCGCTATTAAATATATGTGGGAGCAAGCTGAAGGTGGACTTGATTCTGAAAAGATATGTTTATTTTTTAATCAAGATAAATTTACAAATTATTTTTTAACAGTCAATAATACTAATGTGTTACAAGGAATTATTGATGTTCTACAAGCAGGAACAGAAGCACAGATGGAAGCATATGCTCAAATTACTGCTATTGAGGTGTTAGGTGTTGAATCTCTTGCAGGAGCAATAAGAAGAAATATTGATGCACCAAATATGCGAAATAAATTAACAGGATTAGTTCAAAGCGGTTATTCCTTAGTTTTTTGTGCACATGATATTGATGCAGAAATGGTGGATTATTATTTTCCAATAATTGATAAATGGAGAGAATTTGTAAATCCTCAAAAAATTGCTGAGCAAACAATTGCTAATTTTACAGAAATAGGAGATAGGTTTGATTATAATTATCAAAAAGATTTTGTTTACAAAGTGTTGGATAAATTAGTCGAATTGACGAATAGAGAGACCGTTTCAAAATTAGTTTATGAACATTTCAAAGATTCAGATGATTATCAAAAGTTTATAGATGATAATAAAGTTGATGTTTATACTCCTGTTGCAAAACCTAACGAAACAGTAAATGCAAATCTAATTAAGGCATTACAAAAATATGAAAGAGATAATTTTCCTTCAAATTGGGATGTGAAAGATTTGGCTAACGCTGCTAGTAATGATAAAGAATATATTGCTCAAAAAATGGGTACATGGTTTAAAGAAGGCAAAATGAAACATTTTTCTGAAGTTGCAAAATATAGAGATGGAGAACTCTATAACCATGATATTGCAAGAAAAGTTGTGGGTGAAGGTATTGCAGAAGCATCTAATACTGGAAATTTAACTCGTTTGGAGTGGGTTTTAGATTTACCTAAGCATTTGATTGATGAAACAAATCCTGCAATAAGCGAAATTGTTATAGCATACAATATTTATCAGCGAACAAAAGGTCAATAATAAATCTTTTTTTCTAAAAAGTATTCATCTGAAGGACTAAATTTTTTTTTTATCAAGATTTTATTCTATTAACATTCTCCTTGTGTAACATAAGTTATGTTTTTAGTTGCGCATCCATTGCATTTAGTTGCATATGTTTTATTATCATTTCCACATACTGGCATGTATTCTAGTGTACAAATTTTAGCATTCTTTTCTTCTATTGTACATATATGTTTTTCAGTATTTTCATTTGGACAAGATTCAAATTCACAATTTGGACCGGTTCTTCCGACAGCAGATCCATCAGAACATATTTTTGCATCCATTGTACATGCAACTGAATCACATGTTGGCGGCATTTGACAACCGCACTCATTTTTGCCTCCATCGGTTATTTTTCCATTCTTACAAAAGTCTGGCGATGGAGCAGAATATTGTGGACACGAATCACATTCTTTAACAAATGTATATGTTCCATTGTTAAATGTCGGACAAATAACATTACATTTACTATCAATACATTTTGTTGTATACGGACAATTTGATCTAATAAGATAATTCATCGGAGTTTCGCAGTCAGTATCTTTAATGCAAGTAGAATTTAAAACTTCAGCAATATCATATTCTTTAGAGCAATCTCCTTCTTTCCAAGAAGTTATTCCTTCTGAACATGCAACACATTTATTCGCGTAAGTTTTTTTATCTGAGCCGCATACTGGCATATATTCTCTTGTACATGCTTTATTTGATTTTTCTTCAGAAGTACATACATGTTCTCTTACACATTCTCCCTCTATCCAAGAATCAATATCGGCTACGCATGCATTACAACCATTATCATATGTTTTTCCATTAGAGCCACACACAGGAAGATAATTTAATGTACATATTTCAGCTTTCTTTTCTTCAGCAGTACATACATGTGCGTTAGCACATTCTCCTCTAAATAACGACCATTCTTCACATTCTTCTCCATTTGAAAATACGCAATATCCAGTTTGCGAGCCGTCATTTGCTGTTCTAATTTCAAGTGTTCCTCCTATATCAATACAAAATTGTGATGCAGGATTTGCAATTTGAGTATTATTTGCATTAGGAACATTCTTTGGTCCAGTAGTACTACATGCAGTTAGTATTAATGCTAATGTAATTAATAATATTATATTTGTCTTATTCATTTGTTCACCTTAATTTTAAGTATTTTTAATAATTATATGTGTATATTGATGGCCTTATTTATATAGTTACTTTTAGCTTTGATTATACTTGAAGTTATTGAGATTTTCATTACATTTTTAAAAGAATATATTTCTCTATATAATATACTTTAGCTGTCGTAGACGGCCTTGGCTTTTTGATAAAATTTAATAAAAATAATAATAAACGTTACGAATGCTTAACCGAAGGTTAACATTCAATTTTTACTAAATTTTTTGTAAAAAATTTGCGGATATAGCCAAGCGGTAAGGCAGCCGCCTGCAGAGCGGCCATCCATGGGTTCGAATCCCATTATCCGCTTTTTTATTTTCATAATCCTTTTAGAATTCTTATTTCTTCTATTGTTTTAACTAATTTAATCTTTAACTCTAATTGTTCTTTGAGTAATTTTTCTTCTTTATTCATTAAACTTCACTTCTTTTACTCTTCCAGCTTTTACGTCTTCTAAACTTTCAATCATATCTTTTAAAAATTCGTTTTGTTCAGCTAATTTTTTTTCTTTTCTATTCATAATCATCATAATCACCTTTAATTTAAATTTTTTACGTATTTTTTCAACCATTCTAGTTGACTATATACTGAATCGATGACTTCTTGCTGATTCTTTTTATCACTAATATCTACCAGTAGAATTAGTATTTCATTATCAAATACCACAAAGTATATTCTAAATTTATCTAGTTTTAGTTCTCTTATGAATTTATATCCTAGAGGTTTTCTAATGTAGGGATTTAATGTTAGCTTTTTCAAACGATTCCATGTTTGTGCTTGTAATTGTTTAGGTATTAGTTTGTAAAACTTTTTTTCAAATTTTTCAGTCATTTTTAGAGTATAACTCATAATATTTAGAATATTAAATTTTTTATATGTCTATATGTCTTTTTTTCGCATATTTTACGAAATTTGCGATTTATATTCGAAATAAGAAAGCCCTATTTTTAAACCTCTTTCCAACCACTAAATATATAAACATCCATTTTATATTTAATATATGCAAAAAGTTGATGATGTAAATGCGTTAAATTGTATTTGTACTGATGTACGAATCGATATTCTTAGAATGGTTTATACTGCTCAAAGTGGGCATATTGGTGGCTCGATGTCAAGTGTTGAATTAATGGCCGGGCTATTCTTTAATATTATGCATCATGATTCATTAAACCCGACTGATAATAATCGTGATAGATTTATTTTAAGCAAAGGTCATTGTACTCCTGCATATTATAGTGTACTTGCAAGATGCGGGTATTTTGATGTTTCTGAACTTGACGATTTTCGTAAACTTAACTCTAGACTTCAAGGTCATCCTGATAAATCTAAATTTCCATTAATGGAAACTACTAGCGGTAGTTTAGGTCAGGGTCTATCAATTTCAGCTGGAATTGCAATTGCATTAAGACTTGATACTAATCCTGCAAAGATATATTGCATGCTTGGCGATGGTGAATTAGATGAGGGTCAAGTTTGGGAATCATTTGCAACCATAACTAAATATCAGTTGAATAATTTAATTATAATTGTAGACCATAATACAATTCAACTTGACGGTACAAATGTTCAAGTTAAAGATTTATCTTCTTTAACTGCAAAGTTTAAAGCATTTAATTTTGAAGTACTCGAAGTTGATGGTCATGATATTAATGAAGTATTAAACACTTATAATTATGCTAAAACTTTAAGTAATAATGGTAAGAATGTTATTATACTTGCAAATACTATTAAAGGCAAAGGTGTTAGTTTTATGGAGAATACTTCAGAATGGCATGGTAAAGCTCCAACTAAAGAACAGTATGAACTTGCAATTAAGGAACTAGAGGAATAATAATATGAAATTAAAACTATTTTTTAAAAAAATATGGGATTGGGCATTAAATCATTTCTTTAAAACATTCATAATATTATTGATTATAAATATTTTATTTTTAATCTCTTCGAAGAATGTTCCTTGGATAATTACTGGTTTATCTTTTGTATTACTTTTAGCTTATGTATTATTTTTTATTATTACTCGTATAAAACATCAATTATACAAATTATTACATCATGAATTAGAATTTAAAGAAATACTTGCAGGATATTTCACTTCAGTAATCTTTATTATATTATTATTTGGAATATTATATAGTGGTATGTCATTATTCGGTATTGGTTATTTAAAATATGGTGCGTGCATAGATAATTCTGACGTCACAAATTTGATTATTAATCAAGATCCTTTAACTGTACAAACATTCGCTCATCAAGTTTATTTTAGTGCTATTACTTTTTTTAGTGTAGGGTATGGAGATATTTGTCCTATGGGATTAACTAAATTGATTGCAGTATTAAATGCTGTTATAGGTAATGCATTTACTGTAATAGTTTTATCTATCGCCATAACTAATTATTCAACAAATAAGTTGAATGATGAAAAAGAAGAAGAGAGAAATAATAAAAAATAAATTATTAATTCATGCAATTTCAAAGGTGAAAAATGAGTGAGAGAATAAAATCAAAAATTAGAACTGTTCCTAATTGGCCAAAGCCCGGAATAATGTTTCGAGATATAACAACATTATTACAAGATGCGCCAACATTTAATCACACCATAGAATTATTATATGAACGATACAAAGATAAAAATATTGATGTTGTTGCAGGAATTGAATCTCGAGGATTTATAATTGGCGCAATACTTGCTCATAGATTAAATTTAGGTTTTGTTCCAATAAGAAAAAAAGGCAAGTTACCTTCTGAAACAGAATCTGAAGAATATGAGTTAGAATATGGAAAAGATACTATTGAAATTCATAAAGATGCAATAAAGAAAGGAAATAAAGTTTTGATTGTTGATGATTTAATTGCAACTGGTGGAACAGCATTTGCTGCATGTAAGTTAATTAAAAAAATTGGTGGAGAATTAGTTGAATGTTGCGTGATAATTGATCTGCCAGATTTAGGCGGTAAAAAGAAACTCGAAAGAGCTGGCTATCCAGTATTTGCATTAGTAGAATTTAAAGGAGAATAGATGAAGAAGAAAGCTAATTATATTAATAATAATGTCAATATTATTACCGGAATAATTTTTATATTATTAGCATTAGTGATTTTAGTAGGGAAAATATATTGGCCTTTATTGGTACTTACGTCTTTAGCTTTAGGGCTTGTATGGATGACTATAAATTTGATAAATCTTGTAAATAATTCATATGAGTTAGTATTTAATAATGCTGGAAATAAAAATTATTTAATATTAGGATATTTACTTTTAATAATCATAGTTATATTTTGTTTTGCAATATTTTATCACTCTAGTCCCAATTCATCAATAAAAATGGGACACTTGACATATGGTGAATGTAATGATAATTTTAATCTCAGTATAGACAATTATAATACTGATGTCAAAGCAGTAAAAAGTTTTGGTGGCGCAATATATTTTAGTACTATAACTTTTTTTAGTGTAGGATACGGAGATATATGTCCTCAAGGATATTTTAAGATGGTATCTATGTTTAATGCATTTATGGGACACTTTATAATCGTAATAGTCTTAGGATTGGCTTTTATAAAATATCAAAGAAATAATAAAAAAGGAGGACGGAAAATAAAAAAGTCTAAATGAACTCACGCAGTTCGTGATGTTCATTACTTTTACTGGATTTTTTCGTAAAAAATTCATATGCTACAAAAAATCTCGACACGTGACGGATATGGTAAAAGATTAAGTGAGATAGAAAATCCCGACATTGTAGTTTTAACTGCTGATTTAGCTGAAAGTTCTAGAATAAAAGGTTTTATTGAAAAATATCCTGCAAGATTTATTCAAGTTGGAATTTCAGAACAAGATATGTTTGGTATTGCAAATGGACTCGGCCTAACAGGTAAAATTCCAATCACCAATACTTTTGCATCATTCTGTCTTCGAGGTCATGAACAAATTAGAGTTATCGCATTAAATAAGTCTAATGTTAAAATTATTGGTCATCATTCTGGTATTAGTTTAGGTCAAGATGGTGTTAGTCAAATGTGTGAAGAAGATATTTCATTATTTAGAACCATGCCAAACTTTACTGTAATTGTTCCATGTGATGCTTTAGAAACACAAAAAGCACTTGATGCAATTGTAAATTTACAAGGCCCATGTTATTTAAGACTTTCAAGAGAGCCAACTAATGTTATTACAAATGAATATTCTGATTTTAAAATTGGCAAGGCAAATGTATTAAAAGAAGGAAATGATGTGTTAATTGTTGCTTGTGGATTAATGACGCCAATTGCATTAAAAGCTGCAAAGATGCTAGAAGATAAACATATTGATGCAGCAGTAATTAATGTGCATACAATTAAACCTCTTGATAAAGAGACTCTATTAAAATATGCTCAGAAATGTAAAGCCGTTGTAACATGTGAAGAACATTCAATATATGGTGGTCTTGGAAGTTCTGTTTGCGAGGCATTATCATTATCAAAAGTACCTGTAAAAATTCTAGGTATAAGAGACGAATTTGGCGAGAGTGGGAAGCCTGATGAATTATTTTCTAAATTTGGTTTGACGGCGGAAAATATTGTTGAATATTGTAATGATGTGATGATGTTTAAAGATAAAAAAACTGCATTAAAAGAAGTTGATGAAATGGTTAAAGATATTAATGGTATGAATCAAGTAATGCATAAAGAATCAAGTGATATTGCGAGTGCTTCTGAAACTAAAACATCATATAATAAAGATCCAAGAAATAGAATTACAAAAGTTACGCCAGAACAAAAAGCACAACTAGATAATGTTCTAAATAAAATGTTTGGTGGAAAGAGATAGAGAAACAGCCAGATTCTACTTTTAAAAAACTAAATCATAGAAAAATATTAAATCATTTTAGCAATACCATAATGGATAATATTCGGCAGTAATTTCTTTAGCCCACTCTTCCAAAGAGTTTTCATTTGTTGTAAAGAATTTATTTTTGTAATTACTTGGTCCAACAATAGGAATCAAATAACCTTTAACTACATCTTTCTCAATATCTACAATATTCTCAAGTCGTCCGTTGTTTCCTTCACGATGAAAACCAACTATTGGATTAATACTTAAAATATAAGATGCGTGACACAATTCATTTTTTTCATTAAAAGAAATCATTATAGAATCAGCCACAGGCTCAGAATGTTCATTCATTAATGCTAGTGCCTTTCGCACACGTTTAACATTTTCATTTGTAAAAATAATTTGATCATAAGGTATAATGCCTTTCAAATAAAAAGCAGTTCCAAAACACATTGGTTCTAGATAATCGCGATTAATAGAAGCATATGCCAAACGCTCGTCAAAAGTCTGAATTTCTCTCCATTTTAAGTAATTTCTTTGCCCAACTGCTAACTCTTCAGGAGTCAACTTCATCCATTCCGCATAAGATTCAAAGAAAGATTTACTCCTTGAATCAAAATCATCATCTAATCCTTCTAACATAAAGAAAAGAAATAATAATTATTTATAAACATTACTCTAAAGTGAATAAAAAATATTTTACACGTAGTGATAGAATAAAAACTGCTGAAACAAAAACTTACAACGATAAAGATCCAAGAAATAGAATTACAAAAGTTACGCCAGAACAAAAAGCACAACTAGATAATGTTCTAAATAAAATGTTTGGCGAAAAAAGGTGATATTTCTATTTATCTTCATGTGCTAGTTAGAATATTTTTTTAATTAATAATTGCAATTAGTAATATCATTATTGGTCCTAATGAGAAATAGACTATTTTCATCCATAATGGTGCATGAAGACAATTAATAAATGGTAATCCAGGATATTTAGCTGCAGCTTCATTGTGAATAGAAAACACATGATATCCTACGTATTCGGCAATTATTAATAATATCCAATATATTAGAATCATTAGTATTATTGCAATTGTTTTCACATAGTATGTTAATAATATAAAAAATATTGTTGCAGTAATAAATAGTGCAATAGTCCAGGCTATTAGTGGAAATGCGCTAAGGCCGAATATTTTAGGGAATTTTTTATTGTATCCATACATTTTATTCCCGAAAATCATCCAGATTAAACTAATAATAAATGCTAATATCAAATATACTAAATATTGATTCATAGTAAATTATTTTTTAAATTAAGATTTGATTTCTTATTTTTTATCTAATTTTTTGATTCTTCTTTTATATCTTTCTTTATTTGAAAATTTTGCTTCAAAAAATCTTTTAACAATTTTCTCAGCTTCTTTTGGTGAAGTAAATTCTCCTCTAAGAACTAATACATTTGCATCATTGTGTAATCTTGATAGTTCTGCTTGCCCTTCATTATCGCAAAGAGCTGCATGTATGCCTTTATTACGATTTGCAGCAATACTCATACCAATTCCTGTACCGCAAATTAGTATGCCCATAGACTTTTCTTTTAAAACATATTGAGATAAGTTATTCGCATAATCATTATAATCAACTATTTTTTTTGAACTATGAGTTCCTAAATCTATTAATGGGAATTTCTCTTTTAAGTATTCTTTTAGTTCATAACCTCGATGATCTGATGCGATAAATCCTAGAATGTGATTGATTTTTGGAATTTGTGTAGTAGTTGTTTGTTTTAAACTTATGACCTGCTTAGTTTTAGTATTATTTTTTTTCAAGAAAATCACCCACCATTAATTTTTATTACTACTTAATTTCTGCTACTAATATATAAAGTTTGATGTTATATTGTTAGGAATTATTAAAAGAATAAAATAATATAAAGAAAAAATAAAGACTATATACATTTATTTCTTTTTGTATTCTACAAAGTAATATACAATTGCAGTAACTATACTAAATAATATTGCACATACAATCCAAATTATCTTTTTACTGTCTTTCCAATGCTTGTGTTTGGTTACAACTTCATATATTACCCAAACTGCACAAATAACTGCTAAAATTCCTACTAGACTACCGAAAAATGCCATAATATCCCCTCCGATATAATAATTACTCATCTGACTAATACTCTTAATAAAGGTTTTGGAAAATTTGACTTTAATTAGCGCGTACTTAGTATATGATTTATCTAGTATCATATTATTTATTATTCATTTAATAAAATTTCATTCAATAAATTAATAAATCAATTCAAGTCAATTATTATTATGATAAGAATTAGTGCGTCAATACTGAGCTTTTTATTTGAAGCCAAAGCAAATAAATTATCTGAAGAAGTAATGATTAGTAATATCAATAAAGCTTTAATCGACAAGAAGGATAAATTTAACATATTACATTTAGATATTGAGGATGGAAAATTTGTGCCTTATCATAGTTTTACCTCACAACAAATAAGAAAAATTAAATCTCCTACTAAAACTGAAGCACATTTTATGGTTCTTGATTATAATTTATATTTGAAAGAATACTTTCATTTGACTGATATGTTTATATTTCATAATGAGGTTTTAAAGCACGATTTTTCGAAGACTATTGAGTTTTTGAAAAAAAATAAAAAGTTTGTTGGAATTAGTGTTAATCCAGATACTCCAATTTCTGATATTAGATATTTAGATAAGATTGATTTAGTTTTGGTTATGAGTGTAACGCCAGGTCTTCCAGGTCAAAAATTTATTGAGCATAGTTTAAGAAAAATAGTTAAGTTAAAGGAATTACGTGAAAAAAATAAGTATAAATATACTATTGAAGTAGATGGCGGTATTGATTTAACTATTGCAAAGAAATGTAGTGATGCAGGAGCAGATATAGTGGTTATGGGAAGCGCGTTGTTTAAATCATAAATTTTTCTTGTTTAATTTTGTCTTATTGAATTATTTTGTTAGTGTTTATTGTTTTAAATTGTTCTAATTCATGGTGACCCTATTTTCACAAAATATATAAATGCGACTTAAGTGAATCAAGAAAGGGGTGTTTAGATAGTTTAGTATAATATTATACTTTGTTATACTTATTTAAATTATAATTTTTAAATTTAAACATCTAAACACAATTATGCGAATAAGTAATTAATACATTTGAGGGGATTTATATGAGTGAAGAAAAAAAACATGAAGAACATAAACATCACGAGCATGCAGGCAAACATGTCTATATGGAGCATCACGCACATAAAAAACATAGAGCCTATCAAATAGCTACATGGATATTAACTGGTGTATCTATATTATTATTAGTTGGTTTAATTTTAGCTTTGGTTTTAGGTGGTACTAAACCTGCTACTCCTGCAGGAACAAATTCTGCATCAGTTGCAGAAGTAAAAACTGCTGTTGAAACTTACATTAAAGGAATTTCTGACAATAGTGCAACAGTAGATAGTATAACTGAACAAAATGGATTATATTTTGTTAAATTAACTGTAACAGGAAAACCATACGAATCATATGCAACAAAAGATGGTAAATTGTTATTCCCACAAGGAATTGATTTAACACAAAAAGTTGATAATACTGCGAGTCAAGCAACAGCACAACCAACAGTTGTTCCAAAAACTGATAAACCAGTAGTCGAATTATTTGTAATGTCACACTGTCCATTTGGAACACAAGCAGAAAAAGGAATTTTACCTGCAGTAAAAGCATTAGGCAATACTGTTGATTTCAAAATCAGATGGGTTTATTATGCAATGCATGGTGAAAAGGAAGTTACTGAACAATTAGTACAACATTGTATACAAACAGAACAACCAGAAGTATATCTAAAATATTTAGCATGCTTCTTAAATGATAGTGCTGGACAAGGAAGTGCTGAGGCAAGCGCTGCATGTGTTAAGAGTCTTGGTGTTAATACTGCAAAACTTGATGCATGTAAAACTGCAACAGATACAACATATACTGTAATGGCTAATTTACAAGATCAAACCACTTGGTTAAATGGTAGATTCCCTAAATTTGATATAGATGCAGCATTAAATACTAAATATAATGTAGGTGGAAGTCCAACATTAATAATTAATGGCGCAACTTCTAACGCAGGAAGAGACAGTGCAAGCTACTTAAAAGCAATTTGCGCCGCATTTAATAATGCTCCAGCAGAATGTAATACTGTAGTTAGCAGCACTCAACCAGGACCAGGATTTGGTTATGATAGTGTAGGTGCTGCAAATGCAGCAGGTTGTGGCGTATAAGCCATATTTTTTTATTTCTTTTTTTTATTTCTATTATTCTTAAACTTGAATCTTATTATTTGAAATATTCTAATGAGGGTATTAATTTTAATTCAATGCCCCAATAAAGTTTGTTTGGTTTTTCTTCCGCTAATTTCATTAATACGTTTTCAAGTTGTTCTAAATTACATCTTTCAATTTCATGTGTCGGAACAGGGTTTGAACTATCATCTAAACCACAATAATGATGATATTTATCAATAAAATATGCTGCCACCATATAAGGATTATCAGTATTTTTTATTTGCTCATTTTTTGTTGTTTTTACTGATGCATATTTCATTAATATTGGTTGTTCGTGTAATACTGACATTGCAAATTCTTGCGCTTTATTTAAATCTGTAAATGTTTTTCTACTATCGTATATTTCCCGTTTAGCTATATTTTCTTTTAATCGTTGTGCACTAAAGTCCTTTTTATGAAATACATTATATTCTTTTTCCATTTTAATTCCTCCACTTTACGTAGATAATACGTAAAGCAATAGGCATAATGCATAACTAGTATAAATACTTTACGTTATTACTACGTAAAGATTACGTATTTTATACGAAAATTTATAAATATACTTGATTGATGTGTTATTATGTCTAAAGATATAATTAAAGAGAAATATGAAAGTTCTAGGATTGCAATCGATATAGTAATATTTACGATTTATGAACGTAAGTTAAAATTATTGTTATATACTCGTGAAAAAGACCCTTTTAAAAATTTAAAAGAATTACCTGGCGGGCTAATTTTACCAAATGAAACAGCCGAGGAATGTTTATTAAGAAAATTAAAACAGATAGTAGGATATGATAAATTATTTTTTAAACAATTTTATACTTTTACTGAAGTTTCTCGTGATCCTCGTGAAAGAACTATTTCTATAGGCTTTATTTCACTTATTGAACAAGAAAAATTAAAGGATTTTATTAATTGGTATGATTATTTTTCTATTGAAAATTTAGCTTTTGATCATAAAAAAATAGTTGAAATGGCACGTTCTTATTTAAGAGATAATGTTGATTCTTCAATTGTTAGGCATTTTATGCCTAAAGTGTTTCCATTAAATAATCTTCAAGAAGTTTATGAAATTATTGAAGAGACAAAATATGATAATAGAAATTTTAGAAAAAAAATTATTAATGAAGGTATTGTTGTAGAAACATCACAATTAGAGGAAAATGTGTCTCATAGGCCGGCTAAATTATTTAAATTTAAGTAATTTTATTGATGCTATTTAATACTTTGATAACTATTTTCTAATATCGTAGCTTCTTTTAATTCTACGAATCTCTTTGTTGCAGAATTTTTTTCTGTATATTGTTCTGTAAATAATTTTCTAATATCTTTCGGTGTAATTAGACCTGAAATATATTGGTTATATAAACAGTCTCCTAAAGAATATCCTTGTTGATATATATAAAATTCTGTAAAATCGAATTTTGGATAACTAACATATTTTCTTTTAATGCTATTATCTTTTTTAAATTGTATTTTTTCTCTAGTTGACATTCTATACATGTCAGGATATGCAGTATATAGCTTTACGTCATCTCTTTCTGAAATAAATAGTTTGGAAGAGAAATATCCTAGCATTTCTGTTAGTATGCTTATAGCAAGATTATCTTTTCGGGTTTTGTTTTTGTAAGAATTATTTGAAGCAGTGAAATGTATGTAATGCCCACATTCTTCGGCTAAATAAAATGGGTTGCTGTTATTTATTAGTATAATATTTTGTGCTCTTAAGTATATGCTTGCATTGTTGATTTTTGCGTTAGTGTATTCTTCATCGTATGTTTGTTTTAAGAATAATTTTCTAAACGCTATGCCTTCTTTTCCAATCCAGTACACTTCAGGATAATGATTTAATTCAATATCGAACTCATCACAGATATCGTCGATAACATCATACGCCGCTTGTTCTATGTTATTTTTTTTTAACGAGATGGTTGAAATATTATAACTCACCTTATATCCCTAAATAAGTTAATTAATAAATATTATCATTTTAATTTTAATTATTAAAATTACAAATATTTATAATCTTTAAGTAATAAGTATGATTATGAATATTGCAATAATTCTATTGTTGATTGGTGGGGTAATTCTTACTATTGGTGATATTTTTATGAAAAAATGGGTGAATACCAACTCATACGTGTTTTATATTGTAGGTCTTGCAATATATCTTATTGGGCTTAATTTTCTTGCTCAGAGTTTTAAATTCAAAAATATTGCTGTTGCCTCAGTAATATTTGTCATTTTTAATGTTGTAACATTATCAATTGTTAGTTGGCTATATTTTAAAGAAACGTTATCTATGATGCAGATAATTGGTATTATTATAGGAATAATGTCAATTGTTATTCTGGAGATAGCATAGGCAGTATAAAGAAATAATATATTTAATAGAATTAATTCATTTATACTTCTAATCTACTTGAATGTTTTGTAATCACTTACTGAATTGAAGCGAAATGCTGTAGCCATTCACATATCGATATATTTATTGGTAGAAATTTTTACCACTTGCAATCCCGTAAAAATTTCTAGAAAGCAGTTGGAAGATGTTCATCTTAAGGCGACAGCATTTCATACTAGTAAGTTCGTACAATTTTTCATTAATTTAATAAATAGAGACTAATCAACCTTACTATGATATGTATAATTGCAATGGTTGTATTTGGAATACTAGGAATTTTTTCAGCTAGTTATAGAGTTATTGCAAAAGAAGCATTTAATTGTGTTTTTAAAAAAATAACTTTTAGAAAATGTGATACTGGACTTGATACAAGATTAAAGTCTCAAATTACTGGTAAGTTTTTAAAATTTTCTCCAAGACTTGGAAAAACTGTCTATAAATATTTTGAAGTATTCTCTTGGGTATTATTAATATTGACTCTTGTAACCTTCTATTTTATGAGTCTTGGATTATATAATTATGTTGTTTATGGTAATTGTAATGGTCCAAATAGTAATGAATTTTGCATATATGATCCACTTGGAACAAATAAACCTCAAAATGTAACAACTGGAAGCGTTTGCGCAATTCCTGGGTCTGCTCAAACAAAGGAACTTAATGCCCCGCCGATTGGAAAATTAGTTCCTGGCTCATATTATGGCTCGGTTGATGCTAAAGTTGTTATAGTTGAATTTGGTTGTTATTCATGTCATTATACTAAAGAAATAGAACCTACTGTGAAAAAAATAAATCAAAAATATGGTGATAAAATATTGTTTGTTTACAAAGATTTTCCATTAAGTATTACTCATGCTAATGCTATGCGTGCAACTGAAGCTGCACATTGTGCACTCGATCAAGGAAAATATTGGGAATATAGAGAATATTTATTTGCAAATCAACAACAACAATTTGAAGATAATTTAATATCTTATGCAAATGAATTAAAATTAGATGTTGCTCAATTTAAAAAATGTCTTGACACGAATAAATACCAATCTTTAATAGATCAAAGTTATACTGAAGGTATAAATTCAGGAATTACTGTTACGCCAACATTCTTTATTAATAATCAAACTATTGTCGGCGCAAAGGATTATAAAGAATTTAAGAAGATAATAAATAAAGAACTCGGTATTGCTTGGTGGCAATTCTGGAAGTAATTGAGTGTTTTTTTCTAATTTGTAAATTTCTAATAAGCTTTTAATCCTTGTACTTTTACTCCGAATTGCGTCCAAAACCGTAACCATTATAAAGTAGTAATATTATCCTAAATCATGGCTAATTTCCCATTAACATTCACAGAATACGGTGCCGCAGAATCAATAGATGGTTCGAAAGGAATCTTGCAAGTTCAAGATAGAAAGTATCTTATTGATTGTGGTAAAAATTATCAAGTTCAATCAGATTCTAATAGTAGAATTTTTCCTTTTGATGTAAAAGGTATTAGCGATGCTTTTATCACACATGCACACGGGGATCATGTAGGAGAATTACTTGAATTAATATATGAAGGATTTAATGGTAGAATATTTTCTACTTATCAAACGGCTGAAATAACAAAACAACAAATTGCACAGGAAGCAAGTAGTGTTGCAATGTATAATAATAGCATTAAAGGTAGAAGATTTGAAAGTGGTCCTAAAAAAGGAGAATTTATTCCATTTAAGCAAAGTAAATTTAAGTATGCAGATGTAAAGCATGCTATAGGTTTATTTAATACTGATAAAGAAATTGTAAAAGGAAATAAGCGCGGATTTGCATATAATAAACCTATAATTATTGATGAAAATTTAACTGCAACATTTTTTGATGCAGGACACATTCCTGGATCCTCACAAATATTATTTGATATACATGCCAATGGTCGTAATACTACGGTTTTAACTGCATGTGATTTAGGAAGAACTGATTATTTAATTGGTAATCATCCTGTAGCTAATATTCCAATTGTTAAAGCGCCAGCAAAAGATTTTCCAAAACCAATAGATCACATTATTTTAGAAGCAACATATGGTGCTAAAACTCATAAGCCTTTAGAAAATTCTGTTAATATGTTATATGATGCAATACATAATACTGCAAAACGTAATGGTGGGTTAATAATTCCTGCATTTAGTATTATGAGAACACATTTATTATCTGTGATATTATATGATTTTTATAAGTCCGGTAAATTACCTGAAAATATGAATTTTTATATTTCAAGTCCTGGTGCTGATGCAGTTAGTAAGATAATAATGGCTCATCCAGAAGATATGGACGAAGAAACAGTAAACAAATTTTTAGTTAAAAATGATAATCCATTTTGGTTTGATAAACTTATTCATCATGAAAAATATGTTGAAACTCAGAAAGTATTAGCTGAAAATAAGACTCCTTATTGTATTATTGGTGCATCAGGAATGTGTGATATGGGAAGAGTTGTTGATATATTAAAAAATACTATTTCTAATCCAAACAATACTATTGCCTTACTTGGTTATCAAGCTGAAGGTACGAGAGGATATAAGTTACTTAATAAGAATCCACATATTGAATTTAATGATAAATTTGGTAAATCATTTGTTCCTCTTAATGCAGATGTAATAAATGTTTCAGGATTTAGTGGGCACGTAGATGCTGCAGAATCAATTGCACATTTAAAATATATTAATAATTCATTTTCAGGACATCCTTTAAAGAGTATAAATATTAAACATGGGGAAAAAGATCAATGTTATGCTCTAGCAGCAGAAGTTCAGAAAGCAGGATTCTCCTCGGATATTATTCGTGTACTAAAGAAAGGTCAACCCGTAGTTTTAGATTAAATTTTTAGAAATTATTAGGTTTGTAGGGAGTATTAGTATTTTCTAATTTTGATATTACGATTGTATAATTATTTTAAATTATTCTTCTTAAGATTGTGCTGTAGTATCTTTTCTTTGTAATTATCGAATTTTATTTGTTCTTTTTTAAAATCGAATTGACCATTTAATAATTCAGAATATTTTGTTGGTGCTTCAATACTGATTGCATATATTCCTTTAAACTCGTAAGTTCCATTAATGGATTTTGATAACACGTCTGTGTACTCTATTTTTTTCCCAAGAGAATCCATTATGGTCATGTTATAACTTACGGTCTTAAAATAGCTTATTCCTTTTGATATTTCTTCTGTTTTAATAAATTCCTTATCTATGGTATCGTTAATTGCATATTGCGGAAATATTTTATTTGAGTTATTAGAATTATTCCTGTTGTTAGGAACATGACATTCAGTTATTGTTATAATTATTCCTGCTCCGATTATTGCGCTAGTAATAATTTTAGTTAGGTTCATTTAACGTCATTATTTTTAATTGAGTTATTATTTATTAAGATTTTCTAATTCTAATTTAATTCCATTGTAAGTGCTTTGACTAATAGTTATTAATCCTGAGTCTAGTGCGTTTTTTGCAGGATATTGATATTTCTGAAATTGATTCATAGTGTGTCCTTTAATTAATACTACGTCTACAATATTATCTAATTGCGGTGCTGTTGATTTTGATATTATATTAATATATACTGCTGTATCTTTGTTATCAAGACCATATTCTAATGCATAATATATATTTGAAGAAGTTTCTAATTCTTTTGTGCGTATTGATTGACCATTTAATATTTGGTTATAGTTATCTTTTGGAAAATATTTACTCTCTTTTGCATCTTTTGGAAAATATGATTCGTATCTTTCGTATTTTTTTGATTTATCATTGCAATTTAGAATTCCGCATGTTAATCCTGCTACTAAAATAGTTTTTAGAAAATTATTTTTGTTCATAATATCCCCCAAATGATTTAATTAACAACTAATCTCTATCTAATTTTGAGTATAAGAAATTAATTTATAAATTTAATTATTATTTAATCACTTTGAAGTGAATATAGGCGTTATTTCTATTTTCGTTTTTATGACTTAAAGATTTGATTTTATGAATTAATTTTAATAAACCTTTTAAACGAAAATATAATAAGCCCTATTATGAACATAACTAAGATTCGTGATGACTTTCCAATTTTAAAGAATGGAATACGTGGCAAACCAGTAATATATTTTGATAATGCGTGTATGACTTTAAAACCTGTGCAAGTTGTTGAAAAAATGAATGAGTATTATTATGAGTATCCTGCATGTGCTGAAAGAAGTCATCATAAACTTGGCAAAAGAGCAACTGAAGAGTATAATAATTCTCGAACAATAGTTAGAAAATTTATTAACGCTAAATCCGACAAAGAAGTTGTATTTACACGAAATGCTACTGAATCAATAAATCTTGTTGCAAAATCTTTCGGTTTTAGAAAAGATGATGTAATAATTAGTACAGATAAAGAACATAATTCTAATCTTCTGCCATGGCAAATGCTTGCAAGAGAGAAAGGATTAAAACGTGAAAGAATTAATACTACAACTTCAAAGGACGGATTTGATATGATTGCTTTTGAAGCCATATTAAAAAAAGCTAAAAGTACAAATTCTAAATCATTTGTATCAATGCTGCAAACAAGTAATATGGATGGTTCGTCCATTCCTATAAAAGAAATGATATCTATTGCACATAAATATGATGCAATAGTAATGCTTGATTCTGCACAATCTGTACCGCATAAACCAATTGATGTAAAAAAATTAGATGCCGATTTTGTGGCATTTTCTGGTCATAAAATGTTAGGTCCTACCGGTACGGGGATATTATATGGAAAAGAAGAATTGTTAAAAAAATTATCAATGTATAATATTGGTGGAAGCACAGTTGATGATACTACCTATGATGATGCAACGTTTGCACATCTGCCTGAAAAGTTTGAAGCTGGCCTTCAAGATTATGCGGGATTTATTGGTCTTGGCGCAGCAGTTGAGTATTTAAAAAAATATATTGATGATATACATGAACATGAATTAAAATTAAATAAAATTGTAACAGATGGATTAAAAGATCATATTAATATTTTAGGTCCACAAGAGTCAAAACTTAGAAGTGGAATAGTTTCTTTTAACGCAAAAAATAAAATGGATTATCACGAAGTTGCATTATTACTTGATAGCTACGCTAATATTATGATTAGATCAGGAAGACATTGCGTTCATTCGTGGTTTAATGAACATAAAATTGATGGTAGCGCAAGAGCATCATTCTATTTATATAATACTGAAGAAGAAGCAAAATTATTCGTTGAGAAGACAAAAGAAATTTTGAAGATGAAATAATTTTAGAAAAATAAAATATAATAAAATATAAACTAATTTATTTTGACTATTGTAATTTATGTTTGTCTATAAACCGGTAATTAGATAATTCCGGCGAAGGATCGTTGATGATTACATATGTTGGTATTTCAAGATGTTCTAAAAAATATTGTTTAGCAGTATTTATTGTTCCGCCATCTTCACAATCTTCATCAAATAATACTACTTGATGAGTTTTTGCTAATTCTCTAAAATATCCTTTTTCAAAATCAGATATCTTTGGATTAATATCATTCAGTTTATACCTAGAATATCTTATGGGATATATTATTGAATTTTCGGATTGTGATAAGGATTTAAATCTTAAAAATACATCTATTCCAGCAGATGTTCCTCCATGTGCTAATGGTATAAACAATGTTGGTGAATTATTTATTGATTGGTATAATAAATTAGCAGATTCTTGAGAAAATTCTGGATTACTGGCATTCCATGTGACGCAATCAGCTTTTTGTATTATCGGATTATCTTTTATTTCTTCTAATAATTTTTTTAGGTATATTAATTTATCCTCTAAACTTTTTTCTTCATAATTGTTATAATCGTAAATGTCTGATACCAAACTTAAGGATTCTTTCATTAATATACTATATTTTCTTACATCGAGATTATTAGTAAGATATTCTTTAGAATCCATTAATGTTTTTAATATTCTAGTGGGTTGGAATATTAATTGGTATAAGTCTAATTCAGAATGATTTTTTTCAGAACATAATTGATTTAAATCTTCAAAAACATTTTCGAGTGTACCTTTAAATCTCATTGCACTATATACGAAAGTACTAAATATAGGATGGTTTCCAAATGATTCTTTTCTTAGCACATCATATATGGAGTTGTATTCCATGGTATTTTCAATAATTAGAATAATCTAAATTATGTCTATGAAATCTTTCTACATAATTATATCCATTTAGTTTTGGATTAATAAGAATTATGCTATCTCCTACTTGTATTTCTGAATTAAAGTTTGCTGCATTGTAAATTGGCATTATAGATGTATAATTTTTATCTCCTTTTTGTGATTCAACGTATCCTGTATAGGGGTATTCGCTTTTTAATTTATCTTCTGTTATTTCTCTTTTAATTACTCGGGATTTTATTATTTGACGTTCAGGTTCTGAATTAAGTTTTAGGAATATGCCTTTACTCATATCGATATGATTTCTAATGTTTGGTTTTGTATTTAATTCATTCATATCGTATGATTGAGATGTTTGTTGATCTTCTGTTGATAGGACTGGTTTAGGATTTATGTAGACTACTTCTATATCGCTTAAAAATTGTGTATGCTCTGGGTTAAGTTTTATACTATCTCCTACGTGTATGGTACTATAAAATATGCTGTCTGTAGGTGCATTACATATAATTAATTGTTTTTCTTCTCCTTTTTTGGTATCAATGTAACAATCTGCACCATACCATGTAGTTAATGCTTTAGCTTCAGTTACTTGTACTATGATTGCTTCATCTTTATTGAAATTACAACTTACTGGAGTAATTGCAACTGCTCCTAGTAATAATGTGTTTAATGTTATTCTTTGTAGTTTGTTCATTTTATCTTTTTAATTATTATATTTTTTATTGAATATAGTTTATGATCTTGATAATTAACATATCTTATTTATTGTGGTTTTTGATAATATACTCCTAAAATACGATAGCCTCTAGTAGTATTTATTAACGTTATACTATCTCCTTTTTCTATCCAAGATGTTGATCCTTTTTCAGTAAGTGATATCATTGGTATTGAATAAGTTGTTTTTCCGTTTTGTGCTTCAATATATGATTCATTAATCATTCCGTGATTTATTGGTGGACTTATATTTGTTACTTCTGCTCTTAGTATAGGATTTTTGTCGTGTTTTACTTGTAAGCATCCTGCTGTTGTAACTGCAAGTGTTCCAATTAATATTCCTTCTAGTAATGTATTTTGTAGTTTATTCATTTTTATTTCCTTATTTAGTCGATTGATTATTAGTAAATAAGTGTTATTTAAAAATATTACTATTTTACAGTAACAACTTAACCCGAGTTATTTTTATTCAATTAAGTCTTCGAGAAACAAGTCTAATTCCATAAATTCGGAATTATTTAATTCATACAATTTCTTTTCAAACATTTTTGCAGTGGTTAGAGTTTTAATTTCTTTTTTTGTTTTCGTTGTAATGATTGCTTCTAATGCATTTTTTAATAATTTATCATCTAGTAATATTAGATGTACATACAAATCGCTAAATGAATCATATTTTGGTATTAGTTGTATTACTGATGAATTAACTTTTGGAGGTGGATTAAACGATTTAGGTTTAACCGTTTTTATTATTTCGAATTCATACAATTTATTAGTGATAATTCCTAGTCTATTATTTGTTTCTTGCAAAATATTTGCGAAGTTTTGACCGACAGTTAATAGAATTAATTCTATTTCAGAATGTTTCTTAAATATTAATTTCATTAATGGTTCAGAGATATTGTACGGAATATTTGCAACAATTTTATTAAATTTATATTTATCATATAATTCATTAAATAATTTTAAGATATTTCCTGTTACAAAAGTGGTATTTTTAATATCAATTTTATATTCTTCAATATCAATTGCAATTACTTTGCATTTCTTTGCAAGTTCTCTTGTTAATGCTCCTTTTCCGTAGCCGATTTCTAGAACTACATCTTCTTTTACTAATTCAGAATTTTCGATAATAAATGCTATTAATGATTTATCAATCATGTAATGTTGTCCTGTTTGATCTAAATTATCGTTTTCCATAAAATTATTCCTTCTCAACCATCATTGACATATATTGGTTTTTCTGGAACCAAATAAATCATCCATGCAGATATTGCTGTTGCGACTAGCTTTAATAATATGTTGGTTATTAATAGTTGCCATAATATATTATTACCTACAACGCCTGTAAATACTATGAGTACAAATATTAATGTATCGAATATTATTGAGACAAAATTTGAGGCAACAACACGCATCCATTCAGGCTTACTTTTGCCAACATGTTCTCCCCACCATTCATATATTTTGGTATCTATTAATTCTGAAATAACAAATGCTATAATTGAACCTATTACTAAACGTAATTGTAAACTAAATATAAAATTCCATGCAGCTTGACCGCCAGAACTTGCCCAACTGCTTTCAGCAGGTAAATTTACGACGAATTGAAAATATATTACTGCAAGAATATTTAACACTGCTGCAAGATATATCGTCGTAAGCGCAGCTTTTTTCCCTAGTTGTTTATGAATTAAATCTCTCCAAGTAAATATGATATAATAAATAAATCCTGCATCAGTTACTAGCCCACCAATATAAATTAATTTAGTTGATGCAATGTTTGACGCAAGTGATAAAAATAAGTACACTCCACATAGTATTATAATTGCCTGAGTCTTACTAAGCTTCATAAAATTTCTAATTCTTTCAAACATAATTAAGAGAGTATTATGGATATAATATAAATCTTTTTATGAAACAAAAATTATGGGCCTATTATTAGTAAAATATTATGAAGAATTATCTGATTATATATTTAGCTTTTATTTCTATTAAATCTAATTTTAATTCAATAATTTTTTCAATAAATCTTTGATATTCTGAATCTTTAAATAGTGCTTTATTATTGCGTAATATTTTTGAATTAAATGAAGGATCATGAAAAGCGCCTATGATTTTAGCCCCTTTTTTAAGAATTGCTTCATTCCAATTTAATGTTGATGATTTTTCAAAATGATCATACCATGTAGTCATAATATTTTCTAAACTTACTTTATTAGTAAAGTTGTAATACGGCTCTGTTGGATATGTGCCATTTTCTAATCTTCTTAATCCTGAATCATTATCAAAGATAGTCTTAATTTCCCCAGATAATATTAAACCATATGGAATATGATATATGACTGCAGGATCTTTTTTAGAAATGCAACACATTATTTCGTTAATATCTAATCCTAATCCTTTTTCAGTTTTCTCTCTATTTCTTCCCGAAATATAAAAATTTACAAACTTTTCATAATCAACATGTCGATTATTTTTTTGCATTAAGTCTATAAATTCTTTATCGTAGTTTCCAACTAATGAATAAAGTAAGTAATAATCTTTTCCTTGAGTATATTCCATAATGTTTTATGATACATTGATTATTTAAATTTTATCGAAATTTGATAATATATCGTATATTTTTTCTATATTTTTTTGTTTTGTTGCATCTCTTAGAGTTTTTGCGGATTCTGTATAATATCTATGTCCTTCTAAAAATTTAATTTGATTTTCATACCATTTTTTCATATCAGTTACGCCTAATTCTTCTCTTACTTGTTCTCCTTTGTAGAAGAAATCTTCTCTTCCAAGATTATCTGTATCTGCATCACATATTATTTTTTCTAATAACGTGTTTGGTTTTGTTGGCATTTTAGTTGCAAGTATTAATTTTGAAACTTTTTCAATATACTTTTGTGGGTATTTTAATATTGGAAGATATCTTTGTGCAAATTCGGCACTCTTTTCTTCATTATCTACTCTAGCCGGTATCATTATGATGTCATGAAGTAACGCTCCATTTTCAAGAATAAACATTTCTTCTTTTGAAACATTTTCCATTGTTCCGAGTGTTTGTACTGCTGTATAGACATCTAATGCGTGATTAAAATTATGGTATGGGAGTTTTGACATTAATGTTGCTGTCATCATCGTTATGTTTTCAATGTCGTGTGTTTTGTTCATCGTCATCACCTAGTGATAGTATATCTGCGTAATATAAGAACTCTTCGAATTAAAAATGCCTAAATTACGTAAAGTTTTAAAATAGATTACGAATTATGCTATAATGAGATATTTGCAAAAAGTCGATAAGAATAAACTTATTGACTTAGATTTGAAAGATAAAAAGATATTGGCTATTTTAGAATCAGATGCGAGAACGTCAACTTCTTCTATTGCAAAAGTTGCTGGATTAGGTCGCGATGTTACAGATTATCGTATAAAACATCTTGAACAAACTGGCGTTATACAGGGCTATAGAACAATAATTGATATACATAAATTTGGGTATGAATCATATCATGTTTTTATTCAATTAAACAAACCAACAAAAGATGTGGAAGAGAGTATTATTAAAAAATTTCAGAATAGATCTTATATTCGCGCAATTATCAAATATAGTGGAAAATATGATTTTGAACTTGCAATAATTGCCAAAAATATAACTGAATTTGATTCAATATTAGATCAAACCATAGATGATTGTAGGCAATATTTAGAATCTTATGAAGTATTAATACTTACAAAGCCTTATGTAAGTAGAGTATTTCCAAAAAAGTTTTTACAAACAACAATTCCTTTGAAGATAAAAAATTCTAATTTGGATAAAGCTCTTCTTAATAAAAATACTCAAGGCGATATTAAAACTTATTCTGTAGATAATAAAGATTTAGAAATATTAAAGATGTTATCTGAGAAACCTCGCGAATCAGCATATGCTATTTCTGAGTCTTTAAAGAAATATAAATTAAGTCATGATAGTGTCGCTTATAGAATAAAAAATATGATTAGTTCCAATATTATAACAAAATTCATACCAGTAATAAATTATTCTAGCATAAAATATAGTGTATATTGTCTTCTTTTAAGAATATCTGCGCCAATAAAAAATCAAGCAACATTAAAAGAAGTATTACAGAATGATGATAAAATATTATGGTCTGTAAAATGTGTTGGAAAGTACGATTTAATAATATATCTTTGTGTTTCCGAGATAGATGAATTACATGATACCATTAATACTATAAGAAATTATTTTCCTCAAAACATTAAAGATTATGAAATACTACTAGCTTACGAAGAGTATAAATATAATTATTTCCCTGATTATATTAATATCTAGAGTTTATATTTAGAATTTATTAGCATTATTTTTAGTGTATTTTTTTAATATTTTTAATACTTTAAGCCAATATAATCTAAATCTTTTTAAAGCATTTATTCTTTCTCTAAATTATTATGGCGACCGTGATGTAGCCTGGCAGCATAGAAGACTGTGGATCTTTTAGGGTGGGTTCAAATCCCACCGGTCGCCCTTGTTATTATTTATTTTATCTTTATTCTCGTTTGATTGCTGAAACGTTAGTTTCACAATCACTTTTAACGCGCTTTTTTGTAAAAAGCGCAGGAAAATCCCACCGGTCGCCCTTGTTATTTTTATTTCTAGAATTATTTTATTGTTTGTGTAGTAATGTTTTTTGGTGCAGCTTTTTGTAAAAAGCGTAGGAATATCCCTCCAGTCATCCTTCTAGATTAATTTTATAACAAATTCATAAAACGATAAACTTAAATATTAACTATTCAAATAATAGATAATGCTTGAGATTGAAAGATACATAAGTAATGGTAGAAGCGCCGCATTTTTCAGAATAAGAGAACATCCTGAAATTGGTGCTAAGATATTATATCATACTGAAGGATACAACGCAAAATATTTTCTGCAAAAAGAGTGTGATATAGCGCATTTTCTTCATAGAGCAGGCATAAGTGTGTTGAACTATGGCGATGTAGTACAAATAAAGATACCTGAACATATTGAAGAAACATTGAAAAAAGGTCATAAAGCAAATACTCTAAATACTCTTTATACTGTTGCTGATTGTAAAGATTTCTTTATTAAACGAAAAGAAGAAGCGGTATGGGGCTTGATTATTGAATATATCCCTGATGATTCAATAATATTACAAATTAATCACAAACATGCACTAGTCAGTAGAAATAGAATCGAATATTTATTCAACAAAGAAATGGAAAAAGTAAGAAGTTTAGGGATAGATCCAGGTAATGATCACAAATCTGATTCAAATATAATCTGGAGTGAAAGTCGCGCAAAATTATATCTTATTGATTTCGAAGTATGGAATCTAAAAGAAATCAAAGAACAAAAATATTTGGAAGATGCTGGAAAAAACAAGTTTCCGAAGGTCAAGAGAAGAAATTTCTTTGCTCGATTGTTTGGCGTATAATAAAATGGATCACATTGCAATTCTTGATAAAAAGCGTAAATTATTACAAAAGATTATTTCTCGAGAAAAAACTATTGAGAGCAGATGGTATCAAACTAAAAGAACTCCGTGGAATAATATTAAAGTTAAAGACATAGTATACTTTAAAGATTGTGGAGAACCAATTACTGCTAAAGCAAAAGTTTCAAAGGTATTATTCTTCGAAGATTTAAATAAAGATAAAGTTTTAATGATTCTAAAAAAATATGGCAAAGAAATTTGCATGGAAACATTAGAATATACTGCGTATTATCATAAAAAGAATTATTGTATATTAATATTTCTAGATGACGTAAAACAAATTGCTCCGTTTAATATTGATAAAACTGGTTTTGGTAGTGCATGCGCTTGGATTACTGTTAAAGATATTAAGAAAATTAAAGAGAAAATCTTGTTTTAAGAGTTTTTTAAACAAAAGGCATCTATAATTTATATATTGTGCATAGGTTATAAGCAGCGGATTTTTATTAGTGGTTTTATACTTTAGAGTATAGATTTTAGAATAAGATTTATAAATACGCGTTCTTAGGTTAATAAATAGCAACAATTTACTTATTATAATTGTATTTGCTAATACCATAATTATTTATTAGGAGTTGAGTTAGTATGGGTATAAGATTTTTTGATAAATTATCAAATATGATCGCATCAAGTCAGGAAAAAACTGAATTAAGTAGAGAATCTAGTGCTATTATTGAACTAAGTAATGCTGTTGCAGATTACAAGCAAATAAAACCTGAAAGAGATAAGGCTAAAGTTAATGCAACTCAACTTCGTACAATTCTTGATAGACAAACCGATAAAGCTAAGATTTCTGATATTGAAAATTTAGAAGCAAAAGAAGTAAAACAATTTGAACGTAAAGTTACGAGACAATTATGGGATTTAAAGAGAATATTATTTAATTTGAATATTATTATTAGAACTGAACATCATGAAATGCTACTCGAAGTTCATAAACCTTTACGATCGTATAGTTTATTACTTGAAGAATTTGGAAATGTTTTTTCTAAAGAAAAAAATGCTGGTGTTACTTTAAATGATAAACAACGAGAAACAATTAGCAAGTATTTTGAATTAATTAGAGACGATTATAACATTCTTGTAAATAGAATGGTTGAATTAAGTAAACATGAATTAACTCCTGTTGTGAATATTACAAATGATACTATTACAGCCGATCATATGAGACAAAGATCTACTCTTCGTAAAGAACTTAATCAAAAAACAATGTCTATTAGAACTAAATTTTTGGCAATTTCAAAAGAATTGCGAAAAGTATCTAAAAATCCTGCAAGCGATAGTTTAATACTGATTACTTGTTTAAACGATGCTAAACAACAATTTGAAGTGTTGTTAAAACTATTTACAGATAGAGGGTCACTCGCTAAAGAAATGGTTAAAAATTCTGAAATGATGAGAGCTAATACTTTACGAGAAATAAGAGAGTTACAATTAGTTCTTGATCAATTTTATGTATCCATGGCATCTAACTCTAAATTTCAAAACAAAAAAGTTAGTGAAGATGAAAATAAAATTTTAGCTCAATTACGTGCTTGGGAATTAAGAAATAAAGATGAATTGAGTAAAGATGCAGCAATTTTGGCTGCCGAAGAACAAGATGATATAAAAAACACTGAACAAATGCAATTAGACATGCGTTCAATGAATGCTGAATTAGTTAAAAAAACAGCTCTAATAACTGAAACTGTTAAAGGCTTAAATGCTATTGGTGGAGAAACTACTGGTTGGGATGGTCAAACCATACAAGCACCACCTCCTAAAAATTTAATAAAGGATCCATCAACAAATCTACTTAATCAAAATGGACTTCATACTGATACATCAAGAATACTTACTGAAAGACCTGCAGCATTTGATGCTCCAAAAACAGGAGTTCTTGGTAGACTTAGAAAAGGTTTCTTAACAAACGTTATGGCAGGACTTATGGCATTTAATATATTTGCGCCAGCAACTATTCACGCAATTAAACAATTGCCGCCAATAGTTCGTTCTACAACAATTAGTCAATCTAATTATTATGAAGAAGAAATAACTATTAATATTACTAAAAGTGAAAAATCTTATTTTATATTTAGTCATCACTTTGATAGTAGCGAAGGCATGGTTTCTGATAAAGCATTTGAACAAGAATTGAATATAAAAACATTGGAACAAATAGGAAAACCTGCAATAGATAGTTTGGCTAAAGATAAATTTGGTAATGATAGTATTACTTCCAAAGTAACTTTTAATGCAGAAAAAAGTTCTATTATTGGTGGAACGGATTTTTTTGGAACTTCAAGAAATGTTGATGGAAAAAATAATGATACTCTTAAAATCACTCGCGCTGTTCAAGCTTTAAAGAAAGTAGATAAAGTAATTCGAGGTTTAGAGAAAGATTCATTAATTACTCAAGGTTCAAAAATAGATTTGATTAAGATTGATGGCACAACAACATTTGATGATCAAACTGTAGCTGATGCAGTAACAAAACTTAATGAATATGCAGAAAGTATTGGAAGAAAGGATTTAATCGCTAATCCTGCTTTAGTTAGACAAAAAAATATGATTGAAGTAAAAAAAGCTGATGACTGTGTATTATTAATGTCTAAAGATAAATCTGAATCAGTTAAAACAGCATACGCAGCAATTAAACAAAGTTTATCATCTTCAAGAAGGGCTGATGTAAAATTAGTATTTACAATTCAATTAACTAAAGTTCCAAAGGCCGATACTTATGTGCCTCCAATGTTTGCGCCAGTAAGTGGGCCAGAAAGAATGGTTAAAAGAACTTATGAAGCAACTGAAGAGATTGTACCAACACCTAAAAAACAAAAACATCCAAGACCAAAGAATGATCCAAAATTGAAAAATTTGAGGAATGTTGATACAAACTCTGGTGCTTTAACTCGTAACAAGTATGGTGGTAATACTACATTTTATACTTCTAATAATCATAGACGTAATAGTTAGTAACGACTGAACTTGTGAATTTTATTTTTTATAATAATTTATTAGTTTATTATATTGTTTTATTCGAAAATCGAACAATTTATAAATATCTTAAAATTCCCATTAGTATTAACCCGAGTTCCAAGAGAGCGATTGTTAGGGTTCATATGAATCATTCTCTCTTGCGCTTTTGGTAATAAAATGTGATTATTATGGAAGATAAACAAGCAAAAAAACCAGTTGTTGCAAAACCAGTACCTACTGGCAAACCAGCATTTAATAAAAATCCTCAATCAACTAACGCTTACAGTGATAAATATGGTGCAGACTTTAGACACATTGTAAGAATTGTTAATACTGATCTAAAAGGAGAAAAGAAAGTTTTAATGGCTTTACAAAAAATTAAAGGTATTAAATACATGTTTTCTAACTTTATATGTTTTTCAGCAAAGGTTAATCCTAGTGCTATAACAGGTAAATTATCTAATGATGAGATTTTAAGATTAGAAGATGTTATTAGAAATCCTGCTAAATATAATTGTCCATCATGGATGATGAATAGAAGAAAGGATTATGAAACAGGTCAAGATATTCATATTATAACAACTGACTTAAACTTAGTTACTGATGATGATCTTAAGAGAATGAAGAAGATTAGATCTTACAAGGGTGTTAGACACATGATTGGTCAACCTGTAAGAGGTCAAAGAACAAAGAGTAATTTCAGAAAGAACAAGGGTAAAGTGTCTTTAGGAGTAAAGAAGAAGGCACCAGCACCTAAAAAAGCATAAAGATTAAGGGTTAACTAAAATGGGAGATATTAAAAAGACAAGGAAAAAATATTCAAAGCCTAGTCATCCGTGGAGAACAGAAAGAATTACTGAGCAAAATCAGATAATTAAAGAGTATGGTATTCCAAGGAAGACAGAATTATGGAAAGTTATTGCAAAATTAAGTTCTTTCAAAAATCAAGCTAAAGCATTATCCGCAAGAAATGATGCACAAGCAAAAATTGAAAGAGACAATCTTGTAAAAAAATTAGATTCATTAAATCTTATTAAAGATGCAACTTTAGAAGCAATATTAAGTATTAGTCTTAAAGATGTATTAAATAGAAGATTACAAACAATTGTATTCAAAAAAGGCTATGCTAAATCAATGTCTCAAGCAAGACAAATGATAACTCATAGACATGTATTGATTAATAGCACTATTAATAGTAGTCCATCATACATTGTTAGATTATCTGAAGAAGCAAGTATTGAAATAAGCCCTAAATCGCCATTTTACAATACAGATCATGCTGAAAGAGTTAAAGAATCAACAAAGAGAAAACCAAGAGTTGCTGAAAAGAGCAAATTCGGTGGTAAAAAAGGTAGACGAGGATAAAGATGAATGACACTACACGATGGGGCATATGTTATATCTTCTCATCATACAACAATACAATAATTCATATTACTGATATTAGCGGTACTGAAACATTGAGTAAATCAAGTGGTGGAATGGTTGTTAAGTCTGATAGACTTGAAAGTTCCCCAACTGCTGCAATCATGGCTGCAAAAGCTGCTGCAGAACAAGCAATGGAAAAAGGTATTACTGGTATTCATGTTAAGATTAGAGCACCTGGCGGTCACAATGGACCAACAACACCAGGACCAGGAGCGCAAGCTGCTGTTCGAGCATTATCAAGAATGGGTCTAAAAATTGGATCTATTGAAGAAGTTACACCAATACCGCACGACACTTGTCGTAAGAAAGGCGGAAAGCGTGGACGAAGAGTATAAACCTTTTTAAAAAAAGCTTTACCAAAAAAGGCCGTGAGCGGCGGGAGAAAATTTATGGAAATAAAACTTGTTGAAAATCAAGAAAAGAAGAACAGGTTAATATTTTCAGTTAAAGGTGTAGATACAGCTTATGCTAATACTTTACGTAGAATCATGGGATTCGAAGTTCCTGTTATGGCAATCGAAGATGTTGAATTTAGAAAAAATACTTCAATATTATACGATGAAATGATTGCTCACAGATTAGGACTTATTCCATTAAGTACAGACATAAAATCATATAATATGATGAATGAATGTAAATGTAAAGGTGCTGGTTGCGCTTCATGTACAGTAAAGTTAACATTAAAAGTTCAAGGACCATGCACAGTGTACGCGTCCGACATCAAAACTAAAGATCCTGAAATCAAACCATTATATGGTAAGATGCCAATTGTAAAATTACTTGAAGGTCAAGAATTAGAATTTGAAGCAACAGCAGTCTTGGGTCAAGGTAAGGAACACAGTAAATGGGCAACAGGGTTAGTATATTATAAAATGCCTGATGTTGATGGCGACGAATATAAATTCGTAGTCGAATCATGGGGACAATTAACACCTAAGGAAATTGTTGTAAATGCAATTAACATTTACAATAAAGAGCTAGAACAATTCGCAGATTTAGTAAAGAAGATTGAATAAACAACGCGAGGGTGGCAGAGCCTGGTCAAATGCGCTAGCTTGAGGCAGTCATTGAAAAGGGTTAAAAGCCAACTTCAAAATGCTAGTCCCTTAGTGGGTGCGCGTGTTCGAATCACGTCCTTCGCATTAAAGTTCGTATTAAAATCATTGAATAAAAGTTGAGAAAATGACATTGGAAAATAAAAACGAAAAATTGAAAGAACTCATTGGTAGTTTGAAGAAGTTATCTTTAGAACACAAAACTGGTGTTTGGAAGAGTCTGGCTTTAGAATTAGAAAGACCAACAAGAAATCATCGAGTTGTAAATCTAACTAAAATCGAAAAGTACACACAAGACAATGATATAGTTTTAGTTCCTGGAAAATTATTATCCGGTGGAGAACTTACTAAGAAGGTTACAATCATAGCGTATAATTATTCGCAAAAAGCAAAGGATAAATTAGGTAAAGCAAACATTATGTCAGTTGAAGAAGCTTTAAAAAAATATCCTGATGCAAAAAATATCAAAATCATAGGGTAAATAAAATGATAATAGTTGATGGTAAAGATTTAATCGTAGGCAGAGTAGCTACATTTGTTGCAAAACAAGCTTTAAATGGTGAAACTGTTAAGATAATTAATTGTGAACACATGTATATTAGTGGTGATAGAGCACATTTATTATCTGAAGCTGAGAGAAAAAGAAATCAAGGTACTTGGTCAAAAGGACCATTCTATTATAGAAGACCAGACATGTACATTAGAAGAGTTGTTCGTGGTATGATTCCATACAAAACTTCAAGAGGATCACTTGCATTCAAGCGTGTAATGTGTTACATTGGTTCTCCAAAAGAATTAGAACAACATAAATCAATAACTATTGATATAGCACATATTAAGCACATTCAAAATTTAAAATATGTTACAGTAGGCGAACTATGTAAACATATGGGTTCAAAATTTTAGGAGTAGTAAAAAATGAAGAATATAATCACTAGCGGTAGAAGAAAACAATCCATTGCAAGAGCAGTATTATCTGAAGGTAATGGTAAAATAACTATCAATAATATGGATTTAAAAATTTATAGTACAGATCTTGCACGATTAAAAGTTAGAGAACCTTTAATGCTTGCAAGTGAAGTTGCATCTAAAGTTGATATTGATATCATTGTTCGTGGTGGCGGTTACATTAATCAAGCTGACGCAGCAAGACTTGCAGTTGCAAGAGCACTTGTTGAATACAATGGTAAATTAAAGGAATTATTCCTAGATTATGATCGTCAATTATTAGTTGCAGATATTAGAACTAGAGAAATTAGTAAACCAAATCATCATGGTCAAGCAAGAGCTGGAACTCAAACTTCCTACAGATGAAGTTTATTTTATATTATTAAATTTAAAGTTATATATAGGTGTTTAATATGATTATTCCAATAAGATGTTTTTCATGCGGAAAACCAGTAGCACACTTATGGGAAGAATATAAAGAACGAACTTTAAAAGGCGAAGACAAGAAGAAAGTTATGGATGAACTTGGCCTTGAAAGATATTGTTGCCGTGGTGTATTCTTAGGTCATGTTGATTTAATTGATACAGCAGCTAAATTTAAGAAATTCTAATTATTTTTTTATTATTATTCTAATGGTTATTAGTACTTAGTTATTCTTGTTTTTTTTATTTTAGTTCGGATTATTTCTATAATGGAAAAAAATATAAATAAAGTATTATTTTTCATACTAGGTATGAGTTTATATACTCTACGTAAATATATTTTAAATATGTTTGAAGGTGGAATTATGAATGCAACAGAAACAAATAATAACTATAAATATACAGGGATTATATCCTGGACAAGTCCTATATTCAAGGATACTTTTCTTATACAATATGAAACTATAGTTCCTGTAGCTGATGGAAGAACAAAAACTGTTGAAAAATTCGTATCAGATACACGCACTCTTGAAAAGATATTACATGATGATAATGCACTTCTTGATATAACTAATAAATTACACGATGGAATATATATGATATTAACAGATGCTGCTAGTTTTGAAGAATATTTAACAAAAAGAAGAAATAATCATATTACTGTTCCTGCTAGTAGAAATGAAACTAGATCAATAATTGCAAGATACTTAATAGATGCGCTTGCAGCCGAGCCACATAAGACTTCAGAAGAACTAGATAAGCTAAAAACAACCACTAAGTACGATTTATACCATAGAGTGCTTGCAGACATGGAATGTAAAAAAGATAGTGTTGATAGAGCATGTGCTGCAATAAATGAATTATTTATAAAAAAGTTTGGTGAAAATGTATTCAATGTAGCATTATATCGCGAATACTCTAGGCAGAATGATTATAAGCTAAAGCACGATATAATTCCTGCTAGAGAGACATTAATATAATATTTTTATATATTTTATTTTTTTATTTTATTTTATTTTTAATAATAAAATGTATCAATATTGTCTAATTAAATTTATATACCTTACACTAATTCTAAACTTAGATGAATAGAGTTCAATTAATAGAAGAAATGCTACATAATGTAGGTTTAGATAAATTAAGTCCGAAAAAAGAAATTGTGAATAATGATATTAACTTATCAGCACATTACGCGCCACAAAATACCCTAAATGTAAATTCAGAAAATACTAAACGTAAAGTTATTGGTATTTTAGTCTGTGGACCTGGACCATTTATGACTCATGATTATGATAGGGCGCATATTACAGAACTATACGTGCCTAATCGAGAAGAGTTAGACATTGACGTAATTATGAGTATGAATTATGCTGGAGTGCATGAGAGCATAGTGGCTATAGATTCTTTAAATAATGAGATGCTGATACGCGCTAATTCTATGTTAGCTAATGATATTATAATAGATATAAGTAGTTATTTAACAAAGAATGATGCAAAGAATTGGAAACTTGCAGAAAGATTTAATAGAAAAAAATATAATAATATACTTTTAGACAATTCCAATTATCGTAGAAATTATCGCGCAAGGTCTAATATTAATTAATTTATGATGTTAATTGTTTATGTATATTGATGAACTTTTGCTAGATTTTCTATTTCTTCTCTTTTTTCAGATGTTGTTTTTGCTAATTGATTATATACATTTGTTGCTTTTTGCAAATATGTTGTACTTAGTTTATTTAGTAGGGGCAGCACCGGCACGCCCTCTTTTTACATGCATCCGGCGGAGGCGAGTCACGGCGACCTCGGCATGATTACGCGGCAGGATTTGCTGCTGGCGGTTTCGAACTCCGGTGAAACCCAGGAGATCGTGACCATCCTGCCGCTCGTCAAGCGCATGGGTGCCAGCCTGATATCAATGACCGGCAAGCCCGGCTCGACGCTGGCGCGAGCCGCCGATGTGCATCTCGATATCAGCGTCACCGAGGAGGCCTGCCCGCTGAATCTTGCACCGACGGCAAGTAC